>PLXK01000032.1 GCA_003151415.1 Bacteroidota bacterium
GAAAAATTTTGGCTTGGGGGCCTATCTGGTGGACAACAACTCGGGGGTGGGGAATTTCAACATCATGAATGCCATGCTCTCTGCGGCATACGATATTTTAAATAAAGCGGACGGAAAACATCGACTCACCACTGGTGTGCAAATCGGAATCATTTACACAAGCTTCAATCCGAATAACTTCAGTTACGACAATCAATACTCCGCTGCCACAGGAGGATTCGACAACAACATACCAAGCGGAGAAACGTTTCCGGCTACCAGCACTGTTCGCCTGGATGTGAACTATGGACTCTATTACAAATATATCGACAAGGAAAAAAACGTTCATCCTTTTGCCGGGTTTTCCATCCAGCATGTCAATGAGCCCTATGTATCGCTTACGGAATTGAAGGCCCGCATGCCCATGCGGTTTAATTTTCAGGGGGGGTGCGACTTTCAGGTAAATGAAGCCCTTAAACTTTCTCCAAGGATTTTGTATATGAGCGAAGCCAGTGCCAGCGAAATCAATGTTGGCATATTGGCTTATTACAAACTGAAAGATCCTTATCAACTGCTGGGGGGCATCGATTACCGCCTCAATGATGCATTCATTATTCACGCCGGGATAAAAGAAGGCCGGCATACCTTTCGTTTCAGTTACGATGTAAACACCTCATACCTCAAAACCTTTTCGGCTGGAAAAGGAGCCTGGGAGTTTTCACTCATACTGACCGGTGAAAAAGGCAAACCTCTGTTCAGCACCAAACCCATGTTCTGAACACCGATCCTGAATTTAGATTACCTTTGAGCAGAAACAATCTGCAAGTGCATACATACGGACTCATCGGCTTCCCTCTTTCGCATTCCTTCTCAAAAAAATATTTCAGTGACAAATTCGAGCGGGAAGGCATTCCGGATACAGCGTATGATCTGTATCCCCTTGAAAGCATTGAAGATCTTCCCGAACTGATCAGGACGACCCCTGACCTGCTTGGCTTGAATGTCACTATCCCTTATAAGGAAACGGTTATATCTTATCTTGATATGCTGGATGACACGGCAAAAGCCGTTGGCGCCGTCAATACCATAAGAATAGACAGAACCGGAGAAAACCCTTATCTGACCGGTTACAATACAGATGTTTTCGGGTTCAGACAGAGTATCAAACCGTTCCTTGCCTCGCATCATGAACGGGCTTTGATACTGGGAACAGGCGGCGCTTCGAAAGCGGTTGCATTCGTTCTCAAAGAAATAGGCCTGGATTGTTTCTTTGTAACAAGAAGCAAACAAAAAGAACGCCAGGGTAAGGTTCAGCCCGCGGACAATAAATTACTTGAGTACGGAGAACTCAATGAATACGTGATGAAGCACTTCCCGGTCATCATCAACACAAGCCCGGTGGGAATGTACCCCGGGGTCAATGCCAGTCCTGAAATTCCTTATTCTTTCCTGAATGCATCTCATTTTTTGTATGACCTGATTTACAATCCGGAAGAAACACTTTTCCTCGCCGAAGCCAGGAAAAGAGGAGCCCTGACCTTAAACGGACTGAGTATGCTTCAGCAGCAGGCCGAGAAAGCCTGGGAAATCTGGAACAAATTGTAATCCCCAAACACAACATTCCAATGATTCTCCCCCGGTCCAAAGACATTGTTGTCTTTCCTGACAGGCTTTTAATTTTCTTACCTTTATGCAAAATTTCAGATTCCTATGAAAAACCTCCTTTATGCTTTTGTTTTTTGTCTCAGTTATTCGGGCATTGCGCAAAATGCTGCGTTTGTAAAACCCAATCTTCCGGTTCAGGTCAAAGCCACCTTTGAAAGCGAATACCCCGGAATCAAAGGAAATACCTGGACTCTGGACAAAAAGCAGTTGCACACCACCACTTTTATTCAGGGCAATGGCAAGGAATGCCGCATCTGGATTGACGAAAGAGGAATTCTGGTGAGGGTACGGGAAGAAATCGAAAAAACGGATCTTCCGAAACTGGTCTTGGAATCTTCCGACAAACGGATTTCCCCGAACATGAAAACGATTAACTACCTGAAATTTACGCGCATTCACTCTACCATGTTCAAGACCACAAAAAAGATTGTTTATCTTCAGAAACAGTCTGACGACAAACATACCTGGACCAACAAATTCAATGAAAAAGGCAAATATACCGGCCGGGAAAAGTCCCGGAAGTTCAGGGCAGCCTTTTGATCCGATTCATCATTGCGGCAAGCCAATCTTCCGGAATGAAACGGACTCCAATTGATTATCAGAAATTTCTTCTGTTTGCTTACCTTTGATATGCTTTCATCAATTTGTAAGCTTACTTTACATGGATTTTGAACTCACATCCGAATTTGTTCCTACAGGGGATCAGCCAGAAGCCATCCGGCAACTGACAGAAGGGCTTCGCAACAATACCCCTGCTCAGACATTGCTTGGGGTTACAGGTTCAGGCAAGACCTTTACCATTGCCAATGTAATCAAGGAGGTTCAGAAGCCCACCTTGATTCTGAGTCACAACAAAACACTCGCGGCACAGCTTTATGCCGAATTCAGGCAATTCTTTCCGAAGAACGCCGTCGAATATTTCGTTTCCTATTATGATTATTACCAGCCAGAAGCTTTCATCGTTTCATCGGGTACGTATATTGAAAAGGACATGTCGATCAACGAGGAGATCGAGAAATTGCGTTTGAGTACGACTTCTTCCCTTTTATCAGGTCGCAGGGACATCATTGTTGTATCTTCTGTTTCCTGCATTTACGGTATGGGCAACCCGGCTGATTTCGCAAGCAATGTCATTCACATTAAAAAAGGGGATGTGATCAGCAGGAATAAATTCCTGTTTTCCCTTGTCAGCAGTCTTTACTCCCGTACGGAAGCTGATTTTCACCGCGGCAATTTCAGGGTAAAAGGCGATACGGTGGATATTTATCTGGCTTACGCCGATTATGCCATCCGGGTCTATTTCTGGGGTGATGAAATTGAAAACATCGAGAGCATCGAAGCCTCCACCGGGAAAAAAATCGAAGTCTTTGACAGCGTCAATATTTATCCGGCCAATATCTTCGTGACTTCCCAGGATTCCATGAAACAGGCTATCTTTCAGATACAGGATGACCTTCTTCTCCAAACGGAATATTTTAAGGAAAGCGGCAAAAGCCTGGAAGCAAAAAGACTGGAAGACAGAGTCACTTACGACATGGAAATGATGCGCGAACTGGGTTACTGTTCGGGCATAGAAAATTATTCCCGTTATTTTGACCGACGCCAGCCCGGAACCCGGCCTTATTGCCTGCTTGATTATTTCCCTGATGACTTCCTGCTTGTCGTGGACGAGAGCCATGTCACCATACCCCAGGTTCATGCCATGTACGGAGGAGACAGATCACGTAAAATAAACCTTGTTGAATACGGTTTCCGTTTGCCGGCAGCCATGGACAACCGCCCTTTGAAATTCGAGGAGTTTCAGTCCATGATCAATCAGGTTATTTATGTAAGTGCAACCCCTGCTGATTATGAATTGAATCAAAGTGAGGGAGTTGTTGCAGAACAAGTCATCCGCCCGACCGGTCTTCTTGACCCCATTATAGAAGTCAGGCCCAGCCTGAACCAGGTGGACGATCTGCTGGATGAAATACACAAGGTTATTGAACGCGAAGAGCGTATCCTGGTAACCACCCTGACCAAACGCATGGCCGAGGAACTGCACAAATATTTTACAAATCTGGGAGTGCGGTGCCGTTACATCCACAGCGATGTGGAAACACTCGAGCGGGTGGAAATATTACGCGATTTGCGTTTGGGCCTGTTCGATGTACTGATCGGAATCAACCTGCTTCGTGAAGGATTGGATCTGCCCGAAGTTTCGCTCGTGGCTATTCTGGATGCCGACAAAGAAGGATTCCTTCGTTCTACCCGCGCCATGACGCAAACCGTCGGGCGTGCCGCGCGAAATGTCAATGGCAGGGTCATCATGTACGCCGATAAAATGACGGACTCCATGCAGCGTACAATTGACGAAACACTCCGGAGAAGACACAAACAAATCGAATACAATTTCAAGCATGGCATTTCTCCTGTATCGATTATCAAAAGCAAGGAATCAATCATGCGAAGCGCTGAAGTGAGTCCGGGAAGGGCGCAGCCAAGGCCGTATATCGAAAATGAAAACGTTACCCTTGCCGCAGATCCAGTGGTGCAATACATGAGCCGTGAAGAATTGCAAAAAGCCATCAGCCGGGCGAAAAAAGCCATGGAATCGGCTGCCAAAGAACTCGATTTTGTGGAAGCGGCAAGACTGAGGGATGAGTTGTTTACCTTTCAAAAATTACTGAAGAATAAACCGGGTTAAAACAAAAAAGCTTTTCCTGTCGGGGAAAAGCTTTTTGATGAATCCGTTAAAAAAGGCTTAGCCGCCCATGCTGTTTGACATGTGGTTCTTGTGGTTTCCGGAACCGTGATGAGGACCTGAGCAGGAACCAAATCCCAAAGTAATGAGCAAAATAGCTGCCACAATAAGTTTCAAATAAATTCCGGTGTGATTTGTTTTCATGATAATTTTGGTGTTGGTGTGAATGATTAGGTGCGATTTATATACAATTATAGAACAATTGATGGATATCTGTTGTCATTCTCTGTCCGACTTTTTAACAAATCATTAAAAGCCTTTGAAACGCATCAAGATCGCTTATATCACGGGACTCGATCCAAAGGACAAGACATCCTGGTCGGGTGTGCATTATTTTGCCTGGAAAGCCCTGGAACGCAACGTCGGTGATGTCGACTTGCTGGGCCCTGTGGAAGCTCCTTTAACCCTGTTTCTTTGCAAAATCCTGCATGGACTTTCCATGCTCGTTCTCAGGAAAAGGTTTAATTACCGGCATTCCGTAATTCTGTCAAAAGCCTATGCCGGAATCTTTCGAAAAAAATTCGGAAACACGCATTACGACCTCATAGTGGCTCCCGGAGGGTCTGCCTATATAGCTTTTCTTCAAACAACGATCCCGATTTTCTATTTTTCTGACGCCACCAATGCCAACCTGATCAATTACCGGAAAATGCTGACCAATCTGCTGGACTGGTCGCGCAAACAAAGCCTGCTCATCGAACAGCAGGCCATAAACACGGCCAGTTTTGTCTCCTACTCCTCGCAATGGGCAGCTGATTCTGCACTCAAAGACTTCCATTGTCCTCCAGAAAAACTGAAGGTATTGCCTTTCGGAGCCAATTTTGAAACAGCGCCCGACAGGACTCTGGCCATCCGGCCAAGAGAAGACAAAGTCTGCAAATTGTTCTTTCTGGGCGTGGACTGGAATCACAAAGGCGGCCCGGTGGCGCTGGATACACTGATTGAACTTTTGAATCTGGGAATAGATGCGCAACTCACCGTTGTCGGTTGCACGGTTCCCCCTGAAATAAATCATCCCAAACTGACGCTGGTTCCTTTTCTCAGCAAAAACAATCCTGCCGAATTCAGGCAGCTTGAACAGCTTTATCTGGAATCCAGTTTCTTTCTGCTTCCAACACGAACCGAATGTTATGGGATTTGTTTCTGCGAAGCGGCAGCGTATGGCCTGCCCAGTATAGCAGGAAATTCGGGCGGGGTTTCGTCTTCCATCGGGCAAGGCCAGAGCGGTTATCTGCTTCCGCTCAACGCCGGCGGAAAAGAATATGCACACCTGATTGCAGAGATATGGAACGATCCGGCCAGGTACGACCAATTGCGAATATCAAGCAGAAACCTCTTTGAACAGGGACGTAACTGGAACGCCTGGTCAGAAGGTCTCAGGGAAATGATTGCAAAAAAATCAATCGGGGTGTAAGTTAGCGTATGGCTATGGGGTTCGGAGCATTTCTTCGAGTCAGTCAATCTTCAGTTCAAAAAGCGTCCTCCAGGCTTTCACAAATTTATCTTCCCTGAAATTTTCCGAAGCATATACATAGGCATGCTCAGCTGTTTTTTGAAGCAGGGCTCTGTTTTTCTCAAGGGTTACAAGGCGTTGAAGCATTTCCGAAACCACTTCCTCCTCAAGAATGGAAGAGGTGACAAACCCGTTTTCTTCCTTGTTCATATGCAGGGGAACATCTCCGACAGGAGTTGACACCGGTACCGCTCCCTGAGCCATTCCTTCCATAATTGCCATTGGAAACCCCTCGCGGCTGGAGGTAATCAGAACGACATGCGCTTCGGAATAGATCTTCCGCATTTTTTCTTCATCACGGATTTCTCCAAGAAAGCGAACAGAGGGATATTCATTTAATCTGACGGCTTCTGTTACGTCACCGGCAATGACAAACTGAAGAGGCAGATTTTTCTGTTTGGCCAGCGCGGCTATCCGGCAAACAATATGGGCGCGCTTCTCGTGGGTACCGCGCCCGGCATACAAAACAAGAAGGGGGCCCTCTTTTTCTTTTTGGGGCATCTGATCAGGCACAAAAACGTAATTGAGTATGTGACGGATACGCGAAAAATAATCCTTGCCTACGTTGTTGATCTCATAAAATTTCTTCATTTCACCCATAGCCCGGTGGCTGATAAACACCCGTTTATCCATCCTCAGATAACAGGGTAACAGTTTTTTTTCGATGGCCACATCCAGATCAAGGCGAAATTCGTGTTTCAGGTCATAACACTTTACGGTGACGGGCATCCGTTCTGCCAAATCATAAAAAAGAAAATTAGCGCATCCCAGCATTTGCGGCTTTTGCTGTTTCACGATAAAGTCAGCAATAAGACTTCGGGTTCGTTTTGCATAAAACGGATGATTGGCCGCATGCGGAATATCGAAGAGCTTCCCATTGTTCTCAAAGGAAGATGCAAATACCGCACTTGTCGAAAAGCCACTGATAAATACCCAGGGCTGCTGGTCCTTTAAAGAGGCTGTAATGGCCGCATGGACCTTCTCGGCCCCGCCCATGTGCAGATAAGGAAAGAACAGAAAGACACCCGAATGATTTTCGGAAAGCCTGATTTCCCGTTTCAAATGCCGGTATTGGGCCGCTGCCCGGAAGGGAGAATCTTTTAAAAGTCTTTTAATCACATGCATCCAGGCTGGAATTCGGTTTATCCGGTAATCCCGGGCAATGCTTCTTAGCAGCGAATAAAAAACTTTCCATTCGAAAATGCCCATATGCAGTTTCCCAATCTGGCCACTCAGGAACCTTTTTTTCACGCCAATCACCTTGCGGTCATCGCTCATCTGCTTGCGGTGCAGGGCAGTGACCGAAGTGGCATGAATGCGATAGCGCAACAGGGTTTCTTCCGTTTTATAAATCTTCCATCCGGCAGATACAATCCGCATCCAGAGATCCCAGTCTTCGGCCCCAACCTGTCTGGGTGAATAAGGAATTTTTTCAAACACTTCTTTTCTGGCAAGAACCGTCGGATGGGCCACACAATTGGCTTTTGTCAGTGTATTGTATATCTGTTCAGGAGTTCTGTTCCGGGCATCCGCTGCCCATGTGCCGCCGGGCTGGCCATCTGCGTTCATCAGTTCAACCGGCGAGCAAACCAATGCTGCTTCGGGGTGTTTCTCAAGCAAGGCAAGCTGGATTGACAGTCGATTCGGATAAGCGATATCGTCCTGATCCATACGGGCAATGTATTTACCCCTGGCCAGAGACACCCCTTTATTCAATGTGGCAATCAGGCCGATATTGTGTTCATTGTTAATCAACCGGATCCGGGGGTCGGAGAAGGATTGAATGATTTCTACCGATTTGTCTTTCGAGCCATCGTTGATGCACATCAATTCAAAATCCCGGAAAGTTTGATTCAGGATGCTTTCCATGGCTTCACGGAGATAAACTCCGGCGTTGTAAACCGGAAACAGAACTGTAATAAGAGGTTTATGCTCTTCCATGAATCACAATTTAATCCATTCTTACGGGTAAATATCAGAGGTATCGATGCCGGATTTTAAAAACCATTTCTCGGGAGCAATCACCGTTTTGTCTTTGTTTTTATTCAGCCAGGCGGCCCACCAGCTGAAACTGCTGTTTGCAATGATCTGGTGTCGGCACTGGCTCATGAGTTGCATGTCTTTATAACTGGATGATCCGGTGTTGTGATCGATTACGCTCATGCCCGGAATGAAACTCAGATTCTCTCTCACCCATTTTGCGTCATCCGAAAACACATACCAGCGAAGATCCGGGTATATCCTGCTGAGTTCTTCAACACCCCTGCGGTAATACTCAATTCCACATACGCCATGGTATGCGTTTGTCACTTTATCGTTTACATAATCGCCGCGTCTTACATGTATTCCGGCGGAATCGGAAGAGCTGATTTCAGCGGACAATGCAGCATTCCTGGAATCCAGCGGAAGAGTGAATTCAAAATCGGTGCGAATGAGTCCGGAGATGTCCTTGAAATACTTTTCCGTCTGCCAGAAACCATCCAGAAACGTATTGTTTTTTGAATTGAAAAAATCAGGATCAAAAGGAAACCTCTTTTCGCTCAGATAGTGTCTGGAAAGAAGAAAGGGGGCCTTCCTGTTTATAATCCGAAACATCCTGTTTTCTTTGAGTTTCAGAAAATCAGGATACAGGGTTTCGGAAAGAAATACGGGCTTTAACCGAAACACATCCAGTGCAAAATCGCGTTTGGTTTCGATGCCGTTTTTTTTGTGGAGAAATGACAAATCCAGCTCCAGGGAGGTGTTGAGTTTCTGTGCCAGGGCCTTTCCGGCTGCATATTGAAACATCTGGTTACCCAGTCCGCCCATGAGCCGCGTTACAATCATCTCTGAATCAATTGAAGGTATAACTGTTCGTATTGCCGGGCAATGATCTCCCAGCTGAATGTACTCCGCCAGGCTTGCTGTCCGCTTGCTGCGAGTGACTCTCTTCTTTGTTTGTCTTTGTATAATTTTTCAAGCAGCATTGCCGATGGCCGGATATCCGCCCGGCTGTATCCATCATTTGCAATGGCGGTAGGCAACAGCTCTCCACCGTGCGACCAGGAAATGATCTCCTTTGCATTGCCGACATTGCTAGTCAGAAAGGGAAGTCCGGCAGCCATGGCCTCAAAAAGTACAATCGGAGAGCATTCGATGTTGGAAGGAAACAGAAACAGATCGGCCGATTGGTAGGCAGCAACGGTTTCTGCGCGATTTAAAAAAGTGGAAATGAGTGTTTTCTTTTTCTTTCGGTTCAGAAAACGCAGCCAACCGAACTTCAGGCTCCTTTCATACACTTTTTTGAAATACTCATTCTGATTGCCGATCAGAAGCAAGGTGCTGTTGCTGATCCCTGCACGAAGAAATATTTCGGCCGCTTCCTTGTGTCCTTTAATGCCGGTATAAGATCCGACATGCAGGATAAAAAATTCATCTTTACCGATACCCAGCTTCTGACGGATGTCCATGGATGGCCTTGGAAGAAACTCCTCTTCTGAAGCGCCGTTAGGAATGAGCGTGGTTTTGCTTATCCCGTTCTGGCGGGCAAAATGAATATCCCTGTAATCATCCGAAAGAAAAACATTCATGTCGTAACTCTTCATCCAGGTCTTCATTTGACTGAAGTAATCAGAATACGCCGGATCGAACAAACCCGAAAAGCCGGTTGGCACGTTTACCTTTTTACCTTTTATCCTGTCAAGTATCGGCAAAGCAATGTCTGTGGCCCATTGCTGAGCCGCAAAATTGGTTACAATATCAAATTCAGAAGAAAGAAGAAAATTCAGGTAGCCCTCTTCATCTCCTTTTATTCCCCGCACACGGTTTCCTTCAATTTCAAAATCTGCTATTTTCACTCCGTTCAGGACGGTAAATTTTCTTTCGGGATGTTTTCGGGTAGCCACGGTCACTTCATGACCCAGCTTCACCAAACGTTCGGAAATCTGCCGGACAACTTCCTGCATGCCTCCAAGCGCCGGAGAATAGGATTCGACAGTGTGGAGGATTTTCATGGAAAGAGTCTTTTAAAAAATCCGGTACCGTTCATTTTCATGGCTTTCCGGTAAGCCTTCTTCAATCCTGGCATGAGCTCTTTTTGGGAATCTCTGCACCAGTTATACAAATCGGATAAAACATGCTGCCGTTGAAGCCATTCATTGTTATCCTCTGCGCGAACACTGTTGCCGGCATCATCCAAATAATTCAGCAAGGGTTCGTGGAGATAAGCGAAATCTGTCAAAGCAGCTACTCTTAGCCACAAGGCATAATCTTCAATGGCTTTCAGTTCCGGTTCTTCCGGAAACCCTTTGGCCCGTTCAAAAACGGAACGGTGTATCAGGGCCGAACTGCAAATGACAAAATTGGTATGAAGCTCTTGGGCAAACCGAATCTTTTCAGGAAGCTTTTGCTTAAAGTAAGGCCCCTGGTTTCCCTCTGCAGGGGTTACCCTGAAAGCATTGGAACAGGCCGCCTTGCAGTTCAGGGCCAAGGCCGCTTTCAATTGTTTTTCATTTTTTGAGGGAAGCCATTCGTCATCGCTGTCGAGAAATGCGAACCAGTCTCCCCTGGCCTCCGATATCCCCTTGTTACGTGGAACAGCCGGACGACCGGCCCTCTCTCCCTGGATAAAATGAACCCGGGGGTCGTTTATTTCCTGAATGATTTGAGCCGTATGGTCTGTCGATCCGTCATCACAAACCAGCACCTCCCAAACCGGCACGGTCTGGTTGAGTGCGCTCTCGACCGCCCTGCGAATGGTGCCGGCACGGTTCCAGGTGGGAATGATAACGCTGACCTGATTCAATTTCGTTTGGGCTTAAAGAGGTAATGTCAGATGCTGACGGTATATATCCATCCAGGTATTCAGCATCATCAGTTCTGAAACGCTTTCATCAACGAGATAGTTTTTCTGATAGGCCTCTGCCCTGTTTGTCAATTCGCTGAGCGTCACGTGTTGTTCTTTCTTTTTGGCCAGCACTTCCACATTGTAGGTGCCTTTATGATCGTTCTTGCGGATTTCCGTTACCTCGAATCCGAAAGTCTCCATCAGGCGCGACAGGGATTTAGGCGAATACCCTTCGTAATGCACGGCCCAATGCGCTTCCTGCGATCCGAAGATATGGCGCATGGCCACGAATTTTTCCTTTTCCGAGCTGAAAATACTCAAGGCCGCTTTTGCGGTGCGTTCGAAGTCGGGCACTTCAATATGAAGCACTCCGCCCATTTTCAGCCAGCCATACCAATTGGTCAGCAAGGCACAGGTTACCGGTCTGGAAAAATGCTCGAATACATGATGCAGTCTCACTTCATCGATGGATTCATCCGCGTATTTCAGTTCAAGCAGATTGGCCAGTTCATCGGCAACAGAATCCTGCTGAACGGTATGTTCGGTAAGCGGAAAATCAATGTTTACATACCCCTCGAAATAACGCTGTCCGCAACCCAGATGAAGCTTCATGTGTTTTATTTTAGATGTATTAATTTCCTGACCATCGCCTTGAAATGGTAAAATGCGCTGTAATTGTTTGATGAAACGGGTTTAAACAAAGGGATTTCATAGTTTTTCCACAGTATATCCGCCATGTTTTTTGTGGCGGTGAATTTGAATGGTTGTTCCCATTCAAACCCCTCCATCATCAAAGGAAGAAGATTTTCAATGTGACCCGAATGTCCTTTCCTCAGTGCATCCAGATAAAATATCTGGATACCCTTGAATTCATCCAGATGTGTTTGCGATTTCTTCATGCAATACAGCATTCCCTGTTCGAATTTCAGGAGGTTCAGATGCACATCAAAATTATAGAGGTATTCATAATAGGCAAGCGGATACTCAAAATACCCTTTCGAAGCCACCCTGAATATTTCTTTCAGAAACCCTTCCACATCGTCCACATGTTCCAACACATGCGAACAGATCACATAATCAAAACTTTTGTCCTCAAAAGGGAAAACACGGCCGTCGTAATAGACAATCTTTTTTTCCGTCTGCAATCCCGTGCCGTGTCCGAACTGCGCTTTTCGGTCCTCCTCTTTATCATACTGAAGTTCCAGTAAAACGTCCGAGCGCGGATGGGGATCAGAACCGGGTCCTATTTCAAGCACCTGATCATCTGCACGTATACCCCTGATTCGTTCCTGAAAAAACATGATGTTCTAGTTCAATTGCGTGATTGTAATATTCATCGGATTCAGGATCAATCCGCTTTCGGAGTTCAGTATCCGCTCTTCTCCGGCCACGGCACTGATTTCGGAAATGGAAAGTGTTACCAGATTGTCGATATATTGTATGACTCTGCGTTCGGTAGAAAGACCAATAACCAGTTTATACTGGCCGTTGACAAGCATCAGATCGTCGTTCTTAAACAAAACGGAATACTCCCCGGCAGCCAGATCGGCCGCCTGACTCCAGGATGTGCGCAAAGGCATATCCAGCATGGTAACAATACCCAGTGCGGCGATGAAATGCGGTGTGGCGCGGTTCAGCTTAAAAAACACCCTCACCTGCCAGTTGGCACCGGTAGGAATCTCGGCCACACTTTGGCCCTGTTCATTCTCCACCTGTATCCGCGAAATATATCCGTTTGAATCGGCCGCATCCGCCGGCAAAGCAACCTCATAGACACTTTGCCCTGCATCTCCGCTTTCCATGTATTTGCGGGTAACCTGATCGATGGACCCCTGGAACAGCAGTTTGCCTCTTTCAAGCAAGACGCCGGTGGTGCATAGTTTCTGAACAGCTTCCATGTTGTGGCTCACAAAAATGATGGTCCTTCCCTGCCCCGCCACATCCTTCATTTTACCCAGGCATTTTTTCTGAAAAGAAGCATCGCCCACGGCAAGGACTTCGTCCACAATGAGTATTTCGGGCTCCAGATGTGCAGCCACAGCAAAAGCAAGCCTGACATACATTCCCGAAGAATATCGTTTTACAGGGGTATCAAGAAAGCGTTCGACTTCAGCGAAGGCCACAATTTCATCAAATTTTTGTTTGATCTCGGCGCGGTTCATCCCCAGGATGGACCCATTGAGAAAGATATTTTCCCTGCCGGTCAGTTCGGGATGAAAACCCGTTCCCACTTCAAGCAGGCTGGCCACGCGCCCTTCAACTGTAACCTTCCCCTTGGTGGGTGTTACAATCCGGCTAAGCACTTTGAGCAATGTTGATTTTCCGGCACCGTTTCTGCCAATGATTCCAACCCGGTCTCCCTGATTGATATTAAAACTCAGATCATCCAGTGCCCAAAAGGTTTCTTTCCGGCCCGATGTATCCGTTCCTTTGCCCAAAAGCGCTTTTCCCCTGGCGGCAATCACATCGCGCAAGGCCACGTAAGTGGAGCCCTGCTGGTGGCGCAGAACATAACTCTTGGAAAGATTTTCTATCTGGATTGCGGGATTCACGTTTCTATATCTGGCTTCTCGTTAATTTTTCAGTTGGCAGTGTGCAATGGACAGTTGGCAAAAAACAAGCTAAAATTTTCAGTTGGCAGTGTGCAATGGGCAGTTGGCAAAAAAACAAACTAAAAATATGAATGATTGATATTTAAATGACATCGGCAAAATGTTTTTCCATTTTTCTGAAATAAACGGCTCCCAGGATCAAAAAGAAGAAACTGATGGCCACTGAAATCCAAAATCCGGTCCACTCAATCTTCATTGCATTTCCTAGAACACACCAGCGAAAGCCATCGATCACGCCAACCATCGGGTTGAGCGAATAGATCCATTTTGCAAATTCAGGTATTTTCGGGCTGGCATAAATATCGGCACTGCTGAATGCAACAGGAGAAACATACAAACCGAATTGAACAATAAACGGGATGATAATTCTAAAGTCGCGGTATTTCACATTTAAAGCAGCAATCAATAAACCCGTGCCAGTGGCTGTAATCAATGCAAGTACTAAAAACAGGGGGATTGCAAACAGACTCGCAGAGGGGATATATTCATTGTGGAGATAATAATAAAGCATTAAACAAAGAAGGATGGCGAAGGAGATAAAGAAGTCTATCAGGCAAACGATAACGGCACTTACAGGCACAATCAGTTTTGGAAAATACACTTTGGAAATCAGATTCGCATTGGCAACCAGCGATCCGCTTGCCTCACTGAAGGCACTGGAAAAGAATGTCCAGGGCAAAATTGCCGCAGTCACCAGAAGCAGCCTTGGAACTCCGTGACTGTCGATTTTGAGAAATGAACCGATGAATGCAAAAATGAGAATGGTCAGCAAGGGCTTAAGCACGCTCCAGAGTACCCCAATGACGGTTTGCTTATAGCGAACCAAGATATCTCTCCAGGCAAGAAAATAGAAAAGCCCCCGGTAGTTCCAGAGGTCTTTCCAATAGCTTCCTGCATTGGCTTGAGGGGTTATGACGACGCGTTGCTTCAGTTGTTTTTTTTTATTAAATATCAATAAGAAGTATTTTTCCTAAAAACAACAATTTAACAGCGGAGGCATGGAGCACCTCACCCCCTCAGTCCGCCTCTCCATGAAAAACAGAGAGGGAGAAGCTATCTTTTTTTACCCTTTGCTCCCCTCTCCATTTTTCATTGAAAGGGGCCGGGGGTGAGGTGCACGCAGATACAAAAATCCGTGTGGTAAATTTGTTACTTCGCAAAATTCACCGAACGCGTTTCCCTGATCACGGTTACTTTCACTTGTCCGGGATAAGTCATTTCGGTTTGTATTTTCTGCGCAATGTCAAAAGACAGTTTTTCGGCATCTTTATCGCTGCATTTTTCGCTGCCCACAATCACACGCAGTTCTCTTCCTGCCTGGATCGCATAGGTTTTCTCGACACCCGGATAAGACAGGGCCAGATTTTCAAGATCTTTCAAACGTTTGATATACTGTTCGGCAATTTCACGTCGGGCGCCCGGTCTGGCACCGGAAATGGCGTCGCAAACCTGGATGATCGGAGCGATGAGTGTATTCATTTCCACTTCGTCGTGGTGGGCACCGATGGCGTTGCAGACTTCGGGTTTCTCTTTGTATTGCTCGGCCAGTTTCATACCCAGGATGGCGTGGGGCAATTCCGGTTCGTTGTCAGGCACTTTTCCAATATCATGCAAAAGTCCGGCACGTTTGGCCATTTTCACATTCAGTCCCAGTTCAGTGGCCATGATGGCACACAGATTGGCAACTTCACGGCTGTGCTGCAAAAGATTCTGACCATAGGAAGAACGGTATTTCATCCGTCCCACCATCCGAATCAGTTCGGGGTGAAGACCATGGATACCCAGATCGATACAGGTTCGTTTACCTGTTTCAATGATTTCTTCTTCAAGCTGTTTCTTCACTTTTTCAACCACTTCTTCGATACGGGCGGGGTGAATACGTCCATCGGTCACCAATTGGTGAAGGGCCAGACGGGCAATTTCTCTTCTGACCGGATCGAAACCCGAAAGGATGATGGCTTCCGGGGTATCGTCCACAATGATTTCAATTCCTGTGGCCGCTTCTATGGCCCGGATGTTTCGTCCTTCCCGGCCGATGATACGGCCCTTCATCTCATCACTTTCGATATGAAAAACAGATACTGAATTTTCAATGGCATGTTCGGTAGCAACCCTTTGTATGGTTTGGATCACAACACGTTTGGCTTCCTTGCTTGCCGTGAGTTTGGCTTCATCCACCACATCCTTGATCAGAACCATGGCTTCTGTTTTGGCTTCGGCTTTCAACGATTCAACCAACTGGGCTTTTGCATCCTCGGCAGAAAGACCTGAAATTTTTTCCAGCTGATCGACTTGTTTGCGGTGCGATTTTTCCAGTTCTTCTTTTTTCCGGTCAATGATTTCAAGCTGATTGGTCAGGTTCAGTCTGACCACTTCCAGTTCGGCATCTTTGCGCTGAACCTGTTCCTGTTTTTGGGAAAGGCTTTGCTCTTTTTGTTTGATCCTGTTTTCGGCCGTAACCATGGCCAGGTTCTTTTCATTGATGGTTTTTTCGTGATCTGTTTTGAGTTGCAGAAATTTTTCTTTTGCCTGAAGCATTTTTTCATTTTTCATTGCTTCGGCTTTCACTTCGGCTTCCTGGAGTTTAAAAATCGCCTTCTTTTCAACAGCAGCTCTGAGTACGGTTGTGGTGATTAAAACCCCGATGCCGACACCTACTACCGCCATTGCAGCAATGATGAGAATCGTTGTCATATCCATAATTTGTGTGTCGTTTTAGAAAAAGTTTAAAAATTCAATCTATTAACCTCCTTTTCCACTGTTTTTTCAGTTTTCCAAGGATCATTTACAAAAAAACCCGCAGGATTCATTCTGTCTCCCCATGCAGATGGAGCAAGAATTGAATCGTACGGGAATATCTATAGGATCTGTCTGCAAAGGCGGACAAAAACATATATGAAGCTATACTTCCTTATCCAGATGGGCCGAAATAAACTTTTCAAGCGAAATAATTTTCCCTGAAACTTCATCGCTTTCCAAACTGCGGTGTTTTTCTGCTTCAAGGTATTGAGTCGCGAACTGAAGACAACACATAGCCACCAAATCCTGTTTATCTTTTACAGCGTAGGTCTTTTCAAAAATAACCATGCGCTCGTTGATAAGCCCGGCAGCCTTTACCACATTTTCCACATCCTCTGTTTTCACATTGGGTGTGTAAATGCGGCCTCCGATATTGACTTGAATGCTGTTTTCGCTCATTTATTCGGTATTCGCCTTTATTTCCAGAGAAATAAAGGCTTGCATCATCTGTTTAGGAGAGCTATGCTTTTGTCGATTTCCCGCACAAGCTCATTTATTTTTAACTTAATGTCTGTCGTTTTTTCAGTTTCGTTATTCTCCAATAGGGACTTTGCGAGTTTCAAGGCCTGTTGCTTTTCTTCCAGTTCTTTGAATTCCACTTCTTTCTGTTGTATTTTCTTCTCCAGTTCGGTATTTGCAAGCTTGAGTTTTTCGTTGTCTTCTATGGCCTTTGTATGCAAATGTATTAATTTTTGGGCTTTGCTTTCTAAGTTGGCGACTATTTCGTGTAATTCGTTCATTTTATGGCTGTTATTGTTATTTTACCAAGCAAAAATAGAACCCCTGAGCTCATCTTTGAAGCCTGTTTGGAAAAGATTTTAACAATCAAAAGCTTAATACTTTTTAATAGAAAATAATCAGGTGAAATGGCAATGGATTTGGGCCCGCCCTGAAGTGACTCGTTCTATACGAGTCTACTTTAGGGATTTGGGCGTGCCCCCGATGAAAAATCGGGGTCAGGCTTTCGGCACTCGCTCTTTGCAGCTTGAATCTAATTGTATTTCGTTAGGTTTTGGCAATTCACTTCAGTGAGCATCCCAATCTGCAAAGGAGCTCAAACAAAGAGGCCTCAATCCTTCACGCGAGCAACAAACCAAATTTGAATACTATAAGGAGCCATTTTTCTGCTCTTTTTTATCACATCGCAAAAGGAAGGGATTGCTGAGATAGCGGTGCGGTTTCCGGAGCAGTTGAATACGTTAATCTGGTAACAGTCAACAATATGGAGTTGACTTGATAAACAGCAATGGTCAAAAGACTGGAGAATATACGAATAGCAATCCTTCAGACCTACTTCAGGAACCGCAGGTAAATTGCCGCGAAGATCAAGACAATTCCTATGTTAACAAGCAGTCTCGCCCAGAAATGGTGTCTGAAGACAAGGAAATCGACACCCACTATAAGGGCCACCATTAATACAATGCTGAGAATATATACCCACATGGAATATTTATGCATAGATCAAAACATTAATTTCCAGGTACACACTTTATCCAAATGTGTTAAAAAAACTCGAAAAGCACAACCTAAATGATTTTAATGCTCCTTCAAACCTGAAGCATAGAAAGAGAGCGATTCAACACGATTTTTCAAACTCTTCGGACAGACTTCAACCGAAAAGTTTGTCTTTCTCCTCCATCAGTGTATAATTAATCAAAAAGAAATACTGCAGATATCCCCCGATCGAGGTACTTTTGGTGTCTGTTTATCTTTGATTCTCTAAAAAAATTGAAAAAGCTGCTTGTTTTCTTTCTTTTACTTCTGAATTTTCACTCAAATGCGCAGGACTACCCCAAAGGCTATTTTCATTCTCCTTTGGAAATTCCGCTGAATCTGGCAGGCAATTTTGGCGAAATAAGGCCGAATCATTTTCATGCGGGACTTGATTTGAGAACCGGACAGGAGGGTTTTGCCGTACACGCCTCGGCTGATGGCTATGTTTCAAGGGTCAAAGTGTCAACAAGCGGATACGGCAAAGTTGTTTACATCACTCATCCCAATGGTTTTGTCACCGTTTATGGCCATCTGAGTCGTTTCAACGGCGAACTGGCCAAATACGTAAAACAGGCCCAGTACAAATCCGAAACCTACGAGGTGGAACTCTTCCCGAAAGAAAATGAATTCACTCTCAAACAGGGAGAGATTTTTGCTTTTTCAGGAAACACAGGAAATTCGGGCGGCCCACATGTTCATTTCGAAATCAGGGATGCCAAAACCGAATTTCCGATTAACCCCTTGCTTTTTGGCTTACCGGTTGCCGACAGTATCCGTCCCCTGATCAAACAAGTGGTTCTCTTCCCGATGGATGCAAATGCGCGCATCAACGGAAAAAACAAATCGTTGAAAATTCCCCTGGCCTCCTCTGGCCTTCAGGATGGAAACCGCGATTATCTTCCGGTAAATAAAATGAATCTCAGCGCAGGGGGACAAATCGGCTTTGGTATCGAAACGTCAGACCGGCCCAACAAGGGATCGGGTATCGAACAGGTTTATTCCGTGGAGCTTTATAAAGACGGCGCGCTGATCTATTCATTCCAAATGGAAAAATTCAGTTTTGATGAAACACGTTATGTCAATGCCCACATCGATTATGCCGAAAAGAAAAGAAGCTCGGAAACCATTCAACGTTGCTTTCTGTTGAAAAACAACCGCTGCAGCATATACAAAGGTGTTGTGGATGCCGGGATTGTTCATCTCGGCGGGGACTCGGCGCAGCATTATTTCAAATTTGTTGTAAAAGACGTGAATGGCAATACCTCACAGGCTTTTCTCAAAATCCTGGCCAGACAGTCAGTGGCCCTGTACGCAACAGACTCATCAAAACAATCCTGTCTTCGCACTTTCAACCACGAAGGAACCGGATGCAGGATCGAAATCCCGGCCAATGCGGCTTATGATGACTATTCTTTTTCTTACTCGGAAGATAAAACGACTCCGAATGGGTATCTGGCACCCAAACAACACATTCTGGATGAATCTGTTCCTTTGAACGACAACATCACAATAAGCATTCATACCAAAGAAATACCTGCCTCCGATATCTCCAAAGTGATCCTTGTAAAATTCGAGAAAAACGGAAAAACGACTTCGTTCGGAGGCATCTGGAAAGACGGATGGATCACAGCAAAAACAAAAGAGTTCGGAACATACAGCGTTTGTTATGACAAAACACCTCCAAGCCTGAGCATCTCCTATCCCGTGCCGGATAAAAGCGGAAACAGGGTACCGGCCAAACTGGCAAAGGGAAAAAACATCCGCTTATCAGTAAGCGATAACCTGAGCGGAGTAAAATCGTACCGCGCCAGCATCGACGGGAAATGGGTGCTGATGGAGTATGAGCCCAAATCAAATCAACTTTCCATCGATCTCAATGATGCAGGAATTACCGGAGGTGAACATCTCCTTGAAGCCGAAGCACTGGATGCTGTTGGCAATAAAAGCGCTGTCGAATTGAAGTTTGTGAAATAACAGAAAAAATGTGCAATTTGCAGTTGGCAATTAGATAAAGTGTGCAATTTGCAGTTGACAATAAAGAAAGAAATAGATATTTGCCTTGCTAATTTTTTCCTTGCCAATTGCCAACTGCCGATTGCGAATTGCTAACTGCCAACTGCAAATTGTCAACTGCCAAAGCCGAAGCCAACTCCCAAATAACTAAACCAACCGCTATGGACAATATCCTTGACTCCCGTGAGCAAACGGACACTGTTTCCGACAATACAGGACGTTCAAAAGCCATCTATTACATTATGCTGGGCGTTATCTTTCTGGATGTTCTGCATTTGACGTCCCAGTTTCTTCAGTATCAATTGTTAACCACCAATGGCGGGGTATTTTCCGAAGCCGAGGCTCAGGCAAACAATCTGCGCGTGCAACTGGTGGCCATTCTGGTTTTGATTATCCGCCTGGCTTCCATCATTGTTTTCATCATGTGGTTCAGAAGAGCTTACAACAATTTACACAAAATAGGCGTGCCGCATCTCGAATTTTCGGAAGGATGGGGAGCCGGCGCCTGGTTTGTTCCATTCATCAATCTGGCACGGCCCTAAACCATCATGAAGGAGATCTGTGTCAATACCGTAGCGCTTGTTAAAAAAAACAATTCCGGTTTCGCTGCCTCCTCGCCCGTGGGAATTGTGGGTTGGTGGTGGGGAATTTACCTGGCGGACCGGATTCTGGATGGCTTTGCGAGCAGGCTCTTTACAGGTGCTCATGGAAATACGGATATGCTAAATGCAACCGAATCCAGCTTTTTTACGGTTCCGCTGGATATTTTCTCAGCCGTGCTGGCTATTCTGATCATCCGCAAATTAATGCCTTTTGAAAAAGAAATGATGGCTAAACAGGTAGAAATTCATGCCGATCTGCTTGCACCTTATATGGAGAAGGCTTAATGTAAATCATTTTCAAAACGAAGACGCGAAGGGCAAAGAGAAAAACACCGAAAGAGTACCAAACTTGTCGCCATGAAAAAAGCCGGAGTAAACATCCCTAAACCCTGTCACGAAGACTGGAACAGTATGGTACCGGATGCCCGGGGCAGGTATTGTGCTTCCTGCAAGAAGACTGTTGTGGATTTCACCTCCATGACCGATAAAGAAATCGAAACGTATTTTTTGTTGAATGCGCATCAGAAAACATGCGGGCATTTCAAGGTGTCACAAACCATAAACGCTCAGCCTTTTGTACACCGTCAATTGATTCAACTGCATGATTTTATTCAATCCGGGCGAAATACCAATCTTTTTAGAAACTCGTGCCTTTTCCTGATTGGAGCCTGTATGACCCTCATCGGATGCCGGAGCTCGGTGGATGGAGAACGAATTCCGGATCCAAACGGCAAGCCGAACAATTCGGAACAGAAGATGACAGGAGATTCAACATATACCCAACCCAAAGACAGCATCAAATCTCCGGAACGCACAAAGACAGGAGTTATAGAAAAGCTTCAGAAGGATCTCAAATAATATCCATCTGGGCAAAGTGCTGGTTCAGTATGGAGGTATCATCCACCTGCAGCCATTTGTTCATAATGGTGGCGTAGACACTCCGGAAATCGATTTTGTATTTCAGATCCCCTTCATCCAGGTCGCTCAGATCGGGCCCCTCATTGTAAATCCCTTTTTTGTTCAGTCTGCCTCCATACAAAAACAAATTGTTGGCCGTACCGTGATCGGTGCCATCGCTCGCATTCTGTTCCACCCTTCTTCCGAATTCAGAAAAAGTCATTACCAGTGTGTCATCCAGTTTGCCTCCGCTCTTTAAGTCCTTCAGGAATGCACTTATTCCTTCGGCGTATTCTTTCAAAAGCCGGTTCTGTGTTCCTTTTTGCCCGACATGTGTATCGAATCCGGTAAGCGAAACATAATAGACTTTTGTGCTGAGGCCCGACTGGATAAAGCGTGAAATCATTCTGAGCTGTTTGGCAAAAGCGGAATCGGGGTACTCGGCCTTTACCTGAAATGTTTTTGAGGTGGAATCGATGTACTCTGCACTGGAATAAGTTTCGATCATCGTTTTATACAGGTAACCCAGGTTATGTTCATCCAGCATCTCGGGCTTGCTTGCATTGGCCACGCCTTTAAAGAAAGGTTCCCGTGTTGTGTTGAACAGTTTATCGATATCCCTCACCGCGATTCCTTTTTTTGTATTTCCTTTCATGGCCAGTGAAAGGGTATCATCCACTTCAATGGCGTTGTACGGTTTCTCACAGCCCGAACAGCTGGAATCCAGATAGCGGCCTATCCAGCCGGTTGAAAGATATTCATTGGCCTCACTGGCGCTTTGCCAGATATCCATGGAACGAAAATGCGAACGGTCGGGATTGGGATACCCCACATTGTTGAGTACCGACATCCATCCCTGGTCATACATTTCCTTCAGTGCTTGCATGACAGGGTTCATGCCCAGCTGGTCATTTAACCGGATGATTTCATTCTTTGGAAGAGCAAGCGACTTTCGTTTAGAATAATAGAGGTCGTTTTCAAAAGGCACAATGGTGTTCAGTCCGTCATTGCCCCCCGAAAGCTGAATAACCACAAGCGTTCGGTTGCCCGCCACAGCCCCGGTTTTCAACTCAAAAGCTTTCAGGAAAGAAGGGATAAAAAGAGCTCCTGATGCCAGAGAGGTGGTCCTTATGAAGTTACGTCTGTTCATGGTAAATTGATTTGTATGAGTTTGCAATTTGCAGCAGGCAATTAGCAATAAATAAATAAACATGCGACTGCCAACTGCTGCTCATTTTTTTCCTCGCAATTATCAATTGCACATTGCCAATTTTTTTCCTTGCCAATTGCAAACTTGCTGTAACGAAGCGGCCTCTCCCAATCACCCTACCCCATCTGATATTCCGGAGAGGATAACAACTCCATGACCAGTTCCTTGTGGTTGGAGGCATTCATCGCTTGCAGGTTTTTGAGCAAGGCCACCGATGCTTCCGGAACAAGAATCCTGCTGATGAGTTCCTCTTTTGTACAATTTTCAGGGATCGAAGACAGCAGACTGTTCCAATCGGGCAATGCATGAAATTTGTTCTTTCTTTTTGCCTGATCCCCCTGCCCTGCCACCGGCATCGTTGCGGGGCTCTGTCCATTGGCTAAATCCTTTTGCATCATCGCCGGTTTTCCATCGAGCAGGTCATCTTTGGGTTGTATATCTATATGGCCATTGTTCAGCAGCATCGAGGGAGCTTTCAGCCTGAACATGAGCGAAGAGCTGTCGATCCAGTTCTTCCCTCCTGCCCAGCCGCTGACATTGGGCGGATAAAAAAGCGCCTGGCCAAGTCCGCGCTGGAATACCAAAAGCCCATCCTTGTTTTCATAGGAGACGGGAACAAGCCGGTTGAGGCCCGCAAGCAGGTCGACGGGAGATTTGATCAGGGCTCCGATGTTTCCCGGATGGAAGAACCAATCGGCATTGAATATTTTTTTCATCAAAGCCGCAATGTCATATTGACTTGCATAAAAGGAATCAGCCAAGGCATTGACGATCTTTTCATCGGCCTGGTCATTTACAAAAAATTTATAGATCTTTCGGCAAAGGAAGTGTGCAGTTTCTTTTTTTTCAAGAAGCATATCGATGATGTCTTCGCCTTTGAAATTTCCGGTTTTCCCCAAAAAGGTCTTTTCCCCTTCATCGTGTGTTTTTTCGCGAAAAACAAAAGCTCCGGTTTCACGTTCATAGCCCCAGCCGGTAAATGCCCGTGCCGCCTCCTTGATGTCGTATTCGGTGTAATTGCCCCTTCCGATTGTAAACAGCTCCATCACTTCCCTTGCAAAGTTTTCGTTGGGATGCATTTTCCGGTTCTGCTGGTTATTTAGAAACTGAAGCATCGCCGGGCTTTTGGATACAGCCAGAAGCATGTCCCTGAAATTGCCCAGAGCGTATTTTCTGTGGATGTTATTGAGATCCTGCATGGCCCAGGGAGCTTCCAGGCGACAGGCAAAATGTCCGTGCCAGAAAAAGGTCATGCGTTCGCGCAAACGTGCCGGATCTGTCCAGAGCTTTTCGACCCAGGCCAGATTCAGATCAAACATCGAACGCTTTCTTTCTTCCCTCAGTTTCTTGCGCTCTTCTGCCGAAAGCGCTTTGCGGTCTTTCTGACTCATGGCTTCCATCTTGTCAACAGCTACAACAGCCAGCTCGGTAAAACCAGCAGATTCCTTGAAAAGTTCATCCACCAGAGAGGAAAGATTCTGCCCTCTCCTATTTTGCAGTTCGTTCATGGAAATGCCAAAAGCCGCACGTGAAAACAGATGTTGTCTTTTTTTCTCTTCGGAAGGGCTCTGCATGGCGGAACAATTTGTTTTTGGACTCTTTCCCGGATGGAAGGTTTAGATGTTCATGAAAATACAGGTTAAATAGAATCAAAACAAGAGTCAATAACCTGGTTTTAACTCAATATTACACTCAATTGATTCATTCAGAGTCTAAAAGCTTTAATACAAGCACGTTCTTTTTTTGAACAAAAGGTGGAACACAAAGCAAACACGTATTTGGATCGCAGGAGTGTATACCAGGATCTGGAAAACATGTACAACGATCGTTGGAGTACATGCTACGATCGACAAACTATGTACAACGATCGCAGGAGTACATGCTACGATCGACAAACTATGTACAACGATCGCAGGAGTAAATGCCACGATCGACAAACTATGTACAACGATCGTTGGAGTACATGCAATGACCGAGATAATGTATACACCGATCGAAAGAGTGCCTGCAACGGTCCAGGGTACATATGGCCGGTGAAGAGTATATCCAACTCAGCCAGGTTGATTCAATATGCAGAAAAAGAGCACATTACGACAAATCCCCTGCTTCAAATCGCTGATTGAACCAAGGAACGAAGCTCCAAAGTGCATGTGTTGAAAATTATATGTCTCTTTCCGGAATTTTTCCGGCCAAATATTGAGTATACTTGTAAGCATTAAAAAAATGCAACTTTAGGGGTGCCGGAGCATATCACTGGCTGAGATAATACCCTCGGAACCTGAACAGGATAATGCCTGCGAAAGGGAAAAGTAAGAAGTCCTGATACAAGGCATCCTGCTTCCGGGTTTTAAAATCTCCCCCTCTTTTCTTCAATCTTAATTGTTTAATTGTTTTGGACCCCAAGCCCATGAACCTGATCATCAATAACGAGAGCCATACGGTAAAGTCATCCTCTACCCTGCTTGAACTTCTTGCCGAAATTCATCTGGGAGAAAAAAGAGGCATTGCCGTAGCCATCAATCATTCCATCATTCCGAGAAATGACTGGAAAACAAGCGTCCTGCAAGACAATGATTCAGTCACCATTATCCATGCCACACAGGGCGGCTGATACCATTCCGGTTCCCAACCCAATGAGTCACCTCTATTCATTCATTCAAAATCGTTAGCCTCAAAATCCATGAAATCAAAAAAAGAATCAAATCCTGAAACGGATGTCACCGGAATCACCCGCAAACCATTGACAGGCTCCAAGAAAATATATGTCAAAGGAAAACTCTTCGACATTGAAGTGGCCATGCGCGAAATTGTTCTGGAAGACACCACCATTCATTCGCAGGGAAAGACCCGTACCGAAACCAATGCGCCCGTTACTGTGTATGACACAAGCGGCCCTTATACCGATCCGGATATACACATCGATCTCAAGAAAGGATTACCCCGTTTGCGCGAACAATGGATCTTCAATCGCGGAGATGTACAGCGTCTCGATGCTTTTTCTTCCATCTACTGCGCAAAAAGACTTTCGGATAAAAGTCTGGATAACCTGCGTTTTGAACATTTGAAAATGCCACTCAAAGCTGCCGAAGGGCAGAATGTTTCCCAGCTTCATTATGCCCGCAAAGGCATCATCACCGCCGAGATGGAATACATTGCCATCCGTGAGAACCAGCGCATCGAAGAGCTCAGAGCCAGCCTGGCCCTGAAAAGTCAGCATCCGGGCGAAAGTTTCGGGGCGCGTACCCCCGTCAAATCCATCACCCCGGAATTTGTCCGGGATGAAGTGGCGGCAGGAAGAGCCATTATTCCGGCAAACATCAATCACCCCGAAAGTGAACCGATGATCATCGGCCGTAATTTCCTGGTGAAGATCAATACCAATATCGGCAACTCGGTCGTCTCTTCCTCCATCGACGAAGAAGTGGAGAAAGCCGTATGGAGCTGCCGCTGGGGCGGTGATACACTGATGGACCTGAGCACCGGAAAAAACATACACGAAACCCGCGAATGGATCATTCGCAATTGCCCCGTACCGGTCGGAACAGTTCCGATCTATCAAGCGCTCGAAAAAGTAAACGGCAAAGCCGAAGACCTGACCTGGGAAATATACCGCGATACCCTGATTGAACAAGCTGAACAAGGCGTTGATTATTTCACCATTCATGCCGGTGTTTTGCTCAGGTACATTCCCCTTACGGCCAAACGCATGACCGGCATTGTTTCCCGCGGCGGAAGCATTATGGCCAAATGGTGCCTGGCTCATCACAAAGAAAATTTCCTTTACACCCACTTCGAAGACATCTGCCAGATCATGAAAGCCTATGACGTTTCTTTCTCTCTGGGAGACGGACTGCGTCCCGGTTCCATAGCCGATGCAAACGATGCGGCCCAGTTCAGCGAACTGGAGACTTTGGGTGAACTCACCAAAATAGCCTGGAAACACGATATCCAGGTGATGATCGAAGGGCCCGGGCATGTGCCTATGCATCTGATCAAGGAAAACATGGATCTTCAGCTGAAGCATTGCCAGGAAGCCCCCTTCTACACATTGGGTCCGCTGACAACAGACATTGCTCCCGGTTACGATCACATCACTTCAGCCATCGGGGCAGCCATGATCGGCTGGTACGGTACAGCTATGCTTTGTTATGTAACACCCAAAGAACATCTGGGACTTCCAAACAAAAAAGACGTTAAAGACGGGGTTATCACCTATAAAATTGCTGCCCATGCGGCAGATCTGGCAAAAGGTCATCCCGGAGCACAATACCGCGACAATGCACTGAGCAAGGCCCGCTTCGAATTCCGCTGGGAGGATCAGTTCAATCTCTCTCTGGATCCGGATACAGCCCGGGAGTTTCACGACGAGACCCTTCCGGCGGACGGGGCCAAAATCGCGCATTTCTGTTCGATGTGCGGCCCCCATTTCTGCTCGATGAAAATCTCTCAGGATGTACGTGAATATGCCGAAGGGCAAAATTTGCTGAACGCAGAAACTATCCAAAAAGAAATGGAAGTCAAATCCGAGGAATTCAAAAAAGCGGGTAGCGAGATTTATTTGTAATGATCTAACAACAATCGGAGGTGAAACAACAATTTTACCACGGAGACACGAAGAACAGAGAGGGCCACAGAGGCTGACCCTCAGTTGCACAACACTGCTTTTTTTGTTTTTTCTCCGTGCTTTTCTCGATGACCTTCATGTCTTCGTGGTAAAATTGTTGTTTGGGATACGGCGTATTGTCAGAAGAAATTAAGATATGAGCACAAAAAACAGTCAGGAAGAGATGCCTCCATTCTCGCGGCCCTATGTATTGAGTATGGCCGGTTTTGACCCCAGTGCAGGAGCCGGTTTGCTTGCTGATATCAAAACCTTTGAAGCCAATCATGCTTACGGACTTGGAGTATGCACAGCCATCACTTTTCAGACAGATGAGTCATTTGACGGTGTTCAATGGATCGGAACGGAAGCCATCATCAAACAATGCGACCTGCTTTTGAAAAAATACAAGCCGCAATACATCAAGATTGGGTTGATTGAAAACATGACTGTGATGTTGAATCTGATCAGACACATTCGGCATCAATCCGAAACAGTTCGTTTTATCTGGGATCCGATTTTAAAAGCAAGTGCCGGTTTTGAATTTCATACAAAGGTTGACCAGATGCTGCTGAAAGAGATTTGTGAAGAACTGTATCTGATAACACCCAATATTCCGGAAGCCGTAGAGTTGGGCGAATCGGGAGCGGCGGAGATGAATGCAGCTGAACTCAGCAAGTATTGCCATGTATTTTTAAAGGGAGGACACCGGGCCGATAAAACAGGAGAAGATCTTCTGTACGTCAAAAATGGCAAGCGTATCACCTTCGGGGGCCGACCCAAATCTCTTTTTCAGAAACACGGTTCCGGATGTGTCCTGTCTTCGGCTATTGCAGCACGTCTGGCCAAGGGAGCCGATCTTGAAAAAGCCTGCCTCCTGGCGAAAGACTATACGCTGTCCGTTTTGGAAAGCAATGTGAGCCTCCTGGGGTTTCATGCATTTGAAGGGCCTGAGTTTAACCGATAGATTCTTTTGTCAGTAAAGTGTTTGCCATTGGGCAGTTGGCTGTTGGCAAATAAAAAAAATGCCAATTATTTTTGTTTTGCAAACTGCACACTGGGAATTGCGAACTGGACAAATATTCACAATGACTAAACTCTTTTTCACATACACAATATCACAATGAACGTAATAAGCAGATTGCATTGCATCACGCAGGATCTGGAAAACAGAACCCATGCAGAACAAGCCCGGCTTGCCTGTGCAGGCGGAAGCGAATGGATTCAGCTGAGAATCAAGAATTGTCAGGGCCCTGAACTGACACAAAAGGCCATGGACACTTTGACTGTTTGCAGGAATCAGAATGCAAGAATCATTGTGAATGACAATGTTCTGCTGGCTGCAGAAATAGGCGCTGATGGTGTTCATTTGGGGAAAACGGATATGCCCATAGAAACAGCCAGAAAAATTCTGGGGTCCAGAGCGATCATTGGCGCGACGGCAAATACTCCTGAAGATATTCAGGCCATTCTTTTGACATCGGCAGACTACATCGGTCTGGGACCGTTTCGCTTTACCTATACAAAAGCCAAATTGAGTCCGGTACTGGGCTTAGAGGGATACACCTCCATTCTCAAAAAACTGACAAAAAAAAGAATCCCGATCCTTGCCATTGGAGGAATCAAAACAGAAGACATTCCGCTTTTGCTGCAGACCGGACTCGATGGCATTGCCGTATCATCGGCCATCAACCTCAGTCCCGATCCCAAAGAGACAACAGCGCTATTCATTGAAGCAATTGAAAAAAGCTGGCAATTGGCAGTTGGGGAATAAAAAAAGCTCGCAATTGGCAAAGAAAACAATTGGCAGTTGGCAAATAAATAAAAGAAAAACAATTGGCGGTTGGCAGTTGACAATAAACAAGAAGAAAGAAATGGGCCATTGCCAGCGTTAGCAAATTACATTTTTTTCTTTGCCAACTGTACGGAAGCATTATGAAACAGAATGTTGTTCTGATACTTAATCGATTTTAATGAAGAAATCAAATGAATAAACTAAAGATTGCAGACAAAACATTCACATCGCGTCTTTTCACAGGTACTGGCAAGTTCAGCTCGTCTTTGCTGATGGAACAAGCCCTTCTGGCATCGGGCTCGGAACTTGTTACCGTNNGTGGAATTGAAAAACAGCGGACACGACATTCTCGGACACCTGAGTCATACCCAATTCAATTTATTGCCCAATACCTCCGGTGCCAGAAATGCGAAGGAAGCTATATACGCGGCTCAACTTGCGCGCGAAGCCCTTTCAACAAACTGGCTCAAGCTCGAGATTCACCCGGATCCCAAATACCTCCTGCCCGATCCCATCGAAACACTAAAGGCAGCTGAAGAACTGGCCAAAATGGGCTTCATTGTTCTTCCCTATATTCATGCCGATCCGGTCTTGTGCAAACGCCTGGAAGATGCCGGGGTATCGGCGGTGATGCCTCTGGGCGCCCCCATAGGCAGCAATAAAGGCTTGAAAACGATCGACTTTCTGGAAATTATCATCGAACAAAGCCGCGTGCCCGTTGTGGTGGATGCCGGTATCGGATCCCCTTCTCATGCAGCAGCTGCCATGGAACTGGGTGCTGATGCCGTTCTTGTGAATACGGCCATTGCTGCATCTGCCAATCCTGTTCAGATGGCTATTGCCTTCAGGATGGCCGTGGAAGCCGGGCGAATGGCCTATGAAGCCAAACTGGCGCCGGCCCGCAACACGGCGGAAGCAAGCAGCCCGCTGACTGAATTTTTGAATGACTGAACATTCCAGTTGGCAATTTGCAAAAAAACAAAGAAGAGATTTACACAAAGCAATTGAGAAAATGTTTCAAACACTTTTCGAAAAATATTCATGGGAAGAAACCAAAGAAAGCATTTACTCCAAAACCGGGGAAGATGTATGTCGCGCATTGAAAGCCGGCAAACGTGATCTGGAAGATTTCAAGGCCCTGATCTCCCCTGCTGCTGTGCCTTTTCTGGAGGACATGGCACGCTTAAGTCATGAACTTACGGTGAAACGTTTTGGCAAAACCATTCAAATGTACGCCCCGCTTTACCTGTCCAACGAATGTCAGAACATTTGTACCTATTGCGCATTCAGTCTCGACAATGCCATCAAAAGAAAAACACTGAACGATGCCGAACTCATCAGGGAAGCCGGAGCACTCAAGGCATGGGGCTATGACCATGTTTTGCTGGTTACCGGAGAATCCTCGCTGGTTGGCACCGATTATCTGAAGCATGCCATTGAAGTGCTCAGACCCTATTTCTCGCACATCACCATCGAGGTCCAGCCTCTTGAAGAGTATGAGTACAAAAGTCTGGCAGATGCCGGCCTGAGTGCCGTACTCGTCTATCAGGAAACCTACAACGAAGACAATTACAAGACTCATCATCCCAAAGGCAAGAAGTCGAATTTCAAATACCGGCTCGATACGCCCGACAGATTGGGGGCGGCCCGTGTCCACAAAATTGGTCTTGGGGTGCTCATTGGCTTGGAAGACTGGCGTACAGATTCCTTTTTCTGTGCCCTTCACCTGAATTACCTGGAAAAGAGATATTGGGAAACCAAGTACAGCATTTCCTTCCCAAGACTTCGTCCGATAGAAACAGAAAAGAAAGGACAACATTCAAAAAAAGAGTTCAACACCTTTATGAGCGACCGTGAACTGGTTCAGCTGATCTGCGCTTTCCGGATTTTCAACCGGGAAGTTGAATTGTCGCTCAGCACACGTGAAAGTGAAAAGTTCAGAAACCATGTTATGAAGCTTGGCATAACCAGCATGAGTGCAGGGTCAAAAACAAATCCGGGAGGATATGCGGCTGAAACAGAATCGCTGGAACAGTTTGAAATATCGGACGAACGCAGCCCTGCCCAGGTGGAAGCCATGCTGCGGGCATCGGGTTACGATGTGGTCTGGAAAGACTGGGACAGGGGATTGTCGGTGGTTACAAAGACGAATGACGAAACGTTGGCCAATAAATGACCTGATTCTGATCGCGGCAAAATCAATTGCTGAAACAACTGAGCTGATTGGGATCTGTTTTTTGCCGGCGGAGTGCGGAATATCAAACAAAAGGGGAATCTCCGGATAGATTTACAGTTTACCCGGCTTGCAGACCGGAGATAAATGCTACCTTAACCTTTTGGGCTTTAGGCAACTTACCAACAATTTCATCCCGCATCACAAATGACACCTCAGGAACAAAACCGTTATCAGCGCCACACCAGTCTACCTGAAATTGGAACCGAAGGCCAGCTGAAATTCAAAAAGGCCAGGGTGCTGGTCATTGGCGCCGGAGGCTTGGGCTGCCCTGTTTTGCAATATCTGGCAGCAGCCGGTGTGGGACATATCGGCATTGTTGATTCGGATGTTGTGGATGAAAGCAATCTTCAAAGACAGATCCTCTATACTTCAGCCGATATAGGTCTTTCGAAAGCCGATTGTGCTAAACAGAAATTAATCAATCAGAATCCCTTTATAGAAATCAAGAGCTATGCCGTGCGGCTGAATGCGGAAAATGCCGTAAAGCTCATTTCCGATTATGATCTTGTGGTGGATGGATCCGACAATTTCAGAACCCGTTATCTGGTCAGTGATGCCTGTGTTCTAGCCCAAAAACCATTTGTATTCGGATCAATCTACAAATTCGAAGGACAGGTAAGCGTGTTTAATTACAAGGACGGCCCCACTTACCGCTGTCTCTATCCGGAAGCGAACGACCTGGGTTCCTGTTCAGAGATGGGTGTGCTGGGCGTGCTTCCTGGGACCATCGGATGCCTGATGGCAACGGAAGTCCTGAAAATCATCGGCGGGATTGGTGAAGTACTGAGCGGCAAATTGCTTGTATACGATGCACGGAAAGGATCTTTTTCTTCCTTCACCTTCCCGGCTGTTGAAGCAAATAAAAAAACAAGTTCAATCCAGCCCTTTGAAGAAAGCTGTTCTTCCGCTGTTCAGGAAATCAGTGCGGAAGAACTGAAATCAAAACTTGACAAGGGCGAAGTCATAGCCATCATCGATGTGCGAGAAGAACATGAATACGCCGAAGAAAACATTTCGGGTAAATCCATACCGCTGAAAACGTTGATTCACAACATGCATCTCATTCCGAAAAACATTCCCGTTGTGATCCATTGCAAAAGTGGAGCAAGAAGTAAAAAGGCTGTGGAGATCCTGATGGAGAAAGGATACACCAATACATTCAGTCTCAGAGGGGGGATTGATGCGATGAAGGGGTTTAGAGAATCTGAAGTTTCGTAATCAGAGAAAGAGCCGATGAAAAACAAATTCTCACACTCTCCTCACTGAACTTTCAACCGTGCTGATTGAAGCGGCTGATCAAAGCGTCCCGATTCGATCCCAGCAATTCAGGATTCTGAAAACAACAAAATTTCCATCTTCAATCTCAAAGATTATCCCGGATTTGCTCTGGCATTCCTGCAAACGCACAACAGCCTGAATTGTGCGACCCCTCCGGGTCGGGACGGACTATCGAGACTCTGCATTTCTATAAATCTGTGAATCCTCCGGATTCATAAATTAAACAAAAACAAACACCCGTGCTGTTCGAAGCGTCCCGATTCGATCACTCGATCACTCCTCACCGTCCCTGAAGAACTCCATGCTATCCAGATTCACCAGATTGATATTGCGGTAATAAAAGCTCAGGATCTCTTTGTAGGTGTACCCCATTTTGGCCATATTCATGGCTCCTTCCTGACACAGGCCAACACCATGACCATATCCTCTGCCCTTGAAAACGATGGAATCGCGCCGTTGTTCGACAGAAAAAAAAGTGGATTTCAATTGAAAATCGGAACGGATACTTTTGAGCGGAATTTTCAGATTGTTATCCGTAAAATAAACAAGGCGTCCGGCCTGGGAACAGTTCAATGCATAACTGAATGAAACGCTGTCATGAACGGGATATTTATGTTTGAGTTCGAGGTAGTTTTTCCAATCTTCGATAGAGATTTTACGTTCCCACCGGGCGTGCGGCATATGAATGCAAAAGCTGTCCTTGACCGATTTCAGACAGGAAGATGGCTTGCCCCAGAGATCTTCTGAGTTGACGGTCTGCCCGCCGCAATTCGAGCAAAAGGTTGTGGAAATCAATTTCATGTCATTGTCAACGGCCACCTGATCTTTTGTAGACATGGAAGCCAGGGCAATGCGGTGATCCTTCACCCTGCCCTTGAAAGCCTGACAGTGCACCTGGTCGCAAAGGTTAAATCCTTCGGCACCGTGCTTGGCAAAGCTATAGAGCGCATAGGTACGACAGAGTATGGATTGCACTTTATAGAATTCATCTGTGGCCACAGTTCCCGACTCGGCTTCGACAACGCCTGCCACATATTTTTCCATATCAACACGGTTGATCAGGAGAAACTGATTTTTGTCTCTTTCCTTTGTCAGAATCAGATTGTCATCGTAGATCCGGGTTCCCATCGAAGGAATAATCGATTTCAATTTGAAGCTGCAATTGGGCTGAAGTCCCGACAAGTACAGCGTCTTGTATGTGCCCAGAAGTTTCTCCATCGTTTTGGCGACAACCGAATCGCCTTTGATTTTCACTTCCAGGAGTGTGGCAGACAGGGTGTCGGAGAGGGCTCTTCCGTCACCCATCAGCAGGTATTTTCCCGAATTGACCGAAACGACCACCGAAACAGGTTGAATCTCGGACAACACCCGGATATCGATGGTTGAAGCGTTGACCGCAGGCATACAAAAAAACAGGAGAAAGAAAACAGGTAATAATCTATGCATGTTTTTCATTCAAATAATTAACCATCAGCCCAGCCAGTCTTTCGGATGCACCCGGTCCGCCCAGTTTTACTTTGAGTTCATCCAGTTCATTCAGCATCCTCTGGCGGTTTGTTGTATCTGTGGTAATTTTTCTGAGTTCCAGGGCAAGCTGTGTTTCATTGAAATCATCCTGAATCAGTTCTTTGACAATGGGCCTGTCCATGATGAGGTTGACCAGGGAAATGTATTTTATTTTCACAAGCCGTTTGGCGATGTGGTAGGAAATCGATCCGGCCTTGTAACAAACCACTTGTGGAACCCTGAACAAACCGGCTTCCAGGGTAGCCGTGCCCGAGGTGACAAGTGCCGCAAAGGACTGACGAAGGAGTTTGTAGGTTTGTCCGTAAACCACTTCCACTTTATCCCCCTCAATAATCGAATCGTAGTATTCCTTGGTGATGGAAGGCGCTCCGGCAACGACAAAATGAAATTCAGGAAATTGTTTTCTGACGGCAAGCATAACCGGCAGCATTCGGGAAATCTCCTGTTTCCTGCTTCCCGGAAGAAGGGCTACAATGGGTTTGTCGGTATGGATAGTCAGGTCATTTTCCTGACTGTGTACCAATGCATCGAGAAGCGGGTGCCCGACAAAATCAACGTCAAAATCAAAGCGTTTGTAAAAGTCGCGTTCAAAGGGAAGAATGGTGAACATCCGGTCTACGCTTCGTTTGATTTTATGCACCCGGGATTGTTTCCAGGCCCATATGGCGGGCGAAATATAATAGAATACGCGGATTCCCTTTTCTTTGACAAAGCCTGCAATGCGCAGATTGAAACCCGGGTAGTCGACAAGAATAACGACATCGGGTTTCCATGCCAGGATATCGGTTTTACACAATTCGATATTGGCCAGAATGGTCCGAAGGTTCATGGCCACCTCGGTAAAACCCATGAAGGCAAGATCGCGGTAATGTTTGACAAGAACCGCTCCCTGAGCCTGCATCAGGTCTCCACCCCAGCAGCGAAACTCGGCTTGCGGATCTTTCTTTTTGAGTTCGCGAATCAGATTGGATGCGTGTAAATCACCGGAAGCTTCACCTGCAACTATGTAATACTTCATTTTCAGCGAATGTATTTGATGTAAGCAATCAGGGCGGCGTACAGAAATGTGGAAAGAAGCACTCCCCGCGCGGATTTCATTCTTTCGGTATAAATAAAAATAAAAAATACGGCCAGGTTGGAAATGACACACAGACTGAGTGTAGGTCCGAAAATATTCCCCATGGTCAGGTATTGGAAAAAACGAACCAGTCCCATAAAATGGTAATTGTACAGGTAATAAATATAAAAGGTAAGCACCGGGGCCAGTATGCCGCATGCAAGACCGATAAGGGGATGATCGAAGTTGCGTTTCATTCTTCCAGTTTTTTAATGACATTCATGGCACTGTAAGCTGTCAGATCGAACTGAACCGGAACCACAGAAATAAAATTGTTGTCAAGGGCATGCACATCAGTGCCTTCCTGCCCTTTTTCAAAATTCTCGAACTTTCCGGTGAGCCAGAAGTATTGCTTGCCGCTGGGATCGACACGCTCATCGAGCTCTTCGATCCAGTTTGCTTTTGTCTGACGGCAGATCCGGATTCCCTTGATATCCTCCTTCTTGACCGAAGGGATGTTCACATTCAGGCAAACTCCCTGGGGAAGACCGTGGCTGAGTACCCATTGGGCAATCTTCCGGACAGAGTCGCGGCTGGGGCCAAAATCGGCAT
>PLXK01000047.1:0-1563 GCA_003151415.1 Bacteroidota bacterium
TCCTAACAACCGATACCATTATACATTAACATACAAAAAGTGGATTTCCCATGTCCTGACTTGCCATGAACTGCCAAATGAAACACTGTGGCAGGCCGACCGAATAATTCTTCCCATCGGCCTTTGAATTGAAGGCATTTGTAATCCATTTCGCATAACTGCTTGCTGCTCATAAATCTGCTGCTTGGCACATAGGCTTCAGACTCGTCTCCGGTCGAAATTTCCAATTCATCGGTCTCCAGTGTAGTTTCTTGAACAGGTTCCGGTAGGTTCTGTTCGGTACCCTCCTGCGCCTTTTTTGCCCGGATGGATTCAATGATGGCTGAAATCGGATGGGGTGGACTGGATTGGGTTTTATACCGGGGTGTATTTTCCAGTTTTCGGTTTGCTTCGGTTAATGCGTTGTTTGATTTCAGAAACCATTCTTCAAGACTGGTTTTTGTCTGCCTTGATTCATTTATTTTTTCCCTCGCATGCGCTTTATTTTCTTCCCGGTTTAAAGGCGCAATTTCGTTCTCCCATGTCGCTTCTTCTTCCAGAGCTTCAATATCAACATTCCATGTCCGGTAGCGTTTTGATGATGGGATTCTGATATTTTCCAATTTCTTCAATTCGCCCTCCCAATTGCTTATATTCTCATTACACACGTGTAAAAGTGCCAAAACGCGTTTGTTTAACGTGTCCGCCTCCTCTTTTTTGGCAAAAGCGGCCTTATATTCCTCGGTTTCTATCTTGACAGGCTCCGGGTTATTTTTGGTTTCCTGCCCCTTTTCGGGCTGTTTAACGGAGGGTGTTTTGCTTTCCAAAGGTTTCCCGCTCTGGTCAATGACCCCTCTTAAACTTTGGCTTAAATCCGGCCTTTCAGGTTTGCTTATTCCTGACAAGGGTTCATTGATTTTAGGCGCATCCTTTCCCTTCTTTTCCCGCCATGCATTCCACCTACAGGTCGGGCCACAAAATACGGCATCGCTCCTTGTGGGAACGAAGGGTGTTTTACACTGCGGACAAATCTTCTCTTGACTTTTCATTTTTTATCTGTTTGATACGCGTTTGACAAACGTGTGTACACGTGTAACACGTGTTTTAAATGGCAAAAAAAGAAAGCGAAATGTTTTGTGCAGGGAGGCTCTGCCTTCAACATCCGCTTTCTTTGGGTATTACTGTTTACTTTTCATTGGCATTCGGATCTTCCTACAATCCTTCCCGGAGTTTTTCCAGGATTTCTTCCAGTTCATCCACCCCTTCGGACTCATCCTTCTCGTACTCAACTTCGAGAATAATTTCATCTTCGTCAGTGGTACCGGATACTGTTCCCTCCAGATCTCGGTTTGCCATTTCATCGGTGAACTCTACCATCACCTGAGATGGTATGAGGAACTCTGCTTTTCTCATTTTGTTTGGTTTTAATTGTTTGACTTTGTTTTGATTGGATTCTATTCCTTACGCCACTTTCCTGTTTAGGGTAAATGTGATGGCTTCACCCTCTATTTCCTCGCGGGTCTTCACTTTACCCTGATTGATCCAAGCCTGCAATTCAGAAAGGTGGAAATAGAGCTTGTTCCC
>PLXK01000047.1:1588-15726 GCA_003151415.1 Bacteroidota bacterium
AAAAATTGTACACTCATTGCGTTACGGATTTATGGTTTCTTCAATGCAAAGATCCGCCGGATATTTGGATTTTGTCCGGTATATGAGGGTTCAGGAAGGTAGGAGGGGGTACTACTTTTTGTTCTTTATCTCTCTGCTAATCAATAGTTGGAGGCTTGTGAGTACGTTCGAGATTGCATCAAAATTTTTCTTGGTGGAAATACGCTCTAATTCGGCTTTACTTAGGTTTTGTCTGAGACTATCTGCGCTATATCCTGTAAGGAGAGCGAAGGCTTGACCAGCCTCCTTATTGTTCAGATTTTCATCTTTGAGGATGATTTTTCCAGCTTGCAAGCAGTAGATCAATAATGCAGTCTGCTCTTGATTCAACTTTGTTACGTTATCATCCCGCTCGCGTTTAACCTTACCCTTTATTTTGGTTTCAGTTGTGCCGGAAAGAGCTGGTTCTTTTTCTTTCCCAGCGATCCATTCATTAATGGTTTCCGTTTGTTCCGGTTGAAGCAGTTTCTTACCGTGTTTACGAAGGGTTAAATTGAGAAAGCGGATAAAATCCGCATTATTATCGCCGTAATACTTTTTAAGGAAATAATTTAATAGACCATCCATCTCCAGAAGGTCAGTCTGACGGAGTTTGTATGTGAAGAACAGGTCATAAAGATAATCTTCGGGAGTAATTACATAATCCCTCCATAAATCAAACCATGCAGGAGTAAATTTCTGAACCCCTTTTATCTTTGGACGTGATCCTGCACTTACAAATTTATCAGGTAAAGAAGCATTAAGAGCATCCATTCCCTGCTTGCCATTCCTAACATGGCTTTGAAATACCGAATCATTCTCATACTCTTTCAGCAGGTCATCTTCAAACAGGAAATCATTCTTCATGTTGAGCAGGGCTAAAACGGCTTTACGGTACTCTGGAAAAGAGTCCGTAAAACTGAAGCGTTCCCCCAGTGTAAGGTGGTTAAGGTTTATGCTGTAATTCCTGTCTTTCATAATACAAAAATAGGATTTGTTTTTGGTTTTTTTCAGCCACTTTATATTCCCTTATCTGACCGATGCCTATTATGCTATTTTAAGATTCAACTTTGGGAGAGCCATTACCGCTGCTCTCTTTCTGCTATCCCTTACGTGTGCATAAATTTGCGTTGCGCTGATGGTTTTATGTCCGAGAAGCTTTGATACCGTCCACAGATCTCCTTCGGGACTATTTTCAAGCACGTTTGTGGCAAACGTGTGTCGTCCCGTATGAAAGTGCATTCTCTTGGATTCAAACCCTGCTGCTTTAGCCCACTTTTTAAGGTAATACCAAACTCGCTTGTGCATCTTGCTTTTTACTTCATCTGTTTCTTTGACTCGTGGAAATACATACAAACTGATCTCTCCGGACTCTTTCTGCTCCCGCTTGCATTCTTTTATAATATCAACGGCTTGATCTGATAAGGGTAGGTATTCTATGTCTTCCGTTTTCTCCTGCTCAAAGTAAATAAACCATTCTTTTTTACCATCAATTGTTTTTGTAATTATTTCAGACCAACGTAAAGGATTTACATCGCTCCACCGTAAACCACTAAAGCAGGAGAATAGATAGGCATGCTTATATTGTAGTTCCATTTTGCACGGCGTATCCATCAGGTGTTGAAGTTCGTCGAGCGTCCAGGCGTTTCTGTAAATAGGTTTTAGCCTCAACCTTTCATGACGAGGAATTTTTCGGAAAGGGTTTACAAACAGGATTTCCTTACGTACGGCTTCTTCAAGGGCTGTAAACAGGTTCTTATTATAATCAATCGTTGTATTGTGACTGACTTTGGTCATCAGGTATTTGCTCCAATCTTTAATCCATTCCGGGGTTATCATCTGGAACGGAAGCGGTCTACCGTCCATATACCTTTCCAGATGCTTAAACGCTTTCACGTTATTGTTATAGTTTCTTTTCCTTTCGTTCATATAGGTTTTAAACCACGAAACGAAATCAGCTTTTCGTCTTGATTTGTCTACAAGCCCGTTGTCTCCAACAATTAGTTCATGTTCCCGCTTAGAGCGGATTTCCTGTGCCAATCGTTTCTTCTCTTTGTCCTGCTGTGAAGGATGGCTTTTATTGATACGGATTTCGAGGAATTCGTACCAGCGTCTTTTGTTGTGGTAAATGTCAAGGTAAAACGATACCTGACCTGCTCCCAGCTTTTTTTCTCTTAAATAGACTCCCATTGTTTCCAGTTTTTAAGGGTTTGACATTTCCCTTCAGGCTGCAATTATAGCAAGGCTGAAAGGCTTTCTTTGGGTTCTTGAACCTTCATGAACCTTGAAGAAAATGCCGGGTAACAAGGGGGTAACAAAAAACCTCAAAAAGGGCAGAAAAGGGGCTGGTGGCCTCTAAGTCTACCTAAGCCTAACTGTCTGATTATTTGGGAGTAGTAAGGTTGGGTTATGGAGGGTTCAATTTTTTGAGGTCACAAATTGCGTCCTCTAAAGAAGAAAAAATGGGCCTGCGTCATGCTCCATTTTGTTTTACTGAACAAGGAGTAACAATGCTTTCGTGTGTTTTGAACAGCCCAACGGCCATTGCTGTAAATATTCAGATCATCCGCATTTTCATCCGGATGCGGGAAATGATTTCCACCAACAACGACATTTTATTAAAACTGGAACAATTGGAAAAGACCTTCCTCAGACAAGGCGACCATCTCAAAAAGCACGATAAAGAAATCCAGAATATATTCGATGCACTCAAACAACTTTTAAATCCTCCGCAGCCGGCTCGTCGCAAGATTGGCTTTTCAAGAAATACCGAAATGTCTTGATTCACAAAACAGATCAATGCAGAGTAACAGAAACCAGATCCCAGTAATTTGTTGAATTGTATACTTGCCCGATGCCCCTGTGGTAAAACTCCGAACCCGTGAGCGTGCCGTTCGAAAACAAATCAATTCTGAGCACATTGGGGTAATTGCATTTGGCGGTGGTAATGGTGTCGGTGAGCGAACCTACCTGCCGTGTTGTTTGTGAACCGGATGCCTGGATGATTTGACCCGAAATGGGTTCAGAGGGGATATACAACTCGTCTTTCCCGAGGATAACGTTGTATTGATGAATGTCACCGTTTGTCGCTTCACGGATAAACTGCTCGGTTATCCGTCCTGCCAGATTGATTTCAACTTTGAAATAAATATGCCCCGAGCGTGTCTCCTGGTCCAGAACGGTGATCGTCTGCAAACGGCTGTGGTTGACATGGTTTTTATAATGCCATTCGTTGCCCGTCTTCAGGGGAAGCCAGGAATCGGTTCCGTTGCCATTGCAAAGCACAGAAACCGGCATCACCGGCAGAATCAGCGGCAAACCCGATGAATTCTTTTTGCAGCCAAATACCAATGAACCACCCAGCGCTACCATACACGTTTATTTTTCAGTTTCACGATTCTTTCTTCTCCAAACAAACTTCTGCTTCCAAATCTCCCGCCCCGGTGGCTGAACGAAGCCGAAGCCCGGGGGCGGAGCGGAGCCGAAACAAGGAAAACAGATTGGTTGTTTGAGTAATTTAAAAGTAAGTGAATAAACGGATTGAAAAATCACCATTTAGCCAACGGGGTGTTTTATTGAGTAAATGGTGGCTTTTACCGAGTGAAATGCAAGCGGATAGCTCCTGATTCCCGGCGGATGACCCGGGATATTTGCAAAGCCCAGTTTGCCATAGAGACATCGAGGGCATGGAGGAACATGGAGAAGGTCAGGTCAAAGGGAGGTATGGGACGAATTTCTTCGCCTTTCCCGCTTCAAGGCCGAATCTGAAATCAATAAACTACCTTAAACTCCGTCCTTCGGTTTTTGGCAAATTCCTCATCACTGCAATCCACATCGTTGACACAGCGGTTAAGCGGTTTCTGTTCGCCGTAGCCAATGGCTTTGAGCCGGCTGGCTGGCACTCCGTTTTGAAGCAGATAGTCCATGGCCGCATTGGCTCGTTTTATGGAAAGAGCCAGGTTATACTGATCGCTGCCGCGGGAATCGGTATGCGAACTGATCTCAATCTTCAAATCCGGGTTGGCTTTCATGACCTGGAGCACCTTGTTGAGAATGACCTTGGCTTCGGGGGTGGCTTTAAATTCGTTGACCGGGTAAAAAAGATTTTCGCGGATGGTCACCTCTCCGGAGGCATCGTTTTTTTTCTTGTTTAGCACCGCCAGCCAGGGGTCATCCACTTCGATTTCGCTCATCTTGCTCTCGTCAGATTTCAGGATTTTCAATCTGTCTTTCAACATTTTCAGTAAATCGATTTCCAGGATCCGGTTGCCCATAATATCAGAGATGATCACCTTCTTCGCCATTTTGGCCAATGCCACATCATTCTCGTCCATGCTCATAAAATAGTTTTCATCCACAGGCAGGCGTTTGAAACAAAAACGTCCGACACTGTCTGTCTTGCATTCCTGTTTAATCGTTCCCGATTCGTTTTGTATGGTCACTTTTGTACGCTGGATCCGCACGTTGTTTTCGTTGCTCAATATGCCATTGAAATTTTTATACAATTTGGACGGGTCCACTTTGGCAATCAGTTTTTTGGATGCGTTCTTTCCCATAAAATCAAAAACGCATTGTTTGACAGGATTCATTTGCGACGCCTGAACCCGTTCTCCATTGAGATTGGTCAAAACAAAATTGTCTTTGTCGGAAAAGAGCAGTTTCGAATTGTCGAGCACAAGACGAAAGGAATCGCTGCTGCTGATGTGTCCGAATGCAAAAGCCCCGAATGTGTTTGTGACGGTCGACTGCACAACCTTACCCGAAGCATTGACCAGATTTACCTTCACTCCGGCCAGAGGTGTTTCGGCCTCATTCTTTTTCAGAAGGGTTAGCCCAACATAAAAAGCAGGCTCTTCATCTTCAAGCTCTTTCAGCTGAGACAGGTCGGGAGGAAGCAGTGCAAATTTTTTCTTGTTGTTTAAAATAGTGGACACGGCCACTTTTCTGCGCTCGCCATCGCTGAGATACAATTTACGCAGCTTGTCGGGGTCGTTCTCATCCAGCTCAACGGTATAGCTGTTTTCCGGATTCAGAAAAAGAAAACGGAACAACCCTTTATCATCGGTAGTGCTTTCATCAATTTTGTTTCCCTGCTGATCGTATAATGCCACAGGGCGTTTGGAGGCCGGGCTTTTGAGCTCCTTGTCAAGGAAAATGTTTCCTTTCATGGTGGCATATTTGCGGATGCGTTTGAAATAATAAATATCATCACCCCCTGCCCCGCCCGAGCGGTTGGAAGAAATCAACCCGGCGGAATCGCCGCTGAGAAAACAAAAGCCAAAATCATCGCGGCTGGAATTGATGGGCGTACCCAGATTGGTTGTGTATTTCCATTCTTTGTTTTTAGACAAAGACCGGAACAAATCCAGACCGCCGGAACCGACACGGCCATCGGAAGAAAAATAAAGAGCACCGTTGGGAGCGAGGTAAGGAAACACTTCATTTTCTGCAGTATTCACATTGGCCCCCAGGTTCGCGGGCTTTGACCAGGCCCCGTCTTTCCATTCAGAAGCATACAAATCGGCCTTCCCGAATCCACCGGGCATATCCGACGAAAAAACAAGATACTTCCCATCCTTCGAAATGGCCGGATGCTCGACAGAATAACGCGGATCGTTCCATTGAAAGGGAAGGGGGTCGCTCCATTTGTTGTTTTTCAGAATGGCAAAATAAATTCCGGGTCTTGTCAATGCTCCGGTATCGGCAACAAGCTCCCGTTCATTCACGTGTGTAAAAAACAGAGTATGGGTCGAATCCGAATAACTTGCAACCCCGTTATTGCCGGGCAGGTTCAGTTTTCCAGGGTTTGTTTTCGATTTACCGAATTCAGGTGAATGATCCCTGGACCAGCCGATGTCTTTTCTAAAAAGCGAGAACACGGTTCCTGAAGAGGAAGATCCATAGAGACTGTTCACCGGGGCAGCGGTGGAATAATAAATGGCTTTATCCACCAGGCAGGGAGCATTGTCATTTTCGGCCGTATTGATATTTTCCAAAGCCGATACCTGATAGAACGAATTGTTTCCGGATACATTGAGGTGTTCCTTGCAATAATTGTTTTGTTCCAGTGCTTTTTGGTTGTCCTTGTCCATTCTCATGGCTGTTTCGAACTGGGTAATGGCAAGAGCGTAATTGGAGTTGGATTTCAGAACAAGCCCGTAGTTGTAAAAGTCGGAAGCAGTGGCCCCTTTTCGGGCAACAATTCCTTTGTAAACGGTTTCCGCATTTTCGTATTGCCTGATCTTCAGATAGCAGTCGCCCAGATTCCTTGCAGGACTAAGGGTGCTGTCTTTTTTCATCTGCTTTTCATAGGCATGAATGGCGGCCGGATAATTGCCTGATTTGTAATATCGATCTGCCAAACTCGTTTGTGCCTGGGCGGCAAAAGCAAAAAGCTGCAGAATCAAAATGCATTTCTTCATAGAACAGTTTCTTAAAAATAACGGAAAGATAGAGCGGTAGACCGGATCCTGTTCAGGTCGAAAGCAAGAACGATCTCGTGGGTCGGATACGGATTGACAAGTAAATTTTGAATGAACATATCATAGGAATATCCGATCCTGAATTGCCTGCTTACCTGGAACTGAACAAGACAGAGCAGGGAATTGCTGGTCCGGTATCCGGCGCCGATCCAGAACAGGTTGTTGAAGCAGGCATACAGGTTTACATCTGCCAGCGGAGGCGCTCCATTGACCCAGATGCAGTTGAACGTTGGGTTGAGCGTAAAATGCTCACTCACCGCAAAGGCTTTGGAAGAAACAAAATACAGATGAGGCAGCAAATGCCCCGAATAGTTGCTTCCGGTATAGGCAAGGGTAACCTGATCATACAAATGCGTGACACTGAATCCGGCAAATGAGGTTTGATTGTTGAAAAACAAACCGGCATCAAACCTAGGCAGCAAAACACTCGAACGCTGGTTGTGCGCCAGGATATCATAACTGTCTTTGAATTCGATCTGATTCCAGTTGAAAGTAGTATTGGTAATGCCTGCAGAAACCCCGAAAGCCAGATGACCGTTCAGCACTTTCAGACGATAAGCATAACAAAAAGAAGCTTCCAGTTTCTGGTCAAACAGATCACGTTCATCACGCATCCGGAAACCCAGTGCCATTTTATCTCCTTTAACCGGACTGGAGACCGCGAATTCCGCAGTCATTGGCGCTCCCGAAAAACCGGCCCATTGTTCACGGCCCGAAAAAACGATGTTGGTTACATTTTTGCTGCCCGCATAAGCTGGGTTAACAGCAAGCGGATTGAAGGTGTACTGGCTAAGCTGATTGTCCTGCTGGGCAAGGCCAATCAAGCAACACAGCAAAAAGGACGCAGACAAAATTCCTGTTTTCTTTTTCATGATTGGCTATCTAACAATTTCCACACGTCCCTTGAATGTCTTCCAGCTTATTTTGACCACATAAAAATAAGTGCCGTCGGGCAAGGCCTGACCTTCCTGATTTGTTCCTTTCCAGACCTTTGCGGCATTGTCATAATTGGATCCCTGCCAGACAATTTGCCCCCACTTATTTAAAATCGTCACCTGATTGACCGGTTCTGTTTCGATGCAATCAATGATCCAGGTATCGTTGTGATCATCCAGGTTTGGAGAAAAACCCGAATATATTTTTATTGCGCATTCCGTTGGAGGGGAATAGATGTAATCAAATTTGGTGGTGGAAGCGGTATCGACATTGTTCAGACAGCCATCGGTAATCATTTTTCCATCACTTCCTTTTTTCACTCCCACCGAATACGTTCCGGAAGCAGAAGCTCCGTTCAGACTAAGCAGGACGGTGCTGGTTGTGGTCTGTGTAGCTGAGCATCCAACACCGCTTGCCGCTGTAAAATTACCCGTTGAGGGACCGGAGACAATGAAAAAATTACTGCCATCGGGATTGATGGAAGAACACTCGACCGGTTCAGACAGACTTACCTGAACATTGTTTGCCGAAAGATAGATGGCTCCGCTTAGCAAAGGATTTATAAGAGAATTGGAAATGACAACCGTTGTATCGTCTTTACATCCGGCGGTGGTGGTAATGGTTACGCTGTAAGTTCCGGCACTTAAACCCGTTGCATGCAATGTCCCCTGTCCGCCGGATGGTGCGGGAGTCCAGAGAACGGTATATGCTCCGCTTACCACACCCGATACCGTGGCCGTTGCAGCGCCATCGGCTCCCGGCGAGCAACTCGAATTCACGGATGTTGCCTTAACCAAAGGACCCGCTCCGAAGCCGACCACCACAGCCGTGTCATCTTTACAACCCGCTGTGGTTGTAATTGTAACGCTGTATGTACCCGGACTTAAACCCGTTGCGCTGAGAGTGCCTTGTCCGGCGCCCGGAGCAGGAGCCCAGACAACTGTATAACCGACCCCTGCACCCGCGGCGGTGGCAGTTGCTTTTCCATCCTTCCCTGCCAGACAGGATGCATTGGTGGATGTTGCTTTGACAAGAGGGTCAGGATTGAAAGCGACCGGAATTGTCTTGCTTCCCTTACAGCCGGCACTGCTGGTCAGGGTAACCGTATAANNCAACTGAAGGACTGCCTGTAATGCCGGAGAATGTGGCCGTGGCCTTCCCGTCTGCCACAGCCAGACAGGAGGCATTGACGGAAGTGGCGTTGACCAGAGGACTTGGATCGAGGGCAACCGGTATGGTGGCTATGGCCTTGCAGCCGGCCGTATTTGTTATCACCACGGTATATGTGCCAGGATTCAATCCTTTTGCGTTAATGGTGCCCTGGCCGCTGCCCGGAGCCGGAGCCCAGGACACCGTGTATCCGCCTGGGATGGAACCACCAACAGCAGCAGTTGCTGTTCCGTCTTTTCCCGGCAAACAGGAGGCAGCCGTGGAAGAAGCCAGAACCGTTGGACCTGGCGGCGCACCAATAACCACTGTTGTATCGTCTGCGCAGCCCGCACTATTTGTTATGGTCACACTGTATGTACCCGGACTCAACCCGCTGACACTGGGCGTGCCCTGGCCGGCACCCGGAGCGGGATTCCAAAGAATTGTAAATCCGCCCACAAGAGAACCCGAGGGATTAATGTGTGCCGTTCCGTCATTGCCCGGAGAACAGGTGGCATTGACGGATGTGGCTGTAAGGAATGGACTGGCCAAAAATGTAATGGTTGTGTCTATGAGAAAAGAACAACCCTTTCCGTTAGTCACTTTAACTTCGTACTTGCCAGATGCGTTCAGGGTAACGACTTGTCCTGTTTTGGAACCGACAATTCCGGCGCTGCCAGAAGGTAATGTAGACCAGACATAAGATCCGGCCGGATCAATCGGAGGAGCGGTAAGTGTGAATGTTGTCCCGGAGCAGGCTTTTGCACTGGAAGTAACAACTTCAACAGGACTGCAAAACGCATCCACATAAGCATATCCCATGTGCGCTCCAAGGGTACAGCCAGCCGAACTGAAACGAACGGTTACATTTTGTCCGATGTAAGCGGAAAGATTCATACTGTTGGAACGCCAGGGAGAATAATAAACAGTATCCGTATTCAGAAGACTTGCTGATGCTTTCATCCCAACGGGAATGCCTGAGTTAACGGATTCCACATAGTATTGCATACAGGGAATCGGGACACCGGAAGCATCCAGCACTTCTGCTCTGAAATATGGACAGTCTGTAATAGAATGGCCGGAGGTCGTTTGTTCCAGCACCACGGCATAATTATAGGTAAGCATGGCATTGGACGGAGTAATGAGAAATGTCTGCTGAATCAGTTCCCCCGGAGATGATCCCGAAGTTGTTGATTTACAATTAATATCCACATTGGCGCTTTCTCCGCCAAGACGACAGGCCCAGCTTCCTCCCCCCGGATCAAGCATTGGAAAACCACCCCAGGGGTCAAGACCGGTATTGACAAGAGTAAAAGATGAACAGGAGATTTCTGCCGAATTGCTTCCCAGGGTCGGTAATCCGGCTGTTGGTGAGGCAATCGGCATTTGAGAATTGTCATTTTCTCCGGTGGCCCCGGTCCAGCCCGTAAAATTTCCAGCCTCGAATCCAAGATTGTTGCAGGTGGAAGTGATAACCGGGTTTATTGACTTTTGTTTTAAAAAAGGGATGTTGTATTTCGCATGAACAAAAACGCTTTCTTTCTTCTTGATAAATCCTTTCATGTCCGCAGCATCGACATGTAATTTGGACGCTTCGGCACGACAAGCTACCCAATCGAAGCCCTGCAAAGTATCACCCTGGTACAATGCCAAAGGGTATGCCTGTTGTGCAAAGCTAGACAAGCAAAAGACAAGAAGGAATAACAAAACTGAAGGGATCCGTATGCAGTTATTTTTTATCATAGAATATTATCCTTGATCAAACCGGTGTTACATAAATAACAGCAATGATTCCATGAAGCTCTTGCTCATTGGCTTTGCGTTACGTTTATCAGAATGAGAATATTGAGTTCAGGACTGGCCTGCAGTTGTATCTTTAATAAAAGCTAATATAGATAATAATATTTGCGCTCCAAATTATTTATCTGTTTTTTCAATTCGCAGGACACGATAAGAGAGTTTACAAACTCCATGTGTGCAGCAAAGTCGGGAAATAAAAAAGGTTGGGACAAAATCGCCCCAACCCAAATTATCAATCAAAAAAGGAGGGTTCACTCCTTCAGATCAAAGGTCTCCATGAATTTTGTGGTATAGTCGCCTTTGAGGAATTGTTCGTTTTTCATCAAACGTTGGTGGAAAGGGATTGTGGTCTTGACCCCTTCGATAACGAATTCTCCCAAAGCGCGGCTCATTTTCATGATGGCTTCTTCGCGTGTTTGCGCCATGGTAATGACTTTGGCAACCATCGAATCGTAGTTCGGGGGGATGGTGTAGCCGGCATAAATATGTGAGTCGATACGGACACCGTGTCCGCCGGGGGTGTGTAAGGTGGTGATGCGTCCCGGTGAAGGCCTGAATCCGTTGAAAGGGTCTTCGGCATTGATCCGGCATTCGATGGCATGCAGTTGGGGATAATAATTTTTTCCGGAAATGGGCACTCCGGCGGCAATGAGAATCTGTTCCCGGATCAGGTCATAATCGATTACCTCTTCCGTTATCGGATGCTCGACCTGGATGCGGGTATTCATTTCCATGAAATAAAAATTGCGGTGCTTGTCAACAAGAAACTCGACCGTTCCCACTCCTTCATAACGCACGGCAAGAGCTGCCTTGATGGCCGCTTCACCCATGCGTTCACGAAGTTCGGGAGTCATAAACGGAGAAGGGGTTTCTTCCATCAGTTTCTGGTGACGGCGCTGGATGGAACAATCGCGCTCACTGAGGTGACAAACTTTACCGTACTGATCGCCGGCAATCTGAATTTCGATGTGGCGGGGCTCTTCAATGTATTTTTCCATATACATCGCACCGTTCCCGAAAGCTGCTTCAGCTTCCTGGCTGGCCGATTCGAAATGGGAGGTCAGTTCTTCCTCTTTCCACACAATGCGCATTCCGCGCCCTCCGCCGCCTGCAGTGGCTTTGATGATGACCGGATACCCCACTTCTGCAGCAATGGCTTTGGCTGATTCGGCATCCGTGAGAAGACCGGGGGATCCCGGAACACAGGGCACTTCCGCCTTTTTCATGGTGTCCTTGGCGTTGGACTTATCACCCATCTGATCGATCTGCTCGGGGGTGGCGCCGATAAATTTTATTTTATGCTTCCCACAGATGCGCGAAAACTTTGAGTTTTCTGAAAGAAAGCCATAGCCCGGATGAACCGCATCGGCATTGGTGATCTCACAGGCGGCAATAATATTGGCAATGTTCAGGTAAGAATCTTTACTTGGCGGAGGACCGATGCAAACCGCTTCGTCGGCAAATTTCACATGCAGGGAATCTTTATCGGCAGTGGAATACACGGCAACGGTTTTAATTCCCATCTCGCGGCAGGTCCGGATAATGCGCAAGGCGATCTCGCCCCTGTTCGCTATCAGTATTTTTTTAAACATGCTTGAGGATTTATTTGTATCATTCAGGGAATACAGGTAAAGAGTAGTTGGCCTCTGAACCGTTTACCAAAAATGCCGAAACGGACTAAACCGGTTCTACTAAAAACAAAGGCTGATCATACTCCACCGGAGTGGCGTCGTCAACCAAAACTTTTACGATGCGGCCACTGATGTCTGATTCAATTTCATTGAATAGTTTCATCGCCTCGATGATGCAAATGACTTTACCCGGTTTGATTTCATCACCGACATTGACAAATATGGGTTTGTCAGGTCCCGGCTGACGGTAGAATGTTCCGATCATCGGGGATTTGACGGTGATGTATTTGGAATCTGCTGTTGGTGCGACCGGTTTCTTCGCATCCGAAGCCTGGGGCTCCTGATTTGCGGCAGGCTGCTGCATGGGCTGCACATATTGCTGTTGTGGTTGTTGAACCAAAGGGGCCTGAGTGTAGACCGTGTCAGCAGGCTTGCCTTTCTGGTTGCCCGTCTTGATGATGATTTTGAAATCTTTGTCCTGCAATTCAACCTCACTCACTCCTGACTTTGCAACGAACTTGATCAAATCCTGTATTTCATTTAACTTCATTTGTATAGGTATTTGGTGAAATTATTTTCAATTGTTCCGGCGAATATTCAGGAATTATAGCCCCACTTGAGATAAATGGAACCCCATGTAAAACCGCCACCGAATGCTGCAATGACAATGTTATCGCCTTTTTTTAATTTCTTTTCATAGTCCCACAGAAGAAGCGGAATCGTACCGGCGGTGGTATTTCCATAACGCTCGATGTTCATCAACACTTTTTCCGGTTCCAGTTGTATGCGGTCGCGGGTTGCGTCAATAATGCGCTTGTTGGCCTGATGTGCCACCAGCCATTGAATGTCTTTTCCGGTCAGGTGGTTTTTTTCGAGCAGTTCTGCCGATACATCCGCCATCCCCTTTACGGCATGCTTGAATACGGCCTGGCCTTCCTGATAGACATAATGCTCCTTGCTGTCTATTGTTTCGTGCGTGGGCGGATAGGCAGAACCTCCTGCTTTCATAAACAGGTGCTTGATACCGGAACCATCGGTTCTCAGAATAAAATCCTGGATCCCCATGCCTTCGTTATTCGGTTCAAGAAGCACGGCTCCGGCCCCGTCTCCGAAAATGATGCAGGTGGAACGGTCGGTGTAATCCACAATCGAAGACATCTTGTCTCCCCCGACAACAATCACTTTTTTATATTTTCCGGACTCAATGAATTGCGCCCCTGTTGCCAGTGCAAAAAGAAACCCCGAACAGGCGGCACTCAGATCGAAACCCCAGGCGTTTTTGGCACCCACTTTATCGCAAACAATATTTGAGGTGGATGGAAAAACATGATCGGGGGTAACTGTACCCACGATAATCATATCGATATCCAGAGGATCGAGATTTTTCTTTGCCAGCAGGTTCTTAACGGCTTCGATGCACATCACCGAAGTGCCCTGGCCCTGACCTTTCAGAATCCTTCTTTCGCTGATACCCGTACGCGAGTGAATCCACTCATCCGTGGTATCCACCATTTTCTCGAGTTCTTTATTCGAGAGCACGTATTCCGGAAGGAAACCTCCAACGCCGGTAATCGCTGCAGATATTTTTGTCATTGAAAGGCCTGTTTGATCTTTTCGTGTAGTTTCACCTCGGCCACATCCTTTGTGAGCTTCAGCATATTTTTGACAGCCATAGCACTGGAAATTCCGTGTCCGATAATCACATTGGAATTTATGCCCAGCACAGGTGTGCCGCCGTAATTTTCGTAATTGAATCTGTTGAAATAATCGTCGAGGAGATTTCTTTTCTTCACAATATTATAAAATGCTTCGGCTTGTTTCAACACCACATTTCCGGTAAACCCGTCACACACGATCACATCTGCTTTGTCATCAAAGAGGTCTCGTCCTTCCACATTTCCGATGAAATTGAAATCATGCGAATCTTTCATCAGTGCATAGGAAGCTTGTGTAACCAGATTCCCTTTTTCCGGTTCTTCACCGATATTCAGCAAGCACACCTTTGGTTTTTTTATTCCATAGACATATTCGGCACACAGCGAACCCAGGATTCCGAATTGATAGAGTACATCCGGTTTGCAATCGGCATTCGTACCTACGTCAAGAATAAGGCCTACGCCTC
>PLXK01000144.1 GCA_003151415.1 Bacteroidota bacterium
CCCGCTATCTTTCTACTCGATTATTTAACCGTTGCCTCTTCAGCGAAACAGAAGAAGATAGATGCAATCATCCGGAATATGAAAAAAACAATACCGTTCTGCCTCATCCTGCTGCCCCTTTTGTCTTTTGGACAAAAGAAAACCGAGTACTATCAAAACGGCCATGTCAAAAGCGAGTGGAAAATCGATTCTGTTGCGGGAACAAATACCAATCAGGCCTACTTTGAGACCGGTGAATTAAAGGATAAAGGCATCTTTGACCTGCAGGGTGTTTTGTTGGACTTCTTTCACCTGAATAAACATGGTGACACCATCAACAGAAGCCATATCCCCGAATACAAAGCGCAACCCAAAAAGGATTTCGGTTTTATTTCCTGGACATACACAGAGAGTGGTGTCGGGTATTATTTTGAGACCAAAGGCAAGGGAAAGAAGATTGAAACAGGAGATAGCCTGAAGGTATGGTATATCGGGTATTTCCCGGACGGCAGCCAGTTTGACAATGCGACGATAAATAATTATCTGCTGAAAGTGAAAATCGGAGATAAAAAACTCCTGAAAAGTTTTGAAGAGGGATTGGTCTTGTTTACCAGAGGGCAAAAGGGATACATTAAAATTCCACCCGAGATTGGGTATGGCAACAAAGCCATGGCCGATTTGCCGGCAAACTCCACCCTGATTTATGAAGTTGAGGTAAAGGAATAGCCCGGCCGGGGAAGGGATGCGGCAAGGAAGGAACAGAATCAAAAAAGTCTGATCAGGCAACAGGCAACAAACAATTCCTCCTCCCCATTTTTCATCGAGAAGGGCTGGGGATGAAGTGATTCCTTTTACCTTTGTAAACCGGATTCATTCCGGATTAATGTTAAACCTTATGCGTTACCTCGTCTTCATTTCCTGTTTCTCTGCAATTCTGCTTTTCAATTCTTCCTGCGGCACCAAAGCCGGCACGAAGAAAGGTGTTGTAAAAACCGATTCTGTTGCCGATCCGCTGGTTGGAATCAATGCCAGGATCCGTACGAATCCGAACAGTGCGGACCTCTACCATGAGCGGGCCAAATACTACATTTCGAAAAAAGATTTAGTCACCGCGCTTTCAGACATGAAAAAATGTGTGAACATAGACAGCAGCCGCGCCGAATACTTTATCACCCTGGCCGATGTCTATTTCATGAGCAACAATACCGGCCTTTCCCGCAGGGCTCTTGACAAAGGCCTGAGCCTGGATCCGAAGAACTACGATTGCCTGATGAAGCTGGCGGAACTGTATTATTATGTCAAACAATACCAGAAATCGCTCGACTTTCTGGATCAGGTATTGAAAATCGATCAATACAACGCCCGGGCCTATTTCATGAAGGGAATGAATTTCAAGGAAACGGGCGATACAGCCAAGGCCATATCCAGTATGCAAACCGCCGTTGAACAGGATAACAGCTATTACAATGCATACATTCAGCTGGGTTTGCTTTGTGCGGCCCAGCACAACCGCCTGGCTGAAGATTATTATGCCAATGCGCTCCGCATCCAAGCCAACAGCACAGAGGCTTTATACGATTTCGGCAGGCTTTATCAGGATGAAAAGAATTACTCAAAAGCCACAGAGATGTATCTCCGGCTGATTCAGATTGACAAGAACTCGTTTGACGGACAATACAACCTGGGGGTGATCCAGATAAAAGAAAAGAACTACAAAGAAGCTATGAAATACTTTGCTGAAGCTATCCGGATAGACCCGAAAAAGGCCCAGGGATATTATGGAAGAGGGTATTGCTATCAGCAGACCGGTGATGTTCAGAACGCCGCTGCTGATTACAAGTACACTCTGACATTGGACCCGGATTTCGCTCTGGCCAGGCAAGGCCTGAAAGAAATGAAGATTTATTAGGCATATTCTAACCGGGATTGGCCATCAGCGTGAAATAGAAAGTGCTTCCTTTCCCCAATTCCGATTCCACCCAAATGGTTCCTCCATGCCGCTCCACAATCTTTTTACAAATGGCTAAACCGATTCCCGTGCCCGGATACTCTTCGGTATTATGCAAACGTTTAAAGATGACAAATATCTTATCCAGATATTCGTTCTTAATCCCAATTCCATTGTCTTTCACCGAAAATAAATATTCGTTGTTTACTTTTTTTCCGGAAATGAGAATTTCAGGCTTCTCGGTTCCGACAAACTTGATTGAGTTGCCAATCAAGTTCTGAAACAATTGCCCTATCAGTATTTTATCACCGTATATTTCCGGCAGTTTTCCCCAGCTGATACCGGCCTTGCTTTCCTTTATCGACACTTCCAAGGTTTTGAGGATGTCTGTCAGCATTTTGTCGACGTCAATCCATTCAAAAGGCTTTACCGTATTCGCCCTGGAATATTGCAAAAGATCATTGATTAGCACCCTCATCCGGTTGCTGCCGTCGACAGCAAAAGCAATGAAATCATTGGCATCCTGATCCAGTTTGTCTTTATAACGGTGTGATAACAATTGAACATAACTGGTGATCATGCGCAAAGGTTCCTGCAAATCATGGGAAGCGACGTACGCAAATTGTTCTAGCTCTCCATTGGAGCGGACCAGCTCGATGCTTTTCTGTTTCAACTCTGTTTCCGCTTTTTTGATCTCAGTGATGTCTCTTACAAAACCAATAAACAGGTACTTCCCCTTTATCAGCGTTGGTGAAATGCTCAATGAGGCATTGAAGAGTTTGCCTTCTCTGTTCAGCGCGTCGAGCTCAACGGTTTTGTTCAGCAGCGAGCCTTCTCCGGTTGTCAGAAAATGCCGGATGCCGGTTCGATAGGCATCTCTTTGCGAAGGGGGGATGATGAAGTCGTACAGGTGTTTTCCAATAATTTCCTGGGCCTTCCATCCAAAAAATATTTCCGCTTTCGGGTTCCATTTTACAACCGTGCTGTCCATATCGATAACGATGACAGCATCCGGGGCGCTGTCAAATATAGTTTGTATTTGCTGCTCACTCTCCTGAAGATCTTTGTTGAGCATTTCAAGTTCATCGGTCCGTTCCAATACCTTTTGTTCCAGATTTTTATTGAATTCGCTCAAAACCTGGTTTTGCTGCTGTATCTGGATGAGCATTTGATTGAAAGCATCCGTGAGCAGTCCCAGTTCATCATCGCCTAATTTGATGGCGCGAACGGAATAATCTCCTTTCAGGGAAATGGCTTTAGCTGTTTGAGCCAGAGTGAGAATAGGTATGGAAATGCTTTTTTGAAGAATACCGGAAAGGATAGCTGCAAGCAGGAGCGATAGGGAGATTACAATCAGAGTTACAAAAATATAGAGCTTGAATCTGTAATAGACCTGCCCCAAATCGCTTTTTAAATACAATGTGCCCAGATGTCTGTTTCCAATTCCGACAGGCTGAAAGCCCTGGATGCTCCATTCTTTGAAATAGTATCCTGCTGACGCCTGCTTCTTCGGAAATGAATTGTTATTTAGATTGGCCGGGTATTTCGAAAATAACCGGCCTTCATCATCGTAAAGACAGGCCATGACGATGTGGGGTTCGGCCTTTAAAGCCGCCAGAATTTCGTTGCCGTCTTTTGAGTTGTCAAAGGCCAGTGCAGCCGTACTGTTGGTAGAAATGATTTTTCCCAGAGTCGAAAGTTTTTCGATGGTATTTTGCCGGAATGTATAGAATTCAAAGGCGCAGAAAGTTGTGCAAATGACCAGTGCGACAATGCCGCTGATGAGAATAATGATTCGCATCAGCTTTTTTTGAATCGGAGTGTCTGCTAATCGCATAGAGATTATTGACTTTGTGGAGATGAAATCGTATCAGCCAGTTTGAGCAGTTTAGAACTGATCATCAGGTTCGTCATTTTTGCAGTGGACAGATTGATCTGAAGCTGTATTCTGTTGTTTTTTGTCAAAAAGCGGATCATTCCTCCCTGATTTAAAAAATCCGGGCTGTCGCTGACAAGAAGAACATTCTGACCTTTGAGTTTTGCAATTATTTGCCCCAGATTTTTCTCTTCCGAGACACTGATAAACAGAATGTGGCACAATCCGATTTCAGTGGAATTGGCGTAATGTTCAACAACAATGGGGTGCCCGTTTGTTTTTTCGCCGGATACGACTTCTTTTAAATAGGAACCAAAAGGATCTTTTCCGATAATGCCGATAACAAACGGGGAATGATCCGTTGGAAAAGAAGAGGCAGGCCATTCGACGAACTGAGTGAAATTGAAAAGGAAAACAGCTTTGATCTGATATTCGCGGACAGCCGGTGTTTGAGCAGTTGCCATACAGATATCCAGAACCAGCAGTGCAAGGCCGCATACACATTTAAGTAAAGAGGCTCTAAAAAGCGGCATGTGGTGTTTTTAATATCGGTAAATGATCTTTGCATAAATGCTCCTGGGTATTTCATACACACCTGTTTCAATGTGTTGATATTCGGAAAGGTTCTGACCCACAACAGCTATTTCCAGATGTTTGATGATCAGGGCCAGCCGAACATCAAAACTGATATATGCCGGCACCGAAGGTATAGGTGGTGTGCTGTGCAGGCCGTCCACAAATCGGCCAGTGATATCCAGGGATACATTTTTGGGCAGGGCCATGATGGATTGAAACATGGCCTGATTGGCCGGATCAACGCCTTCGAAACTGGCGCTCACCGGCAGAACGGCGGAATTGGCAGCATAAATGTTTTTGTTGAAAAAAGTATATCCGCACCTCAGTCGCCACCATGGCTGGGCCTGGTAATTCGCTGAAAATTCAAAACCCGAGGTTTCCGCATTTTGCCCGTTCGATATAATGACTGGCGTTGCACTGCCCGGGTAAGCGTTCAGACTTCGCAGATCCTTATATTGATTGTAAAATGTGGCAAAGCAAAGTAAAAACGTGTTCAGCGGCCTGACCCGGTAACCCAATTCATAGGCCAGCACTTTTTCTGACTGGAATCCCTGCGGTGTTAATCTGACACCTTGAGCAGTGACAACATCCTCATCGAAACGGCTCGGAGTCCTGACGGCGCGGGATATGGCAACCCAGAGGGTTTGACGTTTTCGCGGGGTCAGGGCCAGCCGTGCGCTGGGTTGCATCTCATTGCCCGTGAATACATTGTTTTCGATTTTACTGCCAAGGATCAGCTTTAGTTTGTCTGGGACCAAACCGATTTCATCCTGGACGAATCCGCTGCTCAGGGGGATGGTTCGGTTTTCGGGATTCAGCGAAATGCTGTTTGTCTTGTCCTTCATGAACCGAAAACCGCCATCCAGAAGTATGTTCTGACGGTTTCCGACAGGGAAATGGTATTGAATATCCAGATCTCCGGTATTCAGCTGATAGGTAAAGGGAGTGGCTGCACTGGGCGTGTTTTCATCGGTACGGTCAAAATACAACTGGATTTTCAAATCCGATTTGTCGGAAAAAATGTGAGTGAAACGGCCAAGAACATTTTCACCATTGTTGGTGAGGTATCTGGACCGGCTGTTTTCATTTCCAGTATAAAAATCGCCCTGGAACGTGATTGTATTTGTCTTTCAAGGATAATAATCCATCCTGAATCCTCCCTGGAAGGTATTCCAGGCATTGGCCGAATCGCTTGCATTCAGGGCCTGCTGATTGAAAGCGTGGCCATAGACACGAAAAAAAAGAAGGGAATCGATGTGGCCGCCATACCGTGCTGAAAAATGATCCTGCAAAAAAGAACCAGCTGCTCCCGACACATACAAGCCCTGGCTTTCCTTTGCGCTTTTACTGATGACATTGACCACTCCATTGACAGCGTTGGCGCCCCACAGCGTTCCTCCGGGTCCGCTCACCACTTCAATGCGGTCAATGTCTTCTAAATTTACGTTTTGCACATCCCAGGCAACTCCTCCGAAAAGGGGAGAATAAATGGACCGGCCATCAATGATGACAAGGAGTTTGTTGGCAAGGATGCCTCCGGCAGTTGGCAGACCGGCAAAACCCCGCGATGTAACGGACCAGTCATGGGCGTTTGCCTGGGCGATTTGAAGATTCGACACTAATCGCAGCGCTTCGGGCAGGCGTAAAGCCGAAGAATGGTTGATTTCCTCGCCACTTACGGCCTGAATTGCGGATGCAACTTCTGTCAGTTTTTCCGGTCGCATGGTAACAGAAGTGACCTCTATATTCATCAGTTCCTCCAGACTTAATTTTTTCAGCCCATTGATGGATGGCAAGCTATCTTGTGCCTGAACCAGGAAAGATGATGCAAGGGCCATCAGGATAAGAATCCAATGCAATCCGGAATACGAAAGAGGACTGTGGTTTCGTTTCTTTGGGAATTGGAGGGATCTCTGCCCTGACATGGTCTTGCCGGCTAGATGTTTTTGAAATTCAAGTACTCCGGATGTATTTTTTGACCCCATGAAGATGGAATTTATTGAACCCGGAAGATTTCCCGGATAGGGAATGGCCTGGCGCTTTGTCCGAACGATTCGTTGAGACGAAAAACAGATTCATTCTGATCTTCATCCCTTAAAATCCAACTTGATTTCAGCCCTGCTGTATGTATCATTTTGCGCTCTTTCTATTGGAACATGAAAATACCCCTCACCTGCGTTTGTTACGGAAAAGAACAGGTTTCAAGAAAAAAAATCGGTGAATGGATTGGAATTTATGCCGGATACCGGCAGAACAGGCCTGAAATTGTCTGGTGGTTCTACGGGATACGAAATCAAAAGAAAAGACCAGAGCTTAAGGAGCGCATGGCTTTTCTTTCAAAATATTTGGAAATGACATCCAAACATGTATATATTTGCTGGAATAGATTAAAGAATGAAAACAAAAACAAATAACAACTATTGGTGGCTGATCTCAAAATCAATGAGAACAGCTTGAGTTGTTATAAACTTAAAAATAAGCCCCAGGGCCTGCTGTTCCAGCAGGCTTTTTTATTTTTCAGCCCTGGCATGGAATGAAGAAGGGAAACCCTTGCGAAGGGAATCCGGATCCAGAGGAGCTAAACAGAAGAAATAAAATGAAGAAATTCAAATTTGATACGGATTACAAAAAGCTTTTGGCAGATACGTATACCCCTGTAAGCATCTATCTCAAACTGAGAGATAAGTTCCCCAACAGCATTCTGCTCGAAAGTTCGGACTACCATGGCCATGAAAACAGTTTTTCATTTATTTGCTGCTCCTCCATGGCTTGCTTCAAAGTTGAAAACGAACAAGTCACTTGTTTATACCCCGACGGCAGTTCCGAAATTCACGTATGTGCAAATAAAGAGACTCCTGTTCCCGGGCTTCTGGATCGTTTCGCGGCTTCGTTTGAACAGAAATCCATGCCTTTCTCTTTTGCCTCCAATGGTTTGTTTGGCTATACGGCTTACGATTCAATCCGTTATTTTGAGAATATTGGGCTGCATGCAGATCAAAAAACAGAACGAAGTATCCCCGATATTATTTACAACGTATATCGCTATGTAATTGTCATCGATCATTTCAGGGACGAGCTTTATCTTTTCGATCATGACCCGGCCAACCCCGATGGAGGAGGCATAAGCTATCTGGAGGCGCTCATCAGCAACAAGAATTTTGCCTCGTACCGCTTTTCGCGCAAAGGCGGGGAAAGCTCCAATTTTACCGATAGCCAATTCATGGACATCATCCGCAAAGCGAAAGAACATTGCCACCGCGGGGATGTTTTCCAGATGGTGCTTTCCAGGGAATTCTCTCAGGGTTTTGCCGGCGATGAATTCAATGTATACCGGGCATTGCGATCTGTGAACCCTTCTCCATATCTTTTCTACTTCGATTACGGTAATTTTAAACTATTTGGCTCCTCGCCCGAGGCTCAGCTGGTTGTCAAAAACAATTTGGCTTCCATTCACCCCATAGCCGGTACTTTCAAAAGAACCGGCGATGATCAGTCGGATGCCGAACTGGCCAATAAACTCAAACTCGATCCAAAGGAAAATGCGGAACACGTTATGCTTGTGGATCTGGCAAGAAATGATCTGAGCAGGGATTGTGAAAATGTAAAAGTGGAAACCTTCCGGGAAATCCAGTTCTATTCCCACGTGATCCACCTCGTTTCCAAAGTAACCGGAATGCTCAGGAAAAATAAAACAACCATGACCCTTGTGGCTGACACCTTTCCGGCCGGGACATTATCCGGAGCGCCAAAACACAGAGCCATGCAGCTGATTGATAAATACGAGAAATGCAGAAGAGGATTTTACGGGGGCTGTATCGGACTGCTCGGTTTCAATGGAGATTTCAATCATGCCATCATGATCCGGTCTTTTTTGAGCAAAAACAACAGGCTGTTTTACCAGGCCGGGGCGGGTGTGGTTGAATCGTCATCCGAGCAAAGCGAACTGCAGGAAGTAAACAACAAACTGGCGGCCCTGAAAGTGGCCATCGACCGGGCAGAACAAGTGTATGGTTCAACTCCCAGCCACCTCGCCCCGTCTGCCCCTGAAAACGAATTTGGCGGGCACGGCACCTCAACCCTTCAACACCGCAACACATGAAAATTCTCGTCTTTGATAATTACGACAGCTTTACCTATAACCTTGTTCATTACATCGAGAAGATTGGCCCGTATGAACTTGAAGTACACCGCAATGATAAAATCGCTCTGAATGAAATCGCTCGATTCGATAAAATTGTCTTGTCGCCGGGTCCGGGCCTGCCTGCCGAAGCCGGAATTCTCAAGGATCTCATCCAAACATACGCGGCTTCAAAAAGCATTCTTGGAGTTTGCCTGGGACAACAAGCCATAGCTGAAGTTTTTGGAGGTAAGCTGAGCAATCTGGACACTGTTTTTCATGGTGTAGCCACTGAAATGGATGTGCTCCGGGACGATATCCTGTTCAAAGGCTTGCCAAAGAAATTTAAGGCAGGTAGATATCACTCCTGGGTCGTGGATGAAAAATATTTTCCTGCGGAACTCGAAATTACGGTCAAGGATTCCAATGGTTTTATCATGGGCCTTCGCCACAGGGAGTACGATTTGAGGGGTGTTCAGTTTCATCCGGAAAGTATTCTGACGGAACATGGTGAACAAATGATCAGAAACTGGCTGGAGAATTGAAGGCCCGGATCCATCATTTGACAAATTAAAATTGAAAACGCACTATGAAAGAAATTCTAAGCCTCCTGTTTGAACACAAGACCCTTTCCAAGGAGCAGTCAGGATCGGTTCTTCGCAGCATTGCCAGGGGCGAATGCAATGCCAGTCAGATTGCTGCATTCCTGACCGTATTCATGATGCGTCCCATAGCTGTGGAAGAATTGGAAGGGTTCCGGGATGTTTTGCTTGAGCTTTGCCTGCGTGTTGATCTTTCTGCCTACCAAACCATTGATCTTTGCGGTACCGGTGGGGATGCCAAAAACACCTTCAATATCTCGACCCTGGCCAGTTTTGTTACCGCAGGGGCTGGATATAAAGTAGCCAAACACGGGAACTATGGTGTTTCCTCCATCAGCGGTTCTTCCAATGTCATGGAACACCTGGGCTACCGTTTTACCAATGATGTTTCTGTGCTTGAAAAACAAATAGCAACAGGGGGGATCTGTTTCATGCATGCCCCCTTGTTTCACCCGGCAATGAAGGCAGTGGCTTCTGCACGCAAGGAGCTGGGCATGCGCACTTTTTTCAATATGCTGGGCCCGCTGGTGAATCCGTCCTTTCCGAAATACCAGTTAACCGGTGTGTTCAGCCTGGAACTGGCACGCCTGTACCATTATCTGCTTCAGCAAAGTGACCGCACTTTCATGCTTGTGCATTCGCTGGATGGATTTGACGAACTGTCTCTCACTTCAGATTTTAAAATAATCTCCAATTCTTCCGAACAGCTCCTTTCTCCGCAAAACATTGGCTTGCCGAAATATGTTCAAGCCGATTTGAATGGCGGTGAAACGATGGAGCAGTCGGCAAAATTGTTTCTTGAAATTTTAAATGGCGGAGGCACCCCGGCGCAGAACGATGTGGTATGCGCCAATGCCGGAATGGCCATCTTTTGCATAAATCCATCGCTGGGAAGAGAAGGAGCGATCGCGCAGGCCAAAGAGTCATTGAACTCAAAACGTGCATTCACTGTTTTTAAAAAACTGATAAACTCATGAGCATATTGGACAAAATAATTGCACACAAGAAGAAGGAAGTGGAAGAACGTAAATCTCTGTATCCTTTAAAGCTTCTCGAGAAATCTGTTTTTTTTGAATCTCCCTGCATCTCTTTGCGGAAATACCTCCTGCGCGAAGACAAAGCGGGAATCATTGCAGAGATCAAACGGAAATCGCCTTCAAAAGGAATGATTAACAAATACGTATCCATCGAACGTACCTCCATCGGATACATGCAGGCCGGTGCAAGTGCCCTGAGCATACTCACCGATTCAGAGTTTTTTGGAGGCAGGAACGAAGACCTCATCCTAGCCAGGAAATTCAACTATTGTCCGATACTCCGCAAGGATTTTGTGATTGATGAGTATCAGATTGTAGAATCGAAATCCATAGGTGCCGATGTGATTCTCCTCTTGGCCAATGTTCTTGAGCCGGCCAGGTTAAAGGAGCTCGCCGCCCTGGCACACAGCCTGGGTCTGGAAGTGCTGCTGGAGGTAAGAACCGCTAAAGAAATCGGTTCGGCCAATGAATTCGTAACTGTTGTTGGGGTGAATAACCGCGACCTGAATGATTTTTCTGTAGACACAAAACGTTCGTTGGAGCTGGCCGATGCCATTCCTCCCGAATTCATTAAAATATCGGAAAGCGGGTTGTCTTCGGTAAAGACTGTGCATGAGCTGGGCCTTGCCGGTTTCAAAGGATTTTTGATGGGAGAAGCCTTTATGAATGACAACAGGCCTGAACAGGCTTGCGAACGGTTTATCCGGGAATTGAAAGCTTATCGGCCAAACGTACGAAAGCCTGAAAAAATATAAAACACCTTCTTTCCATGGATGCACAATGGGAAATGAACAAGGGAGTTGCCTGTGGCATTTAATAGAAATAAATTACAGTGATATGAAGCTTAAAATTTGCGGGATGAAATATCCGGAGAATATTCGGGAAGTGGCGGCACTGGAACCCGATTACATGGGTTTTATCTTTTACCCGGCTTCGGCACGTTATGCCGGAGAAGACCTGGATGCTGCAATTGTGGGCAGCCTGCCGCGTAAGATCAAAAAAGTAGGTGTGTTCGTTGACGCGCCTGCTGTCAAGGTGCTGGATATTGTGAAAGAATACAGCTTGGACCTGGTTCAGCTTCACGGCAATGAATCGCCTGAATATTGCAGGGAGATTTCCGCTGAAGTTCAGGTGATCAAAGCATTTGGCATCCACGAGCGCTTTGATTTTGCTGTGCTGGATAAATACCTCCCGTTTTGTCATTATTATTTGTTCGACACAAAAACAGAGCAACACGGGGGAAGCGGCGAAACTTTCGACTGGAACATACTGAAAAAGCACAAACACCGGATCCCCTTTTTTATCGGCGGAGGAATTGGTCTCACTCAGGTGGATGATGTATCGGCTCTCAAATCGCAGCTCACACACCTGGCAGGGATTGATGTGAACAGTATGTTTGAACTTTCGCCCGGGATGAAGGATATGGAAGCTTTGAAGAAGTTGAAATCGAAATTCAGTGATGGGATTAAATGAGTAACAGCCGGTGCGAGGAAGACGTGTCGTGTTGATTGGATCGCGTTGCGGAACTGGTTGGAGTGTAAACAACAACAACTTTACCACGGAGGCAAAGAGTACACGGAGGCTGATTCTTTTGAAATCGCTTTTCTCTATAGTAAATGAAGTAAATCGAGAACCATGCATACAGTAAATGAAAAAGGATATTATGGAAATTTCGGCGGGGCATTTATTCCGGAAATGCTTTACCCCAATGTGGAAGAATTGAGGGAGAAGTATCTTCAGATCATGAACGAGCCTGATTTCAGAATTGAATTTGAAGGTTTGCTTCGCGATTACGTGGGTAGGCCATCACCGCTTTACTTTGCTTCCCGGCTTTCCGGGCATTACGGAAAACAGATCTACCTGAAACGGGAAGACCTGAATCATACAGGCGCTCACAAAATAAACAACACACTGGGTCAGATCCTCCTGGCCAGACGCCTGGGTAAAAAACGCATCATAGCCGAAACCGGTGCCGGGCAGCATGGTGTTGCTACGGC
>PLXK01000210.1 GCA_003151415.1 Bacteroidota bacterium
GTCTTAAACGGAATAAGACCCAGGTCATGATACAAGGCCAGAACGGCATCAAACTGCTTGTAAGTCGAATTCCCAAAAAAGCCATCTGCCGGATAAGGTCCCCAGGCCATGATATTCTTTTCCTTCACTTTTTGGATTGCCGGAAGAATGACCTCCATATCTTCCTTTCCGATGGTTCCCTGATCCCCGGCATGCGGATTCAGACCCAAAACGGCGATTTTGGGTTTGCGGATACCGAAATCCTGGATAAGCGTACGGTTCAGCTGATTCAGTTTTTCAATAATGAGTTCAGCCGAAATGGCGCCAGCCACCGATGCAAGGGGAACATGACCGGTAACCACCCCAACTTTAAGCTCCTCGGCCACCAAAAGCATAAGCGCTCCGGGATTGCCAAAACGTTTCTGAAGATATTCCGTATGTCCGGGGAAATCAAACTGTTCGCCCTGAACATTGTGTTTATCGATGGGTGCAGTAACGAGTACATCGATCTCCTTTTTTTCAATGGCATCACACGCAGCTTCAATGGAACGCACCGCATACTTTCCTCCGGCCGGGGTGGAATGCCCGATTTCATGAATCACTTCCTCATCATAACAATTGACAAGGTTCGCGCGCTTGGGATTGGGCAGTTCCCCCTGACGGATCAGATTGAAACTGAAATCTTCAATATTGAGCAGTTTTCTATGGTAGGAAGCTGTTTTCTGGGAACTGTACACAACCGGGGTGCAAAGATCAAAAATGGCCGGATCCAGAAAAGTCTTGATAATGACTTCCATTCCAATACCATTGATATCCCCTTGCGTAATTCCTACCCTGACTTTATTTTCTGACATCGTTGTTTTCTTGTTTGTAAAGATGAACCGTTTAAATCTCCGCATCCAGGCTCAGGATGAAATACGGCTGCTCCTCGGGCTTGGGCAGTCAACGCGATTTCTTCAACTGTTTTTGAAAAAATCAAACATCAGCCTCACCCCCACCCCTGTGCCGCCTTTTATCCGGTAACCGTCTTTTGCAGTGATAAATGCAGGTCCGGCTATATCAAAATGCATATAGGGGAAATTGGTGTATTTCAGAAGAAATTTTCCTGCGGTAATAGCCCCTGCTGCAGAACCTCCAATGTTTTTCATATCGGCAATATCCGATTTCAGCATCTCGTCATATTCTTCCCACATGGGCAATTCAGCCAGACGTTCGTAGACGGCTTCTCCGCTTTTGTGAAGTTTGGCCTTGACCCGTTCGTTTGCATTTCCCATGGCCACAATTCCCGCCGAACCAAGCAGGGCAGCTGCAGCTCCTGTAAGGGTTGAAAATTCACAAACCAGTTCAGGTTCGTATCGTTTTGCATAATGCAGGGCATCTGCAAGTATCATTCTTCCTTCGGCATCCGAATTGAGCATCTCTACGGTTTGTCCGCTCATCATGGTAATGATGTCGCCGGGGGCGAATGCATTTGCGCCAGGCCGGTTGTCGGTTGCAGGTACCAGTCCGATGACATGCACTGGCAATTTGGCCTTTGCAATGGCGTACATAACTGCCCCTACACAGGCCCCGCCGGCCATGTCGCATTTCATCAGATCCATGGAGTTGGCCGTTGGCTTAAGACTCAGACCGCCGGTATCATAAACCACGCCTTTGCCGATAAGCACAAAAGGCTTTTTATTTTTTGCACCCCGCGGCTTGTATTCCATCACCGTGAATGTGGGGGGATCTATGCTGCCCTGGTTCACGGCAAGCAATCCGCCCATTTTCAAGGTCTGGATCCTGGCTTCATTGAACACCTCGACATTGAATCCGGCATCTTTTCCAAGACGCTGAAATGCTTTGGAAAGCTGTATGGCATTGAGGTGATTGACCGGCTCATTAACAAGTGAACGGGCAATGCAGGTGGCATCAATAACAATATTCATTTCAAGAACATCCTCTTCGCTCAGCTTGTTGCTGTTGATGCCTATGCTTTCGAGTGAATGTTTTTCCTTTGCCTTATCACCTTTGTACTTGATGAACTGATAGTTGCTCAGTGCCATTCCTTCGGCAAGGGCCAAAGCGTAATGGGGTTTGTTTTCGGTATCGGCGATAACGATATCCGAAAGTTTATATTCATTGCACAAAACGGCAATGGCCGCTCCTGCCTTGCGGCAAGCCTCTGCTGTGTGGTTGGCATCACTTTTATCTTCTGTGAGCTGAACAAAAACAAAACGACGGAACTGATTCAGAACGACAAGCTTCTTATCATTGTGGCTGAATTCATTTGCAATAAATTCCATCTCGGTCGCCGACAATTTCAAGGCTGTCAGGTTTGTCTTTTTGCTGCAAAGAACTACAAGATTATCATTCGCAGAAACTGCAGCAGTCTTCTTAAGTGTTGTCATTTTATTTCTTACTTTTGAGGAGCGTAAATGTAGATAAATTGCCTTATCATTCATAGATTTCCTCCAAAAAGCTTTCTAATCCTATCTGAACCGTGAACAAGACCGATGAATTACTGAAAAAGGCCATGCGCCTCGAGTTTCTCAGTCTGGAAGAAGGTGTCTTTCTTTTTGAAAATACCCCAACAGCTGAATTGATTTTTGCGGCAAACGAAGTCCGCAAATTGAAAAAAACGGATGGAAAGGTCACCTGGATTATCGACCGAAATGTGAATACGACCAACGTTTGTACGGCCAACTGCAAATTCTGCAACTTCTATCGCATTCCGGGTCATGCCGAATCGTACATCACCGACATCGAAACCTACAAACGCAAAATAGAAGAAACATTCCGTTACGGCGGTGAACAGTTGTTGCTTCAGGGAGGCCACCATCCCGATCTGGGGCTTAAATATTATACGGATCTGTTCCGGGAACTGAAAAGCTTATACCCGACACTTAAACTTCATTCTCTGGGTCCACCCGAAATCGCCCACATCACCAAACTCGAAAAATCAACCCATACAGAGGTTCTCAAAGCATTGATCGGAGCCGGACTCGACAGTCTTCCCGGGGCAGGCGCCGAAATTCTGAATGACCGGGTACGACGACTGATTTCAAAAGGAAAATGCGGCGGAAAAGAATGGCTGGATGTCATGCGGGCTGCCCATAAACTGGGCCTGACCACAACGGCAACAATGATGTTCGGACACATTGAAACCACTTACGAGCGCTTTGAACACCTGGTTTGGATAAGGGATGTTCAACAGGAAAAACCAAAAAATTCGAAAGGTTTTATCGCCTTTATACCCTGGCCCTTTCAGGACGATGGAACCTTGCTCAGACGCCACAAAGGAGTGAAAAACAATGTCAGCGGCGATGAATACGTGAGAATGATTGCCATGAGCCGTCTGATGCTTCCAAACATCGAAAATATCGCGGCCAGCTGGCTCACTGTGGGTAAACAGGTAGCCCAGCTTTGCCTGCATGCGGGTGCCAACGACTTCGGATCAATCATGATCGAAGAAAATGTTGTTTCCGCTGCCGGCGCCCCTCACCGCTTCACTGCCAAAGGAATACAAGATGCCATCCGGGAGGCCGGTTTTGAGCCCGCCCTCCGTACGCAGCAATATACATACAGAGACCTGCCTGCCGACATGATCGAACAGGTCATCAATTACTGAAGAAACAAGCTGCGTTTGTCTTTTATATCCCATGTGGTTATCCTTTTTACAAAGGCTTGAATCACCCCAAAAAGAAACCCAATCCGGGTGCTTTTTTTACTTGTGATTATACTTTTTCACATCCCTTTCCGTTACTAATCGATGTCAGCACCTGATCCTGACAAGAATCAGCCCCCAAATCGAATGGCTTCGATAAGTTTGCGTAAATTAGATTAATTATTCAGATTATTCGGATGAGGAAATTTTTACTCCTTTTGTTTCTTTACTTTGTCTCCTTAGCAAGGCTATTTGCCACGCACAACGTGGCGGGAGAAATTACATACAAAGCTGTAATCGATCCAACCCATACCGACTGCCATACTTACGACATCACCATCACCACATATACCGACATGACTTCAGCAGCCGACCGCTGTTCGCTCGCCATTGATTTTGGAGATGGAACCAGCGCCATTGTCTGGAGAACTTATTTTTCCAATCAGGAACCTTCCGGAGCTATCTACGGAACGAACACCTTTGTGGGTTGCAACTATCCGGTTGGCAATGGCGTTCCCGTTAATAACCTGAATCCGAATTACAATTACCCGAACTACAAACAAAACACATATACCGTCAGACATACCTTTCCCGGGGCTTTTACCTATATCATTTCGATGAAGGACCCGAACCGTATCACTGGCATATGCAATATCGTCAACTCGGTCAACGTGCAGTTTTATCTGCAAAGCGTACTCGTCATCAACGACATACTCGGATGCAACAGTTCTTCACCACAACTCACCAATATCCCGCTCGACCATGCCTGCGTGGGGCATTGTTTTTACCACAACCCAGGAGCCTTTGATCCCGATGGCGACAGTCTGCATTATTCACTCTCCCCCTGTTACGACACCACACGCCTGCCCCTCACCGGCTGGTCCAACCTGCCGCTTACAGGTGGCGGATCGGTGAGCATCGACCCCAACAGCGGCTTGCTGAGCTGGTGCTCCCCGCCTAACATCTGCATATACAATATCTGTATCAAAGTAGAGAAATGGAGAAACGTTTTTGGTCACCATTATTTTATGGGCTACGTGTTGCGCGATATGGAAATTATCACCGCGTACTGTCAGAACAACAATCCTTTGCTTTCCGAACCCAAAGACACCTGCATCATTGCCGGCACCCACCTCAAGTTTACCGTGACCGGAACAGATCCCAATCCGGCAAGCTTGTTAAACCTTAGCGGATCGGGTGATGTCTTCAACGTCATTGCTCCGGTAGCCACATTCCCCGGTACCGGTTTTGCCTTACAACCCGTTTCACAAACATTCAGCTGGAACACCACCTGCGATCATATCCGCCTGCAGCCACATCAGGCTATTTTCAGACTTGAAAACAACGGCGTTGGCGGAAACGTACACCTGCTCGATTACGAAACCGTTTACATCACCGTCATTGCTCCTGCTCCCACAAATCTGGTCTCCACTGCTCTGGGCCAAACCATGAGTCTGCACTGGAACCCCGAAACATGCAATCCGGTAACCAATGGTTTTGTCCGCTATCTCATCTACCGGCGCATCGGGTGCGATCCGCGTCTTGCCGGACCCTGTGATACAGGCGTGCCCGCGGCATGGGGATATACCCTCATCGGTGCCACAAACAACGGACTGATCAATGACACAACCTTTGTAGACAACAACGGAGGGCTCGGACTCATTCCCGGAATCACCTACTCATACCGCGTGGTGGCGATCTTTGGCGATGGTGCTCAGAGTCAGCCTTCGGTCAATACCTGCGCCCAGTTAAAACGGGACATTCCGGTTATTACCCATGTCGATGTCGATTCAACAAGCGCAACGGCAGGAGTCATCATCGTCAAATGGAAAAATGCCATTCCACTCACAGCCACGTTCCCTGCAGGGATTGACACCATTGCTTATCCCGGGCCTTATACGCTGAAGATTTACCGCTCTTCCGGATTTGTTCTGGCTAAGCCCACTTTGGTGAAAACAATTACAAGCAATTTTCTCTACAACATGGACACCCTGTTTGTAAACAATACTCAACCCTTCGATACTCAGGACAGCGCCTGGTCGTACCGCATTGATTTTTACGGAGGCGTGCACGACTCGCTCATTGCGACAACGCAAAGGGCTTCTTCCGTTTTCCTCACCCTGACGCCTTCGGATAAAAAGCTTACCCTTTCCTGGCAGGAAATCGTTCCATGGACCAATTTCAAATACACCATCTTTAAAGAGACAGCTCCTTTTGTCTGGACAAATATCGGAACAAGCGTGCTTCCCACTTTTGCCGATTCCAATCTGATCAATCGCCACACCTATTGCTATTACGTAACTTCTTACGGTTCCTATTTCAATGTCTCCCTGCCCGACACGCTGATCAACCGCTCTCAAAGGGCTTGCGGTGCACCCAAAGATCTCAGTCCGCCATGCGCTCCACAGCTGCTGCTCACCTCAGACTGCGAAGCTGCTCAAAACACCTTGCAGTGGACAGATCCGAACCACTACTGCGCAGATGACGTGGTGACCTACAACATCTGGTATGCACCAACAGGAGCTGACCCTTTACAAATTATCGAAAACGTAACGGTGAGCGTGGATACCAATTATATCTTTACCAACCTGCCTTCTGTTGCAGGATGCTATGCCGTAAGTGCCCTGGATACCTTCTTAAACCAAAGCGTACTGAGCAATATTGTCTGCGCCGACAACTGTCCTTACTACGCACTTCCTAACGTGTTCACGCCAAACGGAGATGGTGTCAATGATTTGTTCAATGCACTGCCTTACCGTTATGTGAAAAGCGTGGATATGAAAATATACGACCGCTGGGGTGTGCTCTTGTTCCAAACCAGCGATCCGCATATTTACTGGAATGGAAAAGCCATGCAAAGCGGCCAGCTCTGCACAGACGGGGTGTACTATTATGTCTGCACAGTCAATGAAGAAAGACTCATCGGCATCGTGCCCCATGTGCTCAAAGGTTTTGTGCAGCTCATTGCTACGCCGGAATCGAATCACTAAACCAAAACAGTTTATAAGAAACTGTATTCAAACGAAAGCAGCACGCTAAAACAATCCCACCCTTATAGATACACCCAAAAACAGTTTCTAATGTTTACAGGAATAATTGAAGCGGAAGGCATCGTCACGGGGCTCCGAAAGGAAGCAGGAAATATCCACATGACACTTCGTTGCCCCTTTACCAATGAATTGAAGATTGATCAAAGCCTCGCCCACAATGGCATATGTCTGACCGTCATTGAGATAAAAGATGAAGAATATACGGTAACAGCCATTTCCGAAACTCTGAAAAGAACCAATCTGGGCATGCTTAAAACAGGAGATTCCGTAAACCTGGAAAGGTGCCTGAAAGCCGATGCCCGTTTCGATGGACACATTGTGCAGGGCCACGTGGATCAGACGGCCATATGCAAGAGCATAACCGACGAGGGCGGAAGCTGGCTGTTTGCGTTTCAATATGACCCGTCAACAGAAAACATCACCGTGGAGAAGGGATCTGTTTGTGTAAATGGAGTTAGCCTTACTGTGGTTGGATCAGGAGACGGTTTTTTTTCGGTTGCCATTATCCCTTATACCTATACGCACACCAATTTTCATTCCCTTCGAATAGACAGTGTCGTGAATATTGAATTTGATATTCTAGGGAAATACGCCGCGAAACTTTTGGGCAGAAAAAATCAGCATTGAATTTACTTCATTCAAATTCCCTTCCGGAAAAATCAGCGGGTTGTTTTCGAATAAGGCCTTAGATCAAAAATGTGAAGTTTTTGATACTGCAGGAGTTCGTGTCCCACAAAGGAACGAACAAAAGGGAAACGCATCGTTGCTGTATCGGTGATCATCATATATTTTGCTCCATGTGCAATGCGATCGGCAACAACTGAACTGTCTTTCAGAATACAGCCCGGGTTTGACCAACCCTGCTGGTCCATCAGATAAAGTGCAATACTGTAACTTGGATCATCCGGACAAAGCACTGCATCCTCACGTTTAATCCCCATTTTTCTGAGAATAGGAGTTACGGTTTCATAGGCCCTGTTTTCATACGACCATCGGGTGTAATCCCAAGCCTCGATCTCAATCTTAGGTGAAATGAGTCCATGACGGTATACATCTTTCTCTGTTGAACCCCAATACCGCATTTGCATATTGGTTGCGCAGTAACATACATTGTACACCAGGAAAGCACTGAAAAAAAACTTGACAACCGGAGACTTAAACAAATTAATCTCATTTGATTTCAGATAATGCAGGAAAGCCATGTTAATGGCCAGTGGAATAATCAGAAAATCGACATGGTAATAATCGTGGCAATCGAGGGAATAAAAGAACAGCATGATGAAAATGAAATAACCCACAAGCAAGGAAGGCAAAACAATTTTCCAGACTCCGGCCACTCTGCGGAAATTGAAAGCCAGATAAGTCAGGCATAAAACCAGATAGATATAGGAAGGGATGCTGATGACCTGAAAAACAATAAAATTCTTTAAAGACTTAAGGGAAGAGGCTACTTGTTCTTTGCTGGAGGCCCAGTAGGATTGAATGTAATTGAGCGTATAAACACCTCCGTGCTTGTGGTTATAATGCGTCACGTAGGCATACCAGATTGCCACTCCGCCCAGAACTGCAGCTAAGGGAATCATTTGTTTCAGAGGTTGCCTGAATACCCTTCCATCGGGCTTTAATCTGATTTTCCCGGAAATATCGGCCAGATAGATCAGGCAGATTACCACGAATCCCATTAGCGTTGAAATTTTCATCAGGCCTACCAGCAGAAATAAGCCCATGCTCAGGTTCAGGTATTTGTTCTCCGAACTTTGCCAGAATCTGTAAAAATACCAGACCGCTATGAGCATAATTGAAAAGGCAGGCACATTGATGAGAAAATTGTTTGTATAAAAAACAAAAATGGGAGACGAGAATAAGAAGACAACCGAGCAGACAGCCCAGAAATAATCCTTCAGAATTGCAAAAGAAAGTTTAAACAAGGCAAACATGCCGCCAAAAGAAATGGCAATGTTAACAAGCCTGAAAATAAATTCATGTCGGCCAAAGACTTTCCAGAGTATGGCAACAACATAGTAAAGCAGCGGGAACTCACCGGCCGACTTGCCGCTGGTTTCATTGTCGCTGAACAGAATATTCAAGGAGGGCTTGAACAGATTCCAGTTTCCCTGATAATAATTATCTGCCAATGACAAACAATCGGCTTGTCTCCATTGATGGACACTCCCCGGCCGGAGAGGAAGTATCTGCAGGTAGCTGTATATCCAGGAAAGAAACAGCAGGACAGCAAAGAGAAAAAGGTACCTGAATCGTTTATTCTGGAATATGGACATCGGGTACAAAGTAACAACAAAAGAGCGAATGGGCAATGGGGGCATCATGGACGTTGACTGTCGGCAAAAAAAGAAGCTGCACTGATCAGGCGAAAGCACTAATCAAATTAAATACATTTTTTCATACACACATGGGCAACTGCCAATTGCGCACTTTCTTCTTTCTGCCGCTTCGAATTTTTCGTTCCTTTGTATCGCCCTCTTCATATACCTATGGATCTAAAGCGGATTGCCCGGTTCGAACCTTATCTTTTTCTTCTTTTTGTTGTCCTGGGGGCCCTACCCATCCTTGGTTTTCATTATTACCCCACACTCGACGGACCGGCACATCAATACAATGCGCAGCTTATCCGGCACATGATGAAAGGTGACACTCCCCTTCTGCATGTGTTTTACGAATTCAATAAAGAGCCCTTGCCCAATTGGTCGGGCCATGCATTGCTGCTGATCTTCAATTCCTTTCTTCCTTCTTTTCTTGCCGAGAAGGCCTTGATGCTATGCTATTTCCTCGGCCTCCCGCTTGCCTTCCGCTATCTCATCCGCGGCCTTGCCCCCATGAGTACCGGCCTTAGCTATCTTGTTCTGCCTTTTGTTCATACATTCTTCTTTGTGATGGGCTTTTACAATTTCAGTCTGGCCATTGTTTTTTTCTTTCTTGCCTGCGGGTTCTGGTTAAGATTAGGCCATGCCCCTTCAAAAGGAAAACTGGTACTCATGGCCCTTTTGATTGCCTGTACATACTTTTCGCATGTCCTCGTTTTCCTGATTCTTTTGTTTGCGCTGGCTCTTTCCATCGTTGCGGAAGGAATTAAAGCAAGCCAGGGAAAAATGGCGGCGTTTATTCATGCCGTCAAATTCAAAGTGCTCCATCTTGCGCTGGCCTCGTCTGTTTGTGTTGCACTCTTTGGCGTCTATTATGTAAAACACCACGCGACCGATGACAAACAATATCTTTCTAAAACAGAACTGAACAAAATTATCAGGGAAGTCAGACCTCTTGTCACTCTGAATGCCGAAGATCAGGTGCCCAATACCTCACCTTTGTTTTACATCTTCGGAGCCTTGCTATTCATCTGTCTGGCAACCCGGATCACTGAGCTGCTGAAAGCCAAAGGAACTTTTCAGGAACAAGCCCTGTCTGCTTTTAATGCAAAAGACAGTTGGCTGCTGCTCAGTTTCCTGGTTTTGTTTTTGTTTTATTATCTGCCTGATTCCGATGGTCAGGGAGGCTATGTCCAGGCCGGATTTATCTCCATGCGCCTCTGCCTGCTGCTTTACCTTTGCACACTGGTGTGGCTTTGTTTTCAAACAATCCGCCTCTGGGTCGCAGTTGTTGCCGTTTCGGTTTCTCTGTATTTTCACGTGCAACAGGTGGCCTATCATTATGACCAGGCCGCCTCATTAAATCCGCTTGTCGAAGAGTGTCATGCGGCATCGCTCAAACTGCAACCCAATAAACTTGTTCTTCCAATCAACAATTCCCCGAACTGGCTGGTTGCGCATTTCTCCAATTACCTCGGTCATGAAAAGGCTGTTGTTATTGCCGAAAATTATGAAGTAACCTCCAACTATTTCCCATTGCATCTCCGTTACGGTCATTATCCTTCCATCCTGATGGGCTCGAAGCACGATACCCTGTGCGACTACTGGATCCATCAACCTGGTGCTGGCACCATGAAAGCTGATTATGTTTTTATACTGGGCAAGGATGACGACGCAAGGGACACCTGCAGTTTGCGTGAGCATCGTATTTTGGCAAAGGAGTATGTACTTACCTATGAAGGCAAAACGGTAAGATTGTACCAATTGAAATGAGATCAGGAAAGAATCCTCCTGTCTGTTGGAGCACTTCAAAATACAAGGCCAGGATTTGAATACGAACAGTCTGAATTCCTAATTCGAACCAAAAGGCAGAAGTATACCGACACGGGTTCCCAGAGAAGAAATTGTGGATGAAGCGTATGCTTTCTGTACCCCCAAATAATTTGTGTAAACAGCACCCTTTTCAGATTCATTGATATCCCCCAGCCCAAGGGTGTAGAAACAAGAGCAGGTAAACTGAATCCGGTTGTTGACCGGAATCATTATACCGGCGTTGCAATACAGTGCTGCACTTAGATTTTTACATGTGTAATCATTGTTTGGCTCAACGCCTGATGTTTGCCAGTTTGTGGCGTACTGATTCCAAACAAGAAACCCGGCGTTGGGCGCATTGGGGTCGGGATAAAGCCCCATGGTGGTGACGCTGCCTGTTTCTTTTATTTTTGCCGAAACGGAAGAACACAACTTGATACCGATATCTGCAAACAAACGCGTCTTTTCTAAAACAGATGTTTCCAGGCGAAGGCAAATAGGCACTTCAACGCAGTTTAGGGTTCTGTTTTCAGAATAATCAGCCTGAGTGATTGTGTAATACGAGGAGCCATTTATGTCTGTTTGCATGGTTGCACTCTTGTTATACTGAGCACACCTGAAATTGTTTTTGTAATTGCTGTACTCCAAACCAATTGTCAGCCCCAGATGATCCGTAAAATATTTTGTATAAGATGCACCGGCATTGAGGCAGACCGGATAATAGACTTCCAAATACGGATCGTTGGTATAATTGGCGTTTTTCAATTTTGCAGCGGTTCCAGAAACATAAAAACTCAGGACCTTGTCCTTTTGAGTTTTCTTTTTGTAAACACTTTCCTGCGAGAACAAAGAACCGGAAAGGAACAGGCAAAACACCATGCATTTATTTATCATAGGGGATATGAGTATTTAGTGCTGAGTTACAATATGGAAAGTTAAAGGATAATTCCGGTTATGACTTGAAAGTCATGGTTATTCCTGTGGGGACCGAACAAAGGCATAAAACCGGCTTGTTTAAAGGGAAAGGAAGTGGATGTGTTCAGGACTCTCCAGGACTGCTAAAAACAGAAAAAATTACTCTCTTTTGTTTCTGATTTGATACGGCTGCAAATCATAGATGCGAAGATTCTCGAACCGTTTGATCTCATGACTGACAAAAGGTTTGAATGGAGGGGTTGCCAGAATTGCAGTATCATTTACAATCATATACTTTGCTCCGGCCTGGATGCGAGTTGAAACCGAAGCACTGTCTTTCATCCATTCGCAGAGATTCGGAAATCCTTTCTGATCAATCAAATAAAGCAGGATACTGAAGCTTTGGTCATTGGGACAAAGAAAAATGTCATCCCTTTTAATGCCCATAGAACGAAGTACCGGCGTCACTCTTTCATATGAACCGTAAGGATAGGCCCAGGCGCACCAGCCCCAGTAGTCCATATCTGCCTTGGGGGCAAAGAGCTGGCGATATTCCTTGTTTTTTTCGGTTACCGGGAAATATCTCATGCGTATGTTATTGCCACAATACAAGACATTGTAAAACAGGAAAACAGAAAATATTATTTTAACGGCAGGCGACTTGAAAACAAAAATCTCGTTTAGCGCCATGTAGCGAAGAAAAGCCAGGTTGATGACAATCGGGATAATCAGAAAATCAATATGGTAGTAGTCGTGAAAATTGAGCGCATAGAAAAAGAGCATAATGAAAATGAAGTATCCAATCATCAGCAGAGGTATTACAATGCGCCAGATCAAAGCCACCTTTTTGAAATTAATGAGCAGTACCACAAAACAAGTGGCCAGATACACAAAAGCAGAAACACTGTAAATCTGGTAGAGAAGAAAATTCTTGACCGAATAGTAGGCCCCATTGTGTTGTTCGGCAGTCATTGCCCAGTAACTCTCCGTCCCGTTGAAAGTATAATTTCCCCCATGCACAACACCATAATGATTGGCATACATATACCAGGCCACTACCCCGCTGACGACTATGGCAAAAGGGAAAAATTGTTTCAGGGGTTCATTGAAAATGTATCCCTCACGCTTGAAACGAATAAGCCTGGTGATGTCTGCCAGGTAAACGGCGCCGATAACAACAAAACTGAGCAATGAAGAAACTTTGAAAAGTCCCGCCAGCAAATACAAACCCATACAGACATAGAAATGTTTATTCTTGCCGTGTTGCCAGAACAGATAAAAATAATACAGTGCAATGAGCATGAGCGAAAATGCAGGAACATTGACCAGAAAATTATTTGAATAGAATACAAAAACAGGAGAAGAAAACAACAGAACCACCGAAGCCACCGCCCAGAAGTAATCTTTCAGGATGGCGTAAGCCAGTTTGTATAAGGCGAACATACCTGCAAAGGCTATTCCGATTGTGACCAGACGAAAGATGATTTCATGCTTGCCAAAAATTTTCCAGAGCATGGCAACGAAATAATACAACAAAGGGAACTCTCCGGCAGATTTTCCGCTTGTCAGATGATCGCTGAACTGCAAATTGAGCGATGGCTCGAAAAGGTTCCAGTTGCCATTGTAATAATTGTCTGTCAGAGAGAGGCAGTCGGACTGGCGAAACTGATGAATACTTCGGGGACGTAAATGGAGGATCTCCGAATAGCTATATATCCAGCAAAGAAAAATCAGAACTGTGAAGAAAAACAGATTCCGTATTAACTTGCCGTGTGTTTTAAACATTTGAAATTTGGGGGTTATCCTGTTTTGAAAATCTAATCGATAATCATCTCCGGAATTTCACCATGCACGATTAGTTTCCCTGCCGTTGCATTGATAATTTGCTCTGTTGAAACACCTGGTGCCCGTTCAATGAGCTTGAAACCCTGGTGAGTGACATCAATGACGGCCAGCTCTGTCACAATTTTCCGGACGCACCTCACACCGGTTAGGGGAAGTTCGCATTTGGGTAAAAGTTTGGATTCGCCCGCTTTGTTGACATGCTGCATGGCCACGATGATCAATTTGGCCGAAGCTACCAGATCCATTGCGCCACCCATGCCTTTCACCATTTTTCCCGGAATTTTCCAATTCGCAATATCACCTGTTTCACTTACTTCCATTGCTCCCAAAATCGTCAGGTCAACTTTCCGGGCCCTGATCATCCCAAAACTCATAGCCGAATCAAAAAAAGCAGAACCCGGAACCGTTGTGATGGTTTGTTTGCCTGCATTGATGAGATCAGGATCTTCTTCTCCTTCAAAAGGGAAAGGACCCATTCCAAGCAAACCGTTCTCAGACTGCAGCACCACTTTCATCCCTCTGGGAATATAATTCGCCACCAGCGTCGGAATCCCGATACCGAGATTGACATAGTAACCATCCCTGATTTCTTTTGCAATTCGTTTGGCTATTCCGGTTTTGTCCAGCATACGGATGTTGAGGTGTTGAAGTGTGTTGAGGATAAGGTGAGCAGGGAGCGACTATACCTTTTTTCTTACTGTTCTCTGTTCTATTCTCTTTTCATAATTCCGGCCCAGAAAAATACGGTGAACGAAAATTCCGGGAGTATGTATCTGATCGGGATCCAGTTCCCCGGCTTCGACAAGAATCTCCACTTCTGCTATTGTAGTTCGTCCAGCCATGGCCATCATCGGGTTAAAATTTCTCGCCGTTTCGCGGAAAATAAGATTTCCATGGGTATCTCCTTTCCAGGCTTTTACAAGTGCAAAATCCGAATCAAAGGCATATTCCATGAGGTATTCCTTTCCATTGAAATTACGCTGCTCCTTCCCAATGGCAACCTCTGTCCCCACGCCGGCCGGAGTAAAAATAACGGGCATTCCATAACCCGCTGCGAGAACGCGGGTTGCCAGGGTGCCTTGTGGAATCAATTCCACTTCAAGTTCTCCGCTGAGTAACTGTCTTTCAAATTCAGCATTTTCACCCACGTACGAAGCAATCATCTTTTTCAGCTGGCGGGTCTTGAGCATGAGCCCGATGCCAAATTCGTCGACTCCGGCATTGTTGGAAATACAGGTAAGGCCCCGCACACCTTTACGCACCAAGGCATTAATGCAATTTTCGGGAATACCACAAAGGCCAAATCCGCCGAGCATGATTGTCATGTTATCGGCGATATCTTTGATCGCCTCATCTGCATTCGAAACCACTTTATTCATGCGTTTCAATATTGATTATCATGTCTGTTTCTAAAGTCCATCCGGATCTTCAGCCGGTTCTTCAGCATCGCCTTTTTCATATTTCGAGCAATCCAGTTCGATCGAAATTTTCTTTGCCGGCTTGTCAAAATCGCGCTGCGAAACCTTCAGGGACTTATCGGCATATACCTTTTGCATGTATTTTCCCCAGATCGGAAGTGCCAGTCTTGCACCCTGTCCCAGCTGCATATTGTCAAAGTGCACACTGCGGTCCTCCCCACCTACCCAGCACCCCGAAACAAGATCGGGAGTGAGCCCCATGAACCATCCGTCAGAACTATTCTGGGTTGTCCCTGTTTTTCCTGCAATAGGATTGGTCAGCTTATAGGTCGATCGCAAACTGACACCCGTGCCAAATTCAACGACACCTTTCATCAAAACGGTCATGATGTAGGCCTTCTCTTCATTCATGGCTTCATCCGATTTCGGCACAAATTCTGCAATTACTTTCCCGTTTTTATCCTCAATCCGCGTAACAAAAATAGGTTCTATCCAGGTTCCTTTATTTGCAAAGGTGCTGTTTGCCCCGACCATTTCATAGACCGAAAGATCCGGAGTGCCCAGACACATGGAAGGCACAACATCAATGGGGCTGGTAATTCCGCATCTCCGGGCAAATTGCTCGACAGCCTTAGGGCCGAATTGTTTCATGATATAAGCCGACACATAATTGATCGATACGGCCAGGGCTTTTTTGAGGGTGACCATCTGGCCTTCGTATTTTTCCTCCCCATCGGCATTATCAGGGCACCATTGTTTTCCATCGGGAAGGTCGATGCAGGTTCTCACATTCGGCACACGCATGCAGGGCGACCAGCCTTCCTGAATGGCAAGCGCATACACAAAAGGTTTGAAGGTGGAACCTACCTGCCGTTTACTTTCCTTTACATGGTCGTATTTGAAATGTTTGTAATTGATTCCACCCACCCAGGCTTTGATATAACCTGTCTGAGGCTCCATGGACATAAAGCCTGTCTGAAGGAACGATTTATAATAACGAATCGAATCAATCGGAGTCATTACCGTATCCCTGTCACCCTTCCAGGTGAAGATGCGCATTTCGGTGGGGGTATGAAACGATTTCTGTATCTCGGGGTCGCTGGCACCGGCTTCTTTCATGTTGTGATAACGGTCAGACCCTTTCATACCTGCATGCATCATTCCGTCAATTTCTTCCTTCGTCACTTTCCAGCTGAAAGGGAAATTTTTCTTTTTGAGTTTGTTGAATTCCCCCTGAAGAAAGGTCATGTGTTCGGTAACAGCTTCTTCGGCATAGCGCTGCATGCGGGAGTCAATGGTCGTATATATTCTCAGTCCGTCACGATAAAGATTATAAGGTGTTCCGTCGGCTTTTGTATGGTCCTTGCACCAGGCCTTCATATCGTTGCGAAGTTCTTCGCGGAAATAAGTAGCAAGACCGTAGTTCTGATTTTCTGCCTGGTAGTGAAG
>PLXK01000097.1 GCA_003151415.1 Bacteroidota bacterium
GGATGTCATGATCGATTCGCCTTCGGTCATTTCGCAGGAGCAATTGCAGGAATTGGGAATCAATTTAAAACCGGCACCGTAAAAGGGGCTTCCGGCCAGTTTTTTTCCCGTCCGGGCGATACCTATTGGGAAAAAAGCAGAAATCATATCGTCAGACAGTTGAAAAGGCACTCAACGTTTTTCATCATTGTATATTTCAGTATCTTTGGCCCTTAAATAAAAGCATAATAAAATAAAACCAATTATTAAAATGGAAAACGAAAAAAAAGAAGAAAAAAATAATAAAGGGATTGTCATCCTGCTTGCCGTATTGCTGATCGGTTCCATCGCAGCCAATTTCTTTCTCTGGAGTAAAAAGAATGAGGTTGAAAAAGAGTATATCACAAAAGTTGATACATTGACCATCACCAAGACCAATCTGGAAGAAGATGTGAAATCCAAAGTAGCCGAACTTCAGGTTTTTAAGGGTAAAAACGATTCTCTGGATAAAGTCATTGAAGAAGGAACAACCAAAATCACCAACCTCGAAGGTGAAGTGGCAACCCTCAGGAAACAAGCCAAGGGCGATGCAGGCAAGAAAAAGCAACTCGATGCTAAGCTTGCCGAACTGAACAGGCTCACCGAAGAATACCTCGAACGTATCGACCAGTTGGTGACGCAGAACAACATCCTCAAAAAGGACAATGAAGAGCTGACCAGCAACTTGACCAAGGCGAATGCGGATAAAGCGGATCTTTCAGGTAAGGTAACTGCGGCATCTGTGCTTAGAACTGAATATGTAAAGGTGACTCCCATGAAAAAGAAATTCATGAGCGAGAAGATGGATGAAACATCCATGGCCAAAAAAGTGATCAAATTCAATACCTGCTTCAGCGTGATGGACAATAAAATTGCTCCTGCAGGCAAGAAAACGGTTTATGTGCGTATCCTTTCTCCCGATGGGAAAGTAGTGGGAAGCCCAACCGCCAATTCCGGTAAGTTCAAACTGGCAAGCGGTGACGATGCCCAATATACTTTGCGTAAGGAATTTGACTATGCTGGCGCCAAAGTAGACATGTGCATGGAATACGACGAGCCTACAAAGGATACGTTTGTAGCCGGAAAATATTCAGTAGAGATCTACGTGGACGGAACATTGACCTCAACAACCGGCGTTACGCTGAAATAATTTTTAAGGTACTGATAAAACCCTTTCTGCCATTGGTGGAAGGGGTTTTATCATTTGCTTGGGAAAGAAGACTTGGTTTATTGCCGGCGATTCCGGTCGAATCGTTTATTTTAGCGCCAGGTTTTTACGACGCGGCCGGTTCACATATGAATGATTACTGAGAAACTCCGGAATGAAAAAAATAGCTCTTTTGCTTCTGGCTCTTTGCCCCATGTTAAGCTGTTCGTACCTGACAAGCCTGAAATATTTTAAAGACGGTACAGAAAAGTGCAACAACAAGGATTACAAGGGTGCCATTACCGACTTTGACAAGGCATTGGCAATTAAGCCCGACTATTCGGATGCATATTACGGAAGGGGATTTGCAAAATCCGAGCTGAGCGACTATCCGGGAGCCATAGCAGATTATGACAAGGCCATTGTTTTTGAGCCGAAAAATGCAGGGGCTTATGGCAACAGGGGCGTTGCAAAACACAGTCTGCAGGATTACAAAGGGGCGATTGCAGATTATGATAAAGCGATTGCCATAAAACCGAACGATCCCCTGCATTATTCGAACAGGGGCCTGGCAAATACTGCGCTGATGAATTATACCGAAGCCAAAAGCGATTTCAGCATAGCTATAGCAATCAATCCCAAAGATGCACTTGCATTCAAATGCAGGGGAAACCTGGAGGATAATCATTTGGAAGATTACAAAGGAGCCGTGGCTGATTTCACAAAGGCTATCGAGATCAATCCGAAAGATGCGGACTTGTATCAAAACAGGGGCTTTGCCAGATTCAAACTCATGGACTATCCCGGATCAATCGAAGACAACACGAAAGCGATTGCATTGGCCCCGAAAGCTGCAATTGCCTATATCAACAGGGGTCTGGCTCAGATAGCCACTGGAGAAAAAGAAAAAGGGTGTCTGGATCTTCGAAAAGCGGAAGCATTGGGAAGTATTGATGCCTCAGAACAAATCAGCATGTATTGCAAATAAGAGGCGCCTTCAAAAGGATCACTTCTCCGAAACTTCCCGAAAAGAACCGATAATCTTACTTACGTCTGCGGCATACTTTTCTTTGTCCCGCATCATCATCCACACAAGCATTTTGTAAAAATTTCCTTTGCTTTCTATGGTCACCATTTTGTAATAGACATCGTGATCGCTGATGTTGCCCTTGAACTCTGCCGTACGCGCCGAGTCCGGGCCGATCACAATTCTTTCGGGCATGATCCTTCCGGTTGAATCGAACTTGCTGGCAGCGACTTTGAAATAGGTTGTCAGATCATAATCAAGACCGTATTCCTTGAAAGAACTTTTGCTTTCATCGAGAACAACCATGTAAAATTCCCGTTCTTCGTTTTTGTACTGCAGCGAAGCGTCTTTGTAAAAGGTGCCCGACTCCAGGTAATTGGGTAATTGCATGGTGTATTTGCCGTTCACAGTCACAGTCGCCCATTTCACTTTCTCGCAGGAGCTGAGGGTTAGGGCAAGGAAGGCGATATAAAAAAGTGTTCTCATTTGCATAGAGTCGGATAAGTTACACGCTGAGAATGCCTGAATGCATTTTTATTTTATTTCGAGGAAACAAAGACCAGAGAACCACGGGAAAGAAATCAGTTTTCTCCGTGGCCCTTCTCCATGTATCCCTCGTAAAAATGTTGTTTGGGTGTAAAAAGCCGGTTAAAGCGTCCCCCGGCGTTCCTGCTCGCGTTCAATGGCTTCGAAAAGTGCTTTGAAATTCCCTTTTCCGAAAGAATTTGCCCCTTTACGCTGAATGATTTCGAAGAACATCGTCGGCCGGTCTTCCACAGGCTTGCTGAACAGCTGCAACAGATACCCTTCATCATCGCGGTCGACGAGAATGCCCAGTTTTGCAAGGTCTTCTATCTTTTCATCTATTTTTCCGATGCGGTTGCGTGCTTCGGCATAATAGCTCTGAGGAACCTGCAGGAACTCAACTCCGCGTGACATCAGTTTTTTAACCGTGTCGATGATGTCGTCGGTGGCCACGGCAATGTGCTGAACACCTTGCCCTTCATAAAATTGGATGTACTCTTCGATCTGCGATTTTTTCTTTCCTTCGGCAGGTTCGTTGATCGGAAATTTGATGCGTCCGTTACCGTTGGTCATCACTTTACTCATCAGGGCCGAATATTCGGTCGAGATGTCTTNNTGTAATTTTTGCGTTCAACAAAAATATGGACAGTTTCCCCGTACGTGTAAATACCCGAGCGGATCACATAGCCGTTTTCATCTTCTTCCTTTGTGGGTTCCATAAAGGGCTTGGCGCCCCGGGCAACCGTTTCTTTGAAAGATTTGGTGGCATCATCCACCCACAGGGCAATGACCTTAACACCATCGCCATGCTTGCGCAGGTGATCGTTGATCGGAGAATTGGAATTAAGCGGTGTGGTGAGGACCATGCGGATCTTGTCCTGCTGAAGAACATAAGAGGCGCGATCCTTCACCCCGGTTTCAAGTCCGGCATAGGCGAGCGACTGAAAGCCGAAAGCCGTTTTGTAATAGTGCGCACTTTGCTTGGCATTACCCACGTACAGTTCGATGTAGTCGGTTCCGTTGAGCGGAAGAAAATCTCCTGCGTCTTTGTAAATCTTTTCCAGTGATGGTGCGATATCTTTCTGTGACATGTTTTTTTTTTTTTTGATTNNCTGCCAACTGCCAACTGCCAACTGGTAATTGCAAGTGTACACGTTATTCCGTCCAGCTCTTGTAATACTTTCCGTCATCAATTTTCATGGCTGCTTCGGTCACCATAAGCGGCCTGAAGGTGTCGACCATCACGGCAAGCTCCTGTGTTTCTTTCTGGCCGATGCTGCGTT
>PLXK01000041.1 GCA_003151415.1 Bacteroidota bacterium
AGCAATGCCTGTTCGCTAAATATACAACCAGTTGTAAATAATGTAAATAATAACCACGTAGGCAGCAGCGAGAGAAATACCGAAAATGATTGCAATTCGCCTGACGTCTTTATCCATTGCTTTCAATTATTTCCTGAAGGGCATTTGGTTTACCATTCAATGTCAAAGCTAAGCTATGGAGTTGTCAATAACCAACGGCGTATGCACATTCGGGAAATACATATATGAAATGGTCTTTTCATGCGATTGGTTTCGGCTTCGCTCAACCTCCGGGTTGCGGCGACGTTTTAAAAACGACTGGTGCCTCAGCGGAACCGAAGGCCCCCGGGAATCCGGAAAATCAATGGACTCCTTCCATAGACACGACAGCGTTGCGGCTGTGTCTTTGGAAAAGAATCAGAGGGATACAACAGAGGAAAAATATGCCGATAATCCAGAACGCATCCATGTATGACATGAGTGCCGTTTGCTTGCCGATTGTCCCTTCCAGAGCGGCAACGGCCATTTGCTGGGCCTGGGCCGGATACATGCCCCTGCCCATAAAGGCGGCGGTGAAACCATTGAGTCTTTCTTGGGTTGCCGGATCATACACATTGATGTGGTTTAACAGATTGATGCGGTGCACCGAAAGACGGGTATGAATAAAGGTGGTCATCAGGGCCACTCCGAAAGAACCGCCAAGCTGCCTGATCATGTTATTCAATCCCACTCCCTGGGCCATATCCTTGCCTTTTAATCCCGATAAACCCATTGCCGTCAGTGGCACAAAGAGGCATCCCATTCCTATTCCGCGCAAAAGCAGGGGCCAGTAGAAATCGCTTTCGCCCGAAGCCAGCGTGGAAGAAGAAAGCACTTTCGTGAAAAAATAGAAGATGGCAAAACCAACCACGGCCATAAACTGCGGAGGCACCTTCTTTTTCAAAAGGGTTCCGACTAAAGGCATGATGATAATGGTGATCAGACCGGAGGGGATCATGAGTTCACCGGTTTGCTGGGCGGTGAATCCCAAAAGTCCCTGACAAAAAATAGGGAAGACAAAAACAGAAGCAAACAGTCCGAAACCAAGAATGAACGAGAAGACCAGACCGAACGAAAAGGAGCGGTCCTTCATGATCCTGAAGTCAACTACCGGATGATCGATGGAGAGTTCGCGCCAGACAAACAAAAGCAAAGAGAGTACGGAGACAATGGTCAGAATCACAATGTAGGTGGCATCAAACCAGTCTTCCGTCTGACCTCTTTCCAGAACAATCTGCAAAGCTCCGATACCGGCAATGAGCAAGCCTATGCCCAGCCAGTCGACCCGATCTATCACGCGCCGGTCTATGGATTCGGTGATGAAGGTGAGTGAGAGCAGGGCGGCAATAATACCCAGGGGAAGGTTGATGTAAAAAATCCAGGGCCAGGAATAATGATCGGTAATGAACCCTCCGATAGTTGGTCCGAAAGTAGGTCCGAGGACAACGCCAAGTCCGAAAATAGCCGTGGCCATTCCCCTGTCTTCGGGTTTGAATGTTTCAAAGAGTATGGATTGCGAAGTGGAGAGCAAAGCGCCCCCGCCTATTCCCTGTATAAAACGAAAGATGACAAGCTCCCAGATGCTGTGCGCATTGCCGCAAAAGAAAGAAGCCAGAGTAAAGAGCAATATAGAAAAGACAAAATAGTTTTTCCGGCCGAATTTAGAACTGAGCCATCCGGTCATGGGCAGGATAATGACATTGGCCACAGCATACGAAGTAATGACCCAGGCCACATCTTCCAGGGTGGCGCCCAGGTTTCCCATGATCTGCGTTAGCGAAACGTTGACCACCGTGGTATCAATCATCTCCAGAAGAGATGCGGTGACCACGGTAATCACAATGATCCATTTTCTAAATCCCGTAGGATACTGAATGGCATTCATGGTTCTTTCTTCTTTTTTAACAGGACCAGCCCGGGCAAGGGTTAAAGCCTTTTTGAGTTGCCTGACCGAAAGGCCAGGGATACACTATACATTTCTTATCAACCAGGGCTTTAGCCCTTTCATTCAATCCGCTATTGCTTCTTGTCAGACATCTCATCGATGTTCACGGTCACATTCACGCTCAAACCCGGTCTGAGCAATTGCTGTGTTTCCTTATCGGCTTTCATCCTTATTTTTACGGGAACGCGCTGCACCACCTTCACGAAATTTCCGGTGGCATTATCAGGAGGCAGCAGCGAAAAGCGGGCACCGGTGGCCGGAGAAAAAGAAGCGATATAGGCTTTCACTGTTTTGTTCTTGAAAGCATCCAGGACAATATCAACATCGGTGCCGATTTTCATGGCAGATACCTGTGTTTCCTTGAAATTGGCAACCACCCACACATCCGAGTCGTTGACCACGGTAAAAAGCGGCTGACCGGCCTGAACAAACTGCCCGGGTTGTACATTTTTGCGGGACACAACACCATTCTGCGGAGCGGTGATTGTGGCATAAGACAACTGAAGATTTGCGTAATCCAGATCGCTTTGTTTTTGTTTGATAGCTGTCTGGGCGACGTTCACCTGTTCGGCCATCGCATTGGCCTGCACTTCGGCGGCTTCTTCCTGTTTTTTGACAAGATCCAGTTGAGCTTCGGCGCTTTCCTTTTCGGCTTTCACCGCATCGAATTGCTGCTGGGTAACCGATTTATCAGCCAGCATTTTTTCGTAGCGGTTATAATCCTGCGTGGCTTTACGGATCCGCACATTGACAGCTTCGGTATTGGCCTTGACGGCTTCGGCCGAGGCACGCGCTGAATTCAGATTGGCTTTGGCCACCTGCACCATGGCCGTAGCGTTTTCAATGGCCACCTTGGCCTGGTCCACTTTTATTTTCAGGTCACGGTCATCCAGGGCAATGAGAAGCTCCCCTTTTTTCACGCGCTGGTTGTCTTCAAAGCGGATGTCGTTTACATATCCCGAAATCCGTGGCAGTACAGGGCTTATGTTGGCCTCGAGCTGGGCATCATCGGTCTCGATGTGATGCATGCCGAAGATGTATGCCCTGACTCCGAAAAATCCTCCGACGACGACAATTGACAGGAGTACGATTGGAAGCATTTTTGATTTCTTTTTCTCTTCCGTACTGTTCTCTTTGGTGCTCATGGTGATCAAATTATTAGACAGGTAAATCTTAGTTTGTTCCGATTGATTTGAGTAAGTGGTTGTAGGCTATTTCTGCATCGGCCTTTGCATTGGTCAGGTTCAGGCGGGCCTGGAGCAGCAGCACTTCGGCATCGAGCAAATCGCTGAGCAGGGCGGTGCTGTTGTTGTACTTGGATTGCATGGTCCTGTAATTTTCAGAGGCCTGTCTGACGGACCGTTGTGCCACATCAATTTTCTTGATGGACTGTTCGTAATTCACAAAATCCCGGTTCACTTCCATCCGTATTCCGTCCGAAATCTGGTCGCTGATTGTGGTGGTCTGCAGCACCTGGCATTTGGCCTCTTCGCTTTGATGACGCGTTGTATACAGGGCAGTGATGTTCCAGTTCAGGTTCAGACCCACATCCCAGGTATCGTGAAACGCATCGACAGGCGGCACATAACGCGGATTGGGATTGGCGTAATAGTAATTTGCGCCCACATTTAAGGTTGGATACATGCCTCCTTTGGCCACCTGAAGGCTGGCTTCAGAGGCTTTTTTCCGCAAATCGGCCGCGCGCAGGTCGCTGCGCTTGTCCAAAGAAACCTTCAGGTAATCGGGAAATGTTTTAAAGTCCCTGGCTTTGAAAAGATCCACCGAATCTATTTCCACCACGGTTCCTTCTGCAAGTCCGCACAAAACACCGAAATTGTAATTGGCCACCTCCAGATTGTTGTTCACATCAATCTCGCTGAGTTCGATGTTCGAGCGCTGCAATTCAACACGCAGATAATCGTTGTGAATGGCAATTCCCTGCTGCTCCATATTCTTGACTTCTTTCAGACGCTGATCGGCATCGGCCAGACTTTGTTCAATTATTTTCTTTGAAGCCTGGACTTTATACAGATTGTAATAGGCATTGATGATGTTGAAAATAATATCAGACTTGTCTTTCTCGTAATCCAGCTTGGCCGCTTCAACAAGGTATTGCTCCGAGAGCAGGCCGTTTTTCAGACGGAATCCGTTGAAAACCGATTCGCTGACGGAAGCGCGCGTGCTGTAATTGTTCAGGATAACGGGAAAGAGTGTGACCGGAGGCGAAGTCGGCGTGAGCTGAAACACAAAAGGCGGAATGTCGCTGAAGCGGTAATAGCTCGCCGAAAGATTGACACTGGGCAGGGCCATGTCTTTCAGTTCTGCATATTTGGAATTCATCACGGCCATTTTGCTTTGTGAAATTTTCAACGTCCGGCTTTGATCCTGCCCTAGTTTGATGGCTTCTTCCAGTTTCAGCTTCCGGCTGACCTGACTGTTGGCCAAAAGAGGCAACAGACAGATTAAAGAGATAAGTATGCGTTTCATGCGAATGGATTAATACAAACGTTTGTTTAGTTTTATGCGGTGTTGGACATTATTTCTGAATGAGCAAATGGGCTTTCATCAGGTCGTGCATGTGTTTTTTAACCCGTTTGCGGTGCGGCTCGTCGGTGATCTGCGCTTTCGGATTTGTTTCTCCCAGAAAGCGGCAGGAAAGCGCCGAACAAAGCGTCACTTTGGCGATGGTACCCACCAGGGTAACAACGGTCATGGCGGCATCCACCTTGCGGAACACCTTTTTCTTCTGCCCTTCCTCGATGATGCTGGCCATTTCCTTTGAGTTTTGAAGGACGATATTGATCATCACCTCCGACATCCAGGAGCGTTGATCCAGCGACAGCTCTCGATACATGATCCGCTGAAAGCCTGCATTCGAGAAAATCTTGTCCACATAATGATCAATGACCAGCTCCATTTTTTTCCAGGGTTCGGCTTCCTTGGCAGAGATGAATTTCAGGGCCATCAGCGAGGCTCCTGCCCTTCTTTCAACCATGGCCTGGAACAATTTCTCCTTCGAACCGAAATAATAGGAAATCATGGCGATGTTCACTTCCGCTTTTTTGGCCAGGATACGCACAGAGGTGCCTTCAAAGCCGTGGTGGCTGAAAAGCTCTTCTGCGGCATCCAAAATCTGTTCGCGTTTATCACTCATGGTTCTGTAATCGGGGCCAAAGTTAAACAAACGTTTAATTCATTTGCAACTATTTATGAAAAATATTCAAAGCGCAGAAAAAGAGATCAGTCCGTATTTTACCAACAATCGTCGAAGAAAGGGAATTGTGTGGTCTCCGTTTTAGGCCTTAGCCCAAAAACAGAACGGATTGGCGTAAAAAGCCCTCAATAGATGCGGTGTGCGAATTTTCTATGATATATTCTGAGATAAACCCAAAGCAGATTTGTATTTTTACGGGCCATGGCCAAAAACAAGCCTTTAATTAAGAGTGCGACATCCGAGGTGGAAACTCCGCTGATGAAACAATTCAACCAGATCAAGGCCAGGTATCCCGATGCCCTGCTTCTGTTTCGTGTCGGCGATTTCTATGAAACCTTCGGAGAGGATGCCGTGAAAACCGCCGGCATTCTTGGCATTGTGCTTACACGAAGAGCCAATGGTTCTGCCTCGTATATCGAACTGGCAGGCTTCCCCTACCATTCGCTGGATACCTATTTACCCAAACTGGTCAGGGCCGGCCAGCGCGTAGCCATCTGCGACCAGCTGGAAGACCCCAAACTGACAAAAACCATAGTCAAACGCGGAGTCACCGAACTGGTCACCCCGGGAGTTTCGTACAACGACAAGACCCTGGATCACCGCTCGAATAATTTTCTGGCCAGCGTACACCTCTCTCCGGCATTGATTCATGGTGAACAGGCCATCTGCGGCATCAGCTTTCTGGATGTATCCACCGGAGAGTTTCTTGTGGCTCAGGGCAAACCCGATTACATCGATAAACTCTTGCAGGGATTCCGTCCCAACGAGATCCTCTATCAGAAAAGCACAAAAAAACTGTTCCTCGACTATTTCGGGGATAAATTTTATATCTACGGACTGGATGACTGGGCCTTTACCGAAGATTTTGGCAAGGAGTCGCTGCTCAAACATTTCGGCACCAAATCGCTGAAAGGCTTTGGCGTGGATTCGCTGGATTGCGGAATCATTGCCGCCGGAGCAGCATTGCATTACCTGGCCGATACCCAACACGACAAGGTGGGCCACATCAATACCTTGTCGCGCATTGAAGAAGAGAAATATGTCTGGCTCGACCGTTTTACCATACGCAACCTAGAGCTTTTTGGATCCCAGAATGAAAACGCCAACACACTCATCAATGTGATGGACGCCACCGTTTCGCCCATGGGTTCGCGTCTGCTCAAACGGTGGATGGCCCTGCCCCTGAAAGACAAAACCCCGCTCGATGAACGCCTGGATTGTGTGGATCATTTCCTGAAACACAAGGAAATGAGCGATTCGCTGCTCGAACACATCAGACAAATAGGCGATCTGGAACGCATCATCTCCAAAGTTTCCACCAACCGCATTTCACCCAAAGAAACCGTTCAGCTGAAACGCGCACTGAGCGCCATCGGCCCCATCAAAGAGCTGCTGGAAAAAGAAGGCAATCCCGCACTTCAGAAAATTGCCGAGCAGCTCAACCCCTGCAAAGGGGTCATTGATCGCATAGAGAAAGAAATTCAGGCCGATCCTCCCTTCCTCATTGCCAAAGGAAATGTGGTTGCCCAGGGGGTTAACACCGATCTGGATCAGTTGCGCGAAATCGCATTTTCGGGAAAAGATTTTTTGCTGAAGATCCAGCAACGCGAATCCGAACGCACCGGAATCCCTTCGCTGAAAATCGCTTTCAACAATGTATTCGGTTATTATCTGGAGGTCACAAACTCGCATAAAGATAAAGTACCTCCGGAATGGATGCGCAAACAAACCCTGACCAATGCCGAACGTTACATCACCCCGGAACTGAAAGAATACGAAGACAAAATCCTGGGCGCCGAAGAAAAAATACAGGCCCTGGAAGTACGCATATTCAATGAACTTGTGCTCTGGCTGGCCGACTACATCGGACCGGTTCAGCTGGATGCCGCCGTGGTGGCGCGGCTGGACTGCCTGCTTTCGTTTGCATCGGTGGCCCTGCAAAACAATTATGTACGCCCCCATCTCAACGAAGGGTTTGCACTGGACATCAAAAACGGACGGCATCCGGTGATCGAAAAACAATTGCCCATCGGCGAAGAATATGTGGCCAACGATGTGTATCTGGACAAGGACCTGCAGCAGATCATTATCATTACAGGTCCGAACATGTCGGGTAAATCGGCATTGCTCCGTCAAACGGCACTCATTGTACTCATGGCGCAAATGGGTTCGTTCGTTCCGGCCAAACATGCGGAAATCGGATTGGTCGATAAAATATTTACACGCGTTGGGGCATCCGACAACATTTCTTCTGGTGAATCTACCTTCATGGTGGAAATGAATGAAACAGCCAGCATCTTAAACAACGTTTCCGACCGCAGCCTGATTCTTCTTGATGAAATCGGGCGCGGAACAAGCACCTATGACGGAATCAGCATAGCCTGGGCCATTGTGGAATACCTGCATGAACATCCCACGGCAAAAGGAAAAACACTTTTCGCCACCCATTACCACGAGCTGAATGATCTGGCAGACACCATGCACAGGGTCAAGAATTTCAATGTATCGGTGAAAGAAACCGGCAACAAAATTCTCTTTACCCGCAAACTCGTCCCCGGCGGCAGCGCCCATAGCTTTGGAATACACGTAGCCAAAATGGCAGGCATGCCTTATAAAGTCCTCAACAGGGCCAATCAGATTCTGGTGCAGCTCGAAAGCTCGCACAGCGGCGCCGAACTGAACCCTGCCGGAAGGGAAGAGAATAATGGAAACGGCGAATTCAAACCGGCCGTGTCTGCGCCAAAGAAAAAAGAGGAAGATTTTCAGCTGAGCTTTTTCCAATTGAATGATCCTGTGCTGGAACAAATAAAGGAAGAGCTCCAGAAAACCGATATCAATACCCTCACCCCCATTGAGGCCCTGATGAAACTGAATGAAATCAAAAAATTCATAGGGGGCTAGCAGGAATGTCGAAACAAATAAAAACCATTTGGACAATCGGGCACTCCACACGGTCTTTTGAAGAATTTACCAACCTCCTGCTCTGCTTTAAGATTGAATGCGTAGCCGATGTCAGGAGCTATCCTGGTTCACGCAGATACCCTCATTTCAATAAAGAGGCACTTGAAATCTCCTTGCCCGAAAACAACATTCAATACACGCATCTGAAAAGCCTCGGAGGCAGGAGAAAGCCGGATCCGGATTCAAAAAATACATCCTGGAAACACATGGCTTTTCGAGGCTATGCTGACTATATGGAAACGGAAGCCTTTAGAGATGGAATAAAACAACTCGAGCAAATTGCCAGCGAACGACGCACAGCGTATATGTGCTCGGAAGCTGTCTGGTGGCGCTGCCACCGTTCCATGATTTCAGATTATCTGAAAGCCCGGAACTGGACTGTCATCCACATTCTGGGTATCCAAAAAGAACAGGAACATCCGTACACCAAACCTGCAAGAATTGTGAACGGAGAACTCAGCTACAAGATAATTCCGGGCGATGGCACCCTGGAATTATTTTAAATATGGCTCACCGGAGGATGTTTTCTGAAATACAAGTCACAGGAAAAAACGCCTGAGCCGTAAGCCAGATAAGCCAGGGAAAGTATCAGACAAATAAGCGCCCAGATTTCTCCGGTATAAACCGGCAGAGAAGTGGCCCTTGAACTGTATACGGAAGCGCCGATAAGTATCGGAAGCAGACACATTATGGAGGCCCGGGTAATGAGCCCAATCATAATGAGTATACCTGCAGCAATTTGAACAATGACTATATACACGATGAGAAATATTTCAATAAAACTGAATCTTCCCATCACTACAGGTATCGTTTCCGGCCTTTCACCAAACTGATATCCTTTCCATATAATAAAAATCCCAAACAGGACACGGATTATATCAATCGGATAAATCTTTCTTTGTTCTGTCCACTGATCCATTTTCTCAATTGAACTCAATTCTGTCTTCATGTTTTTACGGGTTTGCTGTTCGTGGATAAACGTCTGTATACCTTAATAAGTCAAGCCTTTGATTGGCAATGGAAAAACAAAATCATCAAGGATGCCAATACCGGATCGTTTGATATGAGTCGCGTATTTATTCAAACTCATATGCAGGATTTCCGCAACAGGTTTATCCATCTTGTTTATAATTGTATTGACCTTGCCTATTTCATTCCGCAGGGCTTCCCGGTTTGGTTTGTCAAAAGGATAAAACTGTTTTTCCAGGTCTTCAAAATCCTTTTTGAAATTCTTTTCCACCACCTTGTAAAAAGATATCAATTCTGCACGGGCCGTAAAGGTTTTCAGGTGAGCGAGCTTCAAGGCTTCAGCCTTTTGATCCACGTTGATTTTATTATAGGTGCTGGCGGCCAAAACAGAAACAAGAACAGGCGCCTTATAAAGCAATTCCCGCTCCGGCTTGGTTAATTTTCCAACGGCTTCCAGAAAACTCTTTTCATTCAAATCTAAACTTGACTCATCTTTCATACTACAAAACTACGACTGAGCGACGCCCCTTTTATTGACAAATATCAAGATTGCAATTCTGAAGGGATTTTTATTCCGTGGTCCCTTCTTTTCCTTTCTTCATTCTTCGTTTCAATTGCATTTCCCTTGCCTGGATGATGATGCGGATACCTCTTTTCCGGATATGGATTGTGCGGCCGGGATTGAAATTTCGTTTTCGTGTATTTTCATAAGCATCCAGAATGCTTTTCGGGGTGACAATCCCAATGATTTTTCCAGGTTCAGTACGACTCAAAACAGGAATCATTTCCTCTTTGCATACAGACAGTTGCTCAATGGCGTCCCTGAGCATGCTGTCTTCAAAAATTACATTTTCCTTTTGAAACTGAATGGATGCAATTTTTGCATCCGTTTTCTCCGGGGCCCGGGCAATGTCCCGGATCCGCACAAATCCTTTCAGAATATCTTCTTCGTCGATAACCGGGATTGTTTCAGGGAAAGTGATTTCCTTTTCATCTTTAAAGACGGTTCTTAAAATATCAATTGAATCCTGCTCTCTCACGGCAAAAAAATCAAACAAAACAGCTTCCATCACATTCAGCCGTTCAAAGTAATCGGGCGAATAGGCACCTGGAATGGCGATTCCCCGCCGGGCAATTTTCTCGGTCATGATCGTATTTTTCATCAGCAGGAAAGAAGCTACGTAGGCCGCCGTACAACTGGCCAAAAGGGGAAGCAGAATCAATGGCTGTAAAGTGGTTTCAAAAGCAAAAATGATTGAGGTCAGCAAAGCCCGTGAGGCCCCGGTGAACATCGAAGCCATCCCGATAAGCGCTGCGGTTCCGATACTCATATGCAAGGACGGAAAAAGCTGAGCGGCAAGAATTCCGGTTAATGCGCCGGCCGCACTGCCTATAGTAAGCAAAGGCGCCAGCGTTCCTCCCGATGTGCCGCTTCCCAGTGCAATGGCCCAGGAGGCGAACTTCAGCGCACACAAAAGCAGCAGGGCTTTCACGGCCAGGTTTCCTTCCAACACATGTTGTATATTGCTGTAACCGACTCCCAGAGTATCGGGGGCGATCCAGCCGATGAAACCAACGCCGGCCCCACCTATTGCAGGCCACCACATCCAGTGAACAGGCAACTTTTCGAATAAATCCTCGGCTGCGTAAACAATTTTAGTGGCGACCACGCCCAGAGTTCCGATAAGAATCCCGATCAGGGTGTAAACCAAAAGTTCAGAACTGCCGGGGGCTTGAAGCATAGGCAGTGGAAACATGGGTGCCGTTCCATCCAGTGCAATGTGTATGGCGGCTCCGGTGGTGCAAGCCACTGCCACAGGAATGATGGAACGCGGAGAAAATTCAAAAAGCAAAAGCTCGATGGCAAGCAAAACCGCAGAAACCGGGCTCCCGAAAATAGCGGCCATACCGGCCGTGGCCCCGGCGGCAAGCAATATCTTCCGTTCTTCGGGGGTGGTCTTCAGAATCTGTCCGAAAAAAGATCCGAGTGCACCACCCGTAGCAATGATCGGTCCTTCGGCTCCAAAAGGGCCTCCGGTTCCGATTGCAATGGCCGCTGATATGGGTTTCAGGAAAGTGATTTTGGGTGGAATGCGGCTTTCATTTTCAAGAACCTGCTCCATCGCTTCAGGTATCCCATGCCCGCGAATGGCGCTGGATCCGTAACGTGCCATCACTCCCACAATCAAACCGCCGATTACCGGTATCGCTATCACCCAGGCTCCCAGATGGTTTCCTGCCGGCGAGGAAAATGCAACAGAAAAGGTGCCGTAGAAAAACAGATTCGTAAATAAACCGATCAGCATGACAAGTCCCTTGGACACAAAACCCATGATCAATGCAATGACCAGTGCAAGCCAGCAAAGATAGAGCACGCGCCGGTCCACCAGGCCTTTGTTTTTGCCCACCTGCTCTGCCTGAAGCAGGGGCGCCATGGATGGAGAAATGGGTATGGAATTCTGTACAGGATTTGAATTGCTTTTTGTCATTGCACAACATTTGATTTCTAAAACACACCGCACTTAAAGCAAAAGCTCAGCTGCATTTAATTTCAACAAGAAGGGGAGTTTAAACGCAATCCGGAAGAAACAAGCATGCAGGCATCTATCTTTTCCCGACAAATTCATTCCTCTCAACGCCTCTCAGGCCAACAGGTCATTTTCGCCGCAAAGTTCGTCAGCAGAGCCCTTCGGGAAATTGACATTTATCAATATTTGAAAAAACGCTTTTCGCACCGCAATATCCACCGAGCAGACAGGCTCTTGTTTCTTTTGTCTTTACATTTGTACAATGGGTTTTGATCTGGACAAATACTATTACAAGAGTCCCGATATTTTCGGGCAACTGCCTGCTGCAGAATCGGCATTGGTCAGCAAAAACATTCTTCAAAAAACAATCAAAAAAAAGAAATTGCTGTTTAAGCAGGGATCGCATCCTGCAGGTGTCTATGTGCTGATCACAGGCAAAGTGAAGTTGTACCAGATCAGCGGCGACCAAAAAGAAACGGTTATTTATTTTTATACCGCGGGCGACATTATGGGTTATCGCCCGATCATTTGCAATGAATCGCATCCTTTATCTGCTGAAGCACTGGAGGATTGCACGTATTCTTTTCTTGCACGGACACCTTTTCTGAAGATCCTTGCCGGTTCGCCTTCATTATCCAATCTGCTGCTTCAAAATCTGGGTCATGAATTCAGTGTCTGGGTCAACAACATGTCGCTTTTTGCAAGTCAGAGCGTGAAGGAACGTATAGCCATGGCTTTAATCAAGCTCAATGAAATCTATAAACCTGAAGGAGGAGGGCATTCTGTCATACAATTGAGCAGAAGTGATTTTTCGGCCTACGTAGGCACTGCCAACGAAACATTGGTGCGTTTACTCGGTGACTTTAAGCGAAAAAAGATTATTGCTATACAGGGGAAAAATATTCGTGTTCTTCAAATGAAGGCCCTGCTGGACATAGTCAGTTGAAATCAGAATTTGATTTCAGGGGAGGAATTGCCGTTTCAACATTTGCCTCTGTTTTCTTATTGCCAATGGCTAGCTGCCAAAGCACGCTTATTTTCACTCCGCGTAATCCGAATCCCAGGCATTGAAAAGTTCGTGCAGATAAATATTTTCTTCCGGACTCACCTCATTATCGGCACCTACCAATTTGGCTGCGAAGTCGAGGAACTCAATCCGTTCTTCGTAAGTTGAATCTTCATAGAAATCGTCGATGCATTTCATAAAATGGCTCAGGTAATCCTCCGGATCCATATTGCTTAAGATATCCACCTCGTTATCCAGGTTCAAACGGAAAGGAAAGGTATCCTGCAGATATTTGATTACCACTTTACCTTCTTCCGGATGGAAATGACCATCCACCTGGGAGAGGATCATGAGCATATGATAGCCGGACATAACTTTATTCATCTTCATGGCATCGGTTTTAAGTACTTATAGATGATCAGATATCAGATGCTTGGGGAGCCTAAAAACTGAATCCGGTTATAAATATAGAACAAGTATAAAACTGGCGCTAGTAAATTCGATAAAAAGATCAAAAGCCAGGTTGGCATACCCTTTTGCCGGCACAGAGAGGGTTTATTACCGTTTGAATTCTCCGTTGACCATCCTCAGTATCTTTCCCGGGTTCTCATCCTGAAGCGCTTCGGGCAGTAAATGTTTTGGAAAGTTTTGCAGACAGACAGGTCGTACAAATCTTTTTATGGCCGAAAGCCCAACGGCCGTAAAACGCGAATCGGTCGTTGCCGGGAAAGAGCCGCCATGCACCATCGATGGACACACCTCCACGCCGGTAGGAACACCGTTGATAATGATTCGACCGGCCAGACGGCACATGGCCTCAACGATTTCGGGGTTCTCCTCCAGGTCACGATCTGTTCCGAGCAGGGTTGCCGTGAGTTGCCCTTCCAGTTTACCGATCACCGAAAGCATTTCCTCTTTATCCCTGCAGCGGATAATGAGCGACCAGGGGCCGAAAACTTCGGTGTGCAGGGCCGGCTCGTTCAGGAAATGCTCTGCCGATACCGAAGCCAGGCTGGGTGTTCCTTCTCTTTCTCCCGATTCGAAGCCGGTCTTGGCCTCCAGCTGTACACCCTTCTGTGCAAGAGATTCGGTTCTTCTTTTGTAAAAGTTGGCAGCGATACCGGGATTCAGCATGACCGCCGGTTTTGTGCCCGTTATGGCTTTACCCAGAGCCCCCATGTATTTTTCCAGATCGGCATTGTCAAAACCGATTTGCAAACCCGGTTTTGTGCAAAACTGCCCCATTCCCGAGGTAACCGAGCCGAGATATTGTGCAGCAAAGCTTTCCCATTGCATGGCCATGGCTTCGGGAAGCATGCAGACAGGATTGACACTGCCCATTTCTGCAAAAACAGGAATGGGTTTTTCACGTTTCTGTGCCAGATCAAACAAGGCTTTGCCCCCGGCGAATGAACCGGTAAATCCCACGGCACGCGTATGGGGATGCATCACCAGCGCCTGTCCAAGTTCAAATCCCGTTCCCCTGACATGTTGAAATACATAAGGAGGCATTTCCGTTTTTTTTGCGGCCCGGTGTATCGCCCCAGAGACCAGTTCGGAGGTATCGGCATGTTCAGGATGAGCTTTCACAACAACGGGACATCCGGCCGCCAGAGCGGAGGCTGTATCGCCCCCGGCTGTGGAATAGGCAAACGGAAAATTAGCCGCACCGAAGACAACAACGGGTCCCAATGGCACCAGCATTTTTCGCAGATCGGGTTTAGGCGTGGGCATGCGATCGGGAATGGCCGTATCGATGCTCGCCTCGACCCAGGATCCTTCTCTGATGCATTCGGCAAAGGCACGAAGCTGGGCCGTGGTTCTGGACCTTTCTGAAAGCAGCCTGTCGTCGGGCAAATGCGTTTCGCGGTTTGCACAGCTGATGAGCGTTTTGCCAAGCAATTCAATTTCAACGGCAATGGCGTCAAGAAATGCGGCTTTTTTCAGGGCGGATACTTTCCGGAATGCCGCAGCAGCCGATTCCGCCTTTTGCATGACGGCATCCGCAATTAAAGAGGACTGATCCTCTGTTTGAGATGGTGTATTCATAAAATTATTTTTTTTGTGATCGATTCGATCAATTGCCGGAAACCAATTTTGCAATCAGGAACGCAGCAGCGGCAGCCAGGGCGCCAATGAGCGTTGTTTTCAAAGCCCCCAGAATGGGCTCCTGTCCGGTTGCCTTGCTTTTGAAATAGCCGAAAAGCAAAAGTGCCACAAGGGTTACAGCGGATGAATAATAAAGGCCCTGCACGGGATTCGGAGTAAACAAATAAGAGGAAAGCGGAATAAAGCCGCCAAATACATAGGCCATGGCAATCATCAGCGCCGAATTGCGCGCCCGGTTTTTTGCGGGTTCTTCGAGTCCGAGTTCGAACTTCATCATGAAATTCACCCACTTGTCTTTATCCAGTGCCAGCTCGTTGACAAAATCTCTTTTTACCTGATGGCTGATTCCGTAATCTTCAAGAATCTCCTCTATTTCGTGTTTTTCTTTTTCTGGCACGGTTTCCACTTCGTAGTACTCTCTTTTTCTTTCCGAGAAATAATGATCGTATTCCGTTTTACCGGCCAGGTATCCGCCCAGTCCCATAGCAATGGATCCGGCGATGATTTCTGCAATACCCGCTGTAATAACAATGGTATTGGTGCTTACCGCTCCGCTCAGACCGGCCGTTAAAGCAAACGGAACAGTCAATCCGTCGGACATGCCAATGACGATATCCCTGACTTTTTCTGACCCTGTAAAATGATTCTCCTGGTGATCCATCAATCGATAGCGTATTTAATCATGAAGCAAACATTTTCTAAAGGTACGAGTTGATTGGTCTAAAAAAAATGCAAGATGAAAATCCTTCCCTGAAAGCTCCATTCTTCAAAACACCCAAACACCCGTTCAGACCAGCCTGATCTGTCTTTTGATGCTTTCCTGAAGGGAGATAAATGTTTCCGTACGCTGTACGCCTTTGATGATCTGAACACGTTCGTTGAGCACCTCCCGCAAATGGTTGGTATCGCGGCAAAGAATCTTTGCAAACATGGTGTATGTGCCCGTTGTGTAATGCATTTCGACAATCTCGGGTATTTTCTCAAACTCGCGTACGGCATCCTTATACTCTGAAGCTTTGTTCAGATAAATACCCAGAAATGCACACACATCATACCCTACTTTACCCGGATTGATGTACAGATAATTGCCCTGCACAACACCCATCTCCTGCAGTTTTTTCATCCGCACATGAATCGTGCCGCCCGATACAAGCAATTTCCGGGCAATTTCGGTATAGGGTGTTCCCGAATCGCGGATGAGGATCGATAAGATCTCTTTATCGAGTTTATCAATTTCTAAATTTTGACTTGTTTTCTGCATATCAATTTATGAGTTTACTATCCAAATAGACGATTCATTGCAATACTACCAATAATTGGCTTATTTACATACAATGTTTGTATATATATAGTGCACAATATACATTTGTCGCAACAAACAAACCATTAAATACTTTCTTCTATGTGTGGAATTCTAGCTGTTATCGGACAAAAAAGCAAGGAACAGGTGCAGACTTTAAGCTCCCGGATGCGGCACCGCGGACCGGACGAACGTGATGTTTACGTCAGCACAATGGGCATTCTCAGTCACGAACGCCTGGCGGTAGTCGATCTGACCACAGGCAAACAACCCATCCGCGGTTCGCGGAACACCTATGTCATTCACAACGGTGAAATTTATAATCACAAAAGCTTAAAAGAACAAACACTCAAAAACAAATACCCCCAGCGGAGCACATCCGACAGCGAAGTGATTGTCCATCTTTATGAAGAATACGGAACCGCATTCTGCAACCTGCTGGATGGAATGTTTGCATTTGTCATCCTTGATGAAGACAAACAGACTTTCATGGCCGGACGCGATCCGATCGGAATTAAACCCCTTTACTATGGCACCGATACCGAAGGCGCCCTTTGGTTTGCTTCCGAAATGAAAGCGATTTGTGATGTCTGCCCTCACTTTGAAGCCTTCCCTCCGGGACATTATTATACGCCTCAAACCGGACTGGTCAAATACGACAGCCCGAAATGGGAAACAGAACCGGCCCTGGATGAAGATCCGTCGGGTCTGCGTGAACTGCTCGAAGCTTCGGTCGAAAAAAGACTCATGTGCGATGTACCCTTTGGTGTTTTGCTTTCAGGCGGACTTGACTCGAGTCTCATTGCTTCCATTGTGCAGCGAAAACTGCGTGAGACAGGACAAATTCTGCATTCCTTCTCCATCGGACTTAACCCGGACGTGCCCGATCTGAAAGCGGCAGCACATGTCGCCCGTTTTCTCGGAACACAACATCATCAGGTTTTATTTTCGGTGGAAGAAGGAATCCGTATTCTGGACAAACTGATCTGGCATCTCGAATCGTATGATGTGACGACCATCCGGGCCAGCACGCCCATGTATTTCCTTTCCAGATACATTGCAAAACAAGGAATTAAAATGGTCCTCTCGGGAGAAGGCGCCGATGAGGTTTTCGGCGGGTATCTTTATTTTTACAATGCCCCGGACGATCATTCCTTTCAGGAGGAAACCAAAAGACGTGTGCGCCTGCTCTCTACAGCCGATGTGCTGCGGGCCGACAAATCGACCATGGCCAATGGCATTGAAACAAGAGAGCCCATGCTCGACAAGGATCTGCTCGAAAAAGCAATCGGCCTGATCCCCGCGCTTAAACGCCCTGTCCGCTCTGCAAATCCTGCCGATTCGCGAATTGAAAAATACATCCTGCGAAAAGCTTTTGACGACCCAAACGATCCCTATCTCCCAAAAGAAATTTTGTGGAGGCAAAAAGAACAATTTTCGGATGGTGTTGGTTACAGCTGGATCGACGGACTGGTAGCACATTGTGAAGCATCGGTTAGCGATTCGGAGTTTGAAGAGGCCGGCAAATTGTTTCCGCACAACACCCCCGCCACCAAGGAAGCATTCTATATCCGGAGACTATTTCACAAACACTTTCCTCAGGACACATCGGCTAAAACAGTCGTGAAATGGATCCCGAAATGGCAAACCAATACAGATCCATCGGGCAGAGCCAATGCCATTCATGAAGCCGCAGTTGTCACGGAAGAAATTTTAAGCAACGGGTAGTTTTTGTGAATCAAAATTCGAATTTCATTCCTGCAGCCGCTCCATAAAACAAAGCATCCGACTTCACCGCTGAAGAGTTTGTCACCGGCAGAAGATTCAAACGGGCTTCGGGTTCGATAGAGAAAGACAAGTGCTTGACGATCCTGACCTCGGCACCCAGGCCCAGCAAGGCTGCATAATTTATTTTTCTTACATCCAGACTGTTGTAATCAATCCGGTCTGTTTCATTTTCCTTGAGCAGTTCAAGGGTGGCTTGCTCACTGTAAGCATACTGTATGTTGATGCCGGCCCTTGCGTAAAAACCAAATCGCCCTTTTTTAAAGTTCAGCTTTGCGTTGATGGGAATATTGATAAACTGAACCGTTTGCGCATACTGGTAATTGCATTTGAAATCAGTCACAGGGGCAAGTTTATTAAAGCTTGACAACATCGTGCTCACAGGTACAGACATGTCTCCCAGTGAAGAATTAAAGACAAACGGCTGGCTTATGTTTTTGGGGAAGAACAGGGTCTCCGAATGAAACTCCTGGTTGATCTGCGAATAGGCAATGCCCACGTTCACTTCCAGCTTATCGCGAAAACACAGTTCGAACCGGGCACCGGATGAAAAACGGAGATTGGGCGTTTCATGCTTTACATCAAACGATCCTGCGTAAGATTTGATCATGTTTCTATACATCTCGGGTGCGTAAAAACCCGAAACGCTCATCACGATTGTTGCCTGCAATGCCTTCAAAGAATCTGCAGCTAAAGGGGTATTGGGTTTAACAGGTGCAGTCAAAAGAACTGAATCTTTTTTTTGCTTTGCCAACAGACTGTCCGTTTTGAGAATCGGCGTACCGTTTGCATTTGGCAAGGCAGTTAGCGAATCGCTCTTTTTTGATAACCGGTTATCCTTTACAACCGGATCCAACTCTTTCCTGTCCTGAATCGCCTGATTTTTTATCTTCTCTTGTTCCGCCGGATTCGCACTGATACTCGTGCTGTCGGTGTTTTTGGGTATTGCATTTTTCTCTTCCGGAAAATGGCTTTGGGCAAGGCTTACGTTCGGCTTGCTGATTTCCTTTTTGTTTTTGTCTGGTTCTTTCACATCAACAGCAAGTGAATGCGGTTGCACCAGAGACGATTCTTTTCCGCCTGACGATGTTCCTTCGGCATTGAGCGGAGGCGCAGGGTTCAGGGCGGATGTTGGTTGCGTATTCCGGCTGATGGCAGCAGGGTATCGATTTGCCCGGCCCGGATCCTTTTTCCCAACAACGGCGAGTGCCCCCTGAGCTTGGGTGTCCTTGCTTTTCCGCAAGGAAGATGCAGATCCTGCTTCTCCAGCTGAGGCTTCCCCTTTGGAATTTCCGGCCGGCACATTCTGCACGGTTGAAAGTGAATGACCGGTTGTCAGCTCTTCCTTGTTCTTATCCGCCTGCGCTTTGCTGGCCGAATCCATTGCTTCCTCCCCCGCCGAATAAGGAACACGTCTTAAATCCAATCTTTGCACATTCGCTGTGGTATCCGAAACAAGGCTTCTCTGTTGTCCCTGTGAGCGGCCCAGAGGAGCAGAGCCCCCTGCGTATTCTTTGACAGCCGTTTCTTTCAATGGCCAGACCCAAAACGCTACGGCTCCTCCAAGGGCAAGAAGAAGTATTCCGAGGAGCCACCAGATTCCGGGACGTTTCCGCCCTTCGTCCTCGAGTGCCTTCTCCACATGCTCCCAGACTTCGGCAGATGGGGAAACCTCTAAACCTGCGAAGACTTCGCGGAAAAGCTGATCGGATTCCATATGTTTATCATTCTCTTCCATTCGGTAAAGAAATCGGTCTTGTTGTCAGACGGGCTTGCTTGTGGCCGCCTGCTGTTTTATTTTTTCCTGAAGGATCATGCGCGCTCTTGCAAGTTGTGATTTTGAGGTTCCTTCGCTGATATCGAGCATTTTGGCAATCTCTTTATGCAGAAAGCCCTCAATGGCATAGAGATTAAATACCAGGCGGTATCCGGGCGAAAGACTTTGAATCATCAGCAACAAATCCTTCATTTCAATTTTTCCCAGCACCTCGGCCTCGGTTTTGAAATCTCCTGGCAGGTCTTGTATATCTGTTTCAACAAACAGAATCTTGTTGCGACGGATGCTTTCCAGGGCCGTATTCACCATGACCTTCCGTATCCATCCCTCAAATGATCCTGAGCCCTGGTATTGAAGAATATTTCTGAATACTTTGATAAATCCTTCCTGAAGTAAATCTTCGGCTTCCTGCCTATTTTTGGTATAACGCAGACAAACGCCAAGCATCTTCGCAGAGAAACGCTTGTACAGCGCCTTCTGCAAGTCACGTTGGCCGTCTTTGCAGCCGGCTATCAATTCTTTATCAGTGACTGACAAATAAGGACAATGAGGTGTTTCTGTCTATAGGATGCAAAACACACCGGAAGGGTTGCATGCTGGGTAAAAATACTTTCTTTCCTTGATTGAAGAACCATTGACCATGAATAAATATACCACATTTCGATAAATTAGTTCCTTCACCCTTTTTCCCAAATTCGGGATGCATTCGCCCCGAGATGCCATTTTATTTTGGGGGGCATGCAACCTTCCTCTTCATACCGGCATCTTTATATAAAACCCCCTCTCCATGAAAATAAAACGAATACTTCAGGCAATTCCCTTTGTTATGGGATGCATCGTGTTAATCTCATTTTATTCCTTCAATTCAGGCGGTGCAGGTACATCAAGCGCGACGGGCCAGGCAAGCTCCGTTGGCAGTCTGGGTGAAATGGGTACCTGCTCAAGAGGAGGCGGTGCACTTTGTCACGGTGCAAGCGTCGGCGGCCTGGCTGACAATGCAGGACCTGGAAGTGTAACGCTGACTTCGGTTCCTGCGCTGACAGGAAACAATTATATTCCCGGGCAGCTCTATCACATGACCGTAACCGTTTCTGAAACCGGCAAGCTCCGGTTTGGTTTTGGGTGTGAAATTCTGGACAACAGCGGCAGCACCGACGGACATATAAACAATACAGCCGGTGCAGTAACCATTACCGATGCCACCAATACCCGGATCTGGCAGGCATTCGGAACCGGAAGACTTTCGGTAACACATACCACCGCCGGAGGCTTCAGTTCCAATTCGGCATCATTCATCTTCGACTGGACTGCTCCCGCTTCGGGTACGGTGAATGTTTTTCTGGCTGGCAATGCCACGAACAACAATGCCAAAGCCGATGCAGCAGACAATGTATATTTGTATAGACCTGTGCTTACTCCACTGGTAACGGCCATTCCGGAAAAAGAGTCAGAACTGTTTACCGTCTCTGCTTATCCGGTTCCCGCACGGGATATGCTGCATCTCCAATGCAATGTTCAAACCGAAGGAACCTGGGTGGTGAACCTGTATTCCATCAATGGCGCATGGGTGCGTAATCTGGATTGTAAAATACTTCCTCAGGGCGAATTCAGCGGAAGTTATTCTGTCAGTGACTTGCCAAAGGGAACCTATTATTTAAGAATGAGCTGCGGGAATGAGAACCGGTCGAAGATGATCAGCATTCAATAATATTTACCGTTTGAAGCGTATTGCCATGGAGCGCTTTTCAGGCAAGCACTTCAAGGTGTTTCCGGCATTTTGAAGGTGTTTTCATCTGAAGAAATTGAACCAAACAATTTCTTAATTTGGAATATCCGTTTTTTTGATTTTATTTTGTTTCATAGAATTGGTTACCAACTGCACATTTAAAACTTACTCTTAAGAATAGCCAAACCGCTTCATGGAGGCTGTGAGACATCGCCGAACCTGTGTTCGCGCATGTGTTTGCAGCAATCTGAAAGCCGGGCTTTCATTGAGTTTTTCCGATATGCAAATCTCTTATAAAATAATTGTTGTTTCTCTTTCGGTTTTGCTGGGGCTTGCTTTTCTGTTCGCTCCCAAACCGCCTTTGCAGCTCCAGAGCGCTTTTTCGCAAAACTGGACGGCAGGAATGGCAGGCGGGGGAAGCGGAATCAATTACACTTTTCATGTTCGGATTCAGACAAACGAAAAAATCAGATTTGATTCGGCATGGCTCAACGGAAAATCGTATCCAATTCAAGCTGTAAAAGGAAACCTTTACAATCCCCGGAGCGAATTTTTCATCAATGACACGCTGCTTTTGAAGGTCACCGAATTCATTCCCGGAAGAAGGGCAGGGTCTAAAAACAATTCCCCGGAATCTGAAACCGGAAAACCAAAAACAAACCCTCCTGTTAAATACAAAGGCGAGGCGCTCATCAGTTATTTTCTGGGAGACAAGCGGCATTATTTTTCCATACCTAAAATAACGAAGCTTCCTCCTGCCAACATGCCCTGATGCTTTCAAGAATAAATCAATTCACCTAAATCAAAATCCATGACAAAAATTACGCGATCGTTTCTTCTCCTTTTATTCTTGCTTTTCACCCTTCACATGCAGGCTCAGGAATGGGCAAAGAGCCTCAACAAAAAACACCTGAACTTCAAAGAGGTCAAGGCAGCCTTCAACAACTATTATAAAAATCTGACCATCAAAGATCTCGGCGAAGATGATGACTATGCAAAGTTTAAACGCTGGGAATGGTATTGGGAGCCGCGTGTTTCGCAAACAGGAGAATTTCCGAACTCAATGATACTTTGGGATGAGTGGGCAAAATATGTAAAGAGTCATTCCCGAACAATGGCCGGCATGGCTGCCTTGTCCGGCAACTGGTCATTCCTGGGTCCTTCAACTACAACCGGCGGTTATTCCGGGATCGGACGCGTATCCTGCATTGCCTTCCATCCTACCCTTGCAAATACCTTTTGGGTAGGCACCCCCGGAGGCGGCATCTGGAAAACAACCAACGGCGGTTCCTCCTGGAGCACAAGCACCAATGTGGATCATATGCCTGTGCTGGGTGTGAGCGATATTGCCATCGACCCTGGCAACCCCAACATCATGTACATCGCAACCGGTGATGGCGATTTGGGAAGTCTCTGGTCCATTCAAAATACGTACGCCGGCGATACCAAAACCGTTGGCATTCTCAAATCCACCGATGGCGGGGCAAGCTGGAACCCCACTGGTTTAAGCATGGCTGTTGCAGCCTCGCAGGAAATCAAACGCGTTGTCATTGTTCCCACCGCAACCAAAACCCTGATAGCGGCATCCTCAAGTGGAATTTTCAGATCCACAGATGGCGGCGCCAACTGGCAGCAAACCATGAATGGATATTTTATGGATCTTCAGCTTAACCCCGGATCTCCGGGTATTGTTTACGCCACCGATTTTGGAGGCAGCGCACAGGTCTGGGTATCCACGGATACGGCAAAAACATTTACCCAGGCAACTTCATTAACCGGAATCAGCCGGATTGCTCTTGCCGTGAGCCCGGCGGCACCAACGCTTGTGGAAGCCCTCTGCACCGACGGAACAAGCCACGGTTTTGGAGGCATCATTGCATCGCGCGACAATGGATCCACCTTTCAGACTCTTTACGCACCAGGTGCACTGAACCTGCTCAGCGGTGTGTATGATGGAAGCGGCGCCAGCGGCCAGGGCGACTATGATCTTGCGTTTGCCATTTCCCCCACCGATACCAGCGTATTGTTTGTCGGAGGTGTGAATACCTGGATGAGTTCGGATGCCGGGCAAACCTGGGCACTCAATACTATGTGGACAGGTAACTCCTCCCAAAACCCGAATAATGTGGTCACCGTACATGCCGATAAACATTGTATGGCTTTTCATCCCCTGGCCCCGGGAACAATGTATCAAACCAATGACGGAGGCATCGTGGTCACCACCGACGGGGGCACCACCTATACCGATCTGAGCAGCGGCTTGCAAATAAGCCAGATGTACCGCATCGCCTGCTCCCAGAGTGATCCAACGATAGATCTTGCAGGTTTGCAGGACAATGGTTCAAAAAAACGCAGCGGCTCAACCTACACCTATGCAACCGGCGGAGATGGCACAACCTGTTTCATCGATCCTACCAATGCATTGAATATGGTTGCCAGTTATGTTCAGGGACAGTTTTACGTCTCCACCGACGGCTTTGTCAACTACAACAACGTTTCCGATAATGTTCCCGGAAAACCAACCGGATCGTGGGTAACGCCTGTGGTGCTTAACCCTGTAAAACCGGTTACCATGTATGCGGGCTATGCAGATGTATACAAATCAAGCGACTGGGGATCAAGCTGGACGGCCATTTCCTCCAACCTCACGCCTTCTTCATCAAGCACATTGAATTACATGGCTCTTGCGCCTTCCGACAGCAACACCATTTATGTGGGCACTTTCGATTCTGTGTGGGTTACCACAAACGGAGGAACGACCTGGAGCAGCGTTTCCAATTTCTCATTGGGCAACAACAAAACATCACTTGCCGTTGATCCGGCAAATGCACAACATGCCTGGATAACCGTTTCGGGATATACCGACGGAGAAAAAGTTTACAAAACAACAGACGGGGGCGCGCACTGGATCAACGCCTCTGGTACACTTCCAAACCTTCCGGTGAACAGCATCGTTTATGAAAAAGGCAGCAACGATGGTTTGTATATCGGAACCGATGTGGGTGTTTATTATACCAATGCCTCTCTGAGCGACTGGATATTATTCAGTACGGGCCTGCCCAATGTCGTGGTTGCTGATCTGCAGATACAATACAGCGCCGGCAAACTCAGAGCCGGTACTTTTGGAAGAGGCATGTGGGAATCGGATCTCTACACTTCGGTGGCCACAACCGTTTCAAAAGAAAAACCAATTGAGGGCGTGCAGATTTTCCCAAACCCAAACAAAGGCTCGTTTACAATCGATATCCGTGATTTCAAAGGGTATGACAAAGCCAATATCTACAACTATCTGGGTCAGACCCTGAAAACCGTGGAGCTTCGCTCTTCCAGACAAACCCTTGACATCAGTGGATTCGCCGATGGCATTTATTATGTTGGGCTCGAGTCTGAACATTACAACACCATGCACAAAGTGATCAAATTGAACTGATGCATTTCAAATTTGCAAAAAAAGAGTCCGCCTGATTGGCTGGACTCTTTTTTAATGCGCAATCGCTTCATTATTAGTGAAGTCATTTTTTCCTTCCAATGAAAGGAAGGGCTGCGTTCCGAGGGCTGCTAAGATTTTTTTTTCGCAACCATAAGCAAACCCAGACCTGCTACGATGAGGGCTCCGCCAACCACTGGAGACCATTGTACGGGATGATTCTCTTCCTTATTGATTTTTATCGCCCCGAGATCGACAACCTTTTTGGTTGTTACAAAGTTAAATCCGGTAATCAGCATCATGACGATACCAATGGCAAGCAATGCAATTCCTGATTGTTTCATGTTGATGATATTCATGTAAAAGCCTTCAGCATCAAGGTCGCTTTTTTGACGGAATGCTTTTCACCAAATGTAAGGTCTCCCCGGATTCATTCAGATTCAATTCGGTAAAAGTGGGGATTTCATCGGCAGGATCGGGAGAAGGAACATTCGCCATTGGGTTCAGAACTCTTTTCCGCAAATCAAGAACTCCTTTTCCCGCCCTGTGAACGTTTTCGGAAAACAAATTATCTTTGGCAGCGTACCGACAAATAGCATCTCCAGATACACTGTGGCTTTGAATAACATTGTCAATCCGAAGGATATCAAACGGCTTTTAAAAAAGGACAAACTCTTTGTTCAGATTCACGATGCATACAGCTCTCCTCCAAACTGGTCGAGACCCCAGGGTTTTGTTTCCCTGTCAAAGATCATACTCGAGCAACAAGTGAGCCTGGCCTCTGCACAGGCGCATTTCCTGAAACTGGATGGCTATCTGGACTCATTCACTCCCGTAGAGATCTTAAAACTGACAGACAAAGAGATGAGATCCTGTCAGATCAGCCGTCAGAAGTCCAACTATCTGCGTTGCTTATCCTCAGCTATTCTTGAAAAGCAGATAGACCTGAAAGAACTGGGAAAACGAAATGAAACAGAAGTGCGAAAACAGCTGACCGGTATTAAGGGTGTTGGCAACTGGACGGCGGATATTTACCTGATGTTTTGTCTTCAGGCTAGAGATATTTTTCCAATGGGAGATATCGCTCTTATTAATACCGTGAAAGAACTTTGTACAACCGGGACCCGGGAAGAAATCCTGTCTGTAACTGAAAAATGGAAGCCTTTTCGTTCACTGGCAGCCTATTATTTATGGCATTATTACCTCAGGAAAAGGAAAAGAGAATCCATTGCCTGAATTGGCTATTCTACTGAAAACGAATGCCCTTAATTGCCCCTATCCCTGTCCGGTTGATCTATTTTGGGCTTCCTGAAGATTTTTTGCGTGATTTTAGAAATTTTTAATACTTTTACGCCTCGAAAGCCGGAATATAGTGGCTTAATTTATTTGTTTCATGCGAAAGTAGCTCAGTTGGTAGAGCGCGACCTTGCCAAGGTCGAGGTCGCGGGTTCGAACCCCGTCTTTCGCTCTTCATGAGTCGATTCCTTGACAAATGAGTAAGGAAGACAGAAGATTCCCTCTCAAATTGAGAGGGTTTTTTATTCACATGAATTGCCTGGGTGGTGGAACTGGTAGACACGAAGGACTTAAAATCCTTTAGCTTCACGGCTGTACGGGTTCAACTCCCGTCCCGGGTA
>PLXK01000048.1 GCA_003151415.1 Bacteroidota bacterium
GAACGCGGCATCACCATCAAGAGCCATGCGATCCAGATGGATTACGAGCGCAATGGCGTCAAGTATATACTCAACCTCATCGACACTCCCGGTCACGTGGATTTTTCATACGAAGTATCCCGTTCGATAGCTTCCTGCGAAGGAGCCCTGCTTATTGTAGACGCCGCACAGGGAATACAGGCACAGACCATTTCAAATTTATACCTGGCCCTGCATCATGATCTTAAAATAATACCGGTACTCAATAAAATAGATCTTCCAAGTGCCGAACCCGAAGCCGTAAAAGATCAGATTGTTGAACTTCTGGGCTGCGAACGCGAAGAAATCATTCATGCTTCAGGCAAAACGGGCATCGGTATTCAGGAAATTCTGGATGCCATCATTGCCAATGTCCCATCACCTTCGGGCGACCCCAATGCCCCTTTACAGGCACTTGTTTTCGACTCGGTTTTTAATTCTTTCCGCGGAATCATCGCTTATTTCAAAGTGAAAAACGGAACCATAAAAAAAGGGGATATCGTCAAGTTCATGGCTACGGGTCATGAATACGGTGCCGATGAAGTGGGCGTACTGAAACTGGCTCTTTCTCCGCGGGATTCGGTCAGTGCCGGAAACGTGGGATACATCATTTCCGGAATCAAGGAAGCCAGAGAAGTAAAAGTGGGCGATACCATCACAACCGTTCATCTTCCGGCTACAGCGGCCATCCAGGGCTTTGAGGATGTGAAACCCATGGTCTTTGCCGGCATCTATCCGGTAGACACCGATGATTTCGAAGAGCTTCGCGCTTCCATGGATAAACTGCAGCTCAACGATGCCTCACTCACTTTTGAACCCGAATCCTCGGCTGCACTTGGTTTTGGTTTCCGCTGCGGTTTCCTGGGTATGCTGCATATGGAAATCATTCAGGAGCGACTGGAAAGGGAGTTCAACATGACAGTTATTACCACCGTGCCAAACGTATCTTACCGCGCTTATACCAGCAAAGGAGAAAAGTTAATCGTCAACAACCCTTCTGAATTGCCCGATGTCAACCGCCTCGAAAAAGTGGAAGAACCTTATATCCGAGCAAGCATCATCACCAAAAGCGATTATGTGGGATCGATCATTTCGCTTTGTATCGAAAAACGCGGAATCATCGTGAACCAGACCTACCTCACCACCGACCGTGTGGAAATGGTTTTTGACATGCCCCTGGGAGAAGTGGTTTTTGATTTTTACGACCGACTGAAAACCATATCGAAAGGATATGCATCGTTTGACTACACCCCTACCGAATACCGCGAAAGTGATCTGGTGAAAATGGATATTCTCATCAACAACGAACAGGTGGATGCCCTTTCGGCGCTCATTCACCGCGACAATGCATTCAATCTCGGCAAAAAGATGTGTGAAAAACTGAAAGAGCTGATTCCACGTCAGCAGTTTCAGATTGCCATTCAGGCCGCTATCGGCGCCAAGATCATTGCCCGCGAAAACATTTCGGCCCTTCGCAAGGACGTGACAGCCAAATGTTACGGCGGTGATATCTCGCGTAAACGAAAGCTCCTGGAAAAACAGAAAGAAGGAAAAAAACGCATGCGCCAGGTAGGCAGTGTGGAAATTCCCCAAAGTGCATTTATGGCTGTGTTGAAATTGAATTCCTGAACATCGCCGGTTCAATTGAAACCGGATTTTTAAGAATCACTGGCAGATAAATCAAATTGACCTTCCTAAAACGACCTGGTTTTTGTGGTTGCAAGGACTTGATGCAGCACCTCTGGTTGTTCAAAAGTGCTACGAATCCTGGCAGAAGCATAACCCGGATTGGAATATTGTTTTGCTCGATGAAAATAATATTCAGGAACATATTACGCTCCGCGCAAAACAAATCACGCATCAGGCCCTTTCCGATATTTTACGAATCAATCTCCTTTCTAAATACGGAGGGGTGTGGGTTGACGCAACCTGTTTCTGCACAAAACCGATGGGTGAATGGCTTTATGCTAATTTGAACTCCGGCTTTTTCGCTTTTGAAAGGCCAGGGCCTGACAGGATGATTTCCAGTTGGTTTTTGGCAAGCACAAAAAACAATTACATAACACATGCGTACACTGAAGCGGTCAATATGTATTGGGATGAAAATCCGGGCATGATCTTGTTTGAAAATTCAGAATGGGTTTCTTAAAAGAAAAAACAGAAGGCCTATCCACTCAAGCCTGGTTTGAGTTTTTTGCGACCGTGTTTTAAAAATACACCCCTATTTCTGGTTTCATTATTTGTTTGAATGTGTTTATACACGGAATGAAAAATTCAGGGAAATGTGGAACCTGACTCCCAAAATAAGTGCAGACATCCCTCACAGATTACAATTGTACGCAGGTTTATTAAATCCCCTTACTGAAGAAATAAAATCGGAAATTGACAACCGCATTTCTCCGGTATATAAATTGGACTGGAGAATTGAACCGGCTCAAAAGAAAGAAGCTACGGTACTGGATTATCTTCTTGATTTGGTTTAAAACTGAAGCGAAACCTGCAGGGCAATTGTTCTGGGCGGTTCAATCTTCAAAGGTCTCAGCGAATATTCCAGATTCATCACGTTGTTCACCACCAATGCCACTTTGTAATGCTTGGAAAGCTTACAGGCCAGGCGTGCGTCGTGTACAAAAATGCCTTTGTTATGCGCATCACGGTATGCCTTGATGCCTGACCCGGGTTGGTTAGGCTGATCCAGATAATAAAAAGCCATGTCGATATTTTGCATAAAGCTGTAGTAGCGAGAACTCCACCCCAGAGAAAAGGCTTTCCAGCTGAGCTGCACATCCATTTTTGCAATGTGCTGAAAACGGTATTTCAAAATGTTGTTGGTGGTGTCGGTACTGGTTTTGGCATACGACAGCTGATTCGGAGTGATTCCGCTTGCCGGATTGTCGTGTGCAAAAACATAGTCGGGATTCACGCTCTGCGGAACACAATAGGTGTATCCGCCAAGAATCGTTAACGTCAGATTCTTTGTAATCTTTCCTTCTCCCATGATGGAGAAATCAAGTCCTCTTACACGGGTATCACCGGTGTTGACAAATTTGAATCCAACAGAATCGGGCCTCCAGATGGCATATACGTATTCGATGGTGTTTGAATATTCCTGCCAGAAAGCCGCAGCATCCACATACCCGTAAAAGTTCCCGATTTTAAATCCTTGTTTAAGTCCCACTTCGGTGTTCCAGCTTGTTTCGGGCTGGATCTGCGGATTGGGATAAACAGTGATTCCGCCGGAATTGGCAAAGATGAATTTTTCTGCAATCGTCGGATAGCGGTAACCCTGTCCGTATGAATATCTCAGGAATGTCGCTTTGGCCAGTTTCAAATTCAGACCCGACCGAAAAATCGGCTGAATGACATCTTCCGTACCATTGATACGGAAATATTCTCCTCTGAACCCGAGCGAAATGTTCAGCACCTTCCACATTTTTTTATCCAGCTGTGTGTATGCCGACCAGTTTTCCAAATGGTTATCCGGCGATCCGCCTGCGGCGTACAAAGCCGAATGGACATAGGTTTCATTCATCACTATGCCACCGGTAAAATTGAGTCCTTCTATGGAATTCAATTCCTTGGCAAACTGGTATTCGCCGTAATACACCTGGCTGAAATTGGATTCGTTGTTGTTGAGGTTGTTCTGGGTAAAAAAGAGTCTTCCTTTAATGGTGTGTTTGAAGCCACTGGGGCTGTAATAAGTGAGATAGGGATCGAGATAGCCCATTGAAATGTCCTCAATGGTCATGGTATGCGGATAGGATTTGTAAATGCCATTCGAATCGTTGCCCCAGACCAGGGAAAAGTTGTTGTGCGATTGCATGAAATTGCCGTTCATGCCGATGGAAAGACCTTCTATCTTTTTGGGTCTCCACCGGAAATTGAAATTGGCATGGGCTGAACGTTGCGCCACGGTTTTTTCGGTGATGCTCGAATCGATGGCAATGTATTTGTTACCGGTCTTTTGATTGGGGCCTATGTAATTGTGGTCATAGGTTCCGTTGATGCCGATGGTATAATCAATCTGCCTGACTTGCTCGGAATGAAATGCGCTGGCGCCGGAAAAGGTGGCAGTGCCTTTCCACCATTTGGCGTCAGCATTGGCAGGGGCGCTGTACACACCTTCGTAGAGATGTGCGGTGGTTATGGGTTTGTCTTTGGCATAGGTGGTGCGGATATTGATGGTTCCGCTGAGCGCTGCCGAGCCATAAAGAACAGAAGACGCGCCTTTGATGACTTCCACCTGTTCTATATTTTCCAGAGGAATAAAGGTCCATTCGGTTTTTCCCGCATCGCCGGAAAGGATAGGCATTCCATCAATCAAGGTGGACACCCTGCTTCCGACGCCGAAACTGAATCCGCTTCCGCCGCGTATCTGGGGCTCGCCATCGAGAATATTGAGTCCGGGAACGGATTCCAGTGCCTTGTCAATGCTGGTTGTGTTTTTTTCTTCGATGAGATCCGGTCTCAGCACTTCCATGGACACGGTGATGTCTTCGAGTTTCTGTTCGAATTTTCCGGCAGAAACAACCACAATGTTCAGGTTTCTTGCCGTGGAATGCAAAAGGATATTGTAAACGGAAACGGCGTTTGAATCGATATATACCTTGAAGGTATCGGTGGCCATGCCGATATAGGAACAAATGATCTCGTGTTTTCCTGCCGGGAGCCTGAATTCGAAATTTCCATTCACATCACTGATGGCCCCATAGGATTTATTTGAAGCATCCATCAATGCGGCCCCGGTGATGAGATCCTTGCTTCCCGCATCAATCACCGTGCCTTTGAGCATGCCGCTTGACTGGGCCTGAAGGGAATTCTCCAGAAAAAGAAAAAGCAGGAAACACAAAAGAAGATCCCGGAGATCCGGGATCAATTTTGTACGTATGCTGGCCGATGTGTTGTTCACTTTTGAATAATCAGCTTGCCGCTGTTCAGCGCTGCACCTTTTTCATCAAAAATGGAATAAAAATACAGGCCTGCAAAAAAGCCGCTCAGATCAATGGTGTTGGTTGAGTTTACCAGTTGCTGGCGCATGATTCGCTTTCCGGTTATTTCGTAAAGTTCAATGTGCGCATTGCTCTGTTGGGGATTGTAAACATAAAAATTATTTGTTGCCGGGTTCGGGCCAGTACTGAAACTGCTTATCTGCTGCTCCCTGATTCCGGTGGAGTTGAAAATCAAATCCAGGTCATCCACAAAAATGGTGGAGTTGACCACCTGACCGGTATGGCCCAAACTGGAGGAGACGAGCCATTGTGAATTTGTTACCGGATTCGTGCTTTTGTAAACCATAGCGGCAGAAAACCGGGTGTATACATTGACCGCAGCGGCAGGCGTGTTGAATTTCACATAACCGATGGTGTCGGTGTCTGAGGTTCCCGTGAGCAAGAGCTGCACGAAACCGTGGTCTGCCCCTGCCGGAGTGCTTTTATACCAACCCACGATACTGTCGGGACGCATGGTAAAAGCAATGCCTCCGCTCAGACTTTGTGTGGATGTATTGATGGCCCCTGTTGTGCATATGCCATTGGCTATGGTTCCGAAAACCGATTTGGTAACCAGTTTAAGGGCAGCAGCGCCGCTGTGAAAATCGCCGGCGGCCGTTGCCTTGTAACAGGTCACGGCACCCAGTCCCGCGGTTGTGGAATTCAAATCATTCCAGCTGTTGGCGTCATCGTAAGATGCCGAGCTGGTAACGTGTGTCCAGTTTTCAAATCCCGCATTGGGGGTTGCAGCGTTTTGTGCGGAGAGAAAGTTGCAGCTTAAAAAAGAGAAAGCCGCAAGTGTGTAATATTTAATCATATAGATATTTGTTTTAAATTCATATTCAAAGGTAATGAATTCTGGAATTTACAAAAACGGGCATGAAGATTGTGCGCCGTGATTCATCAGGGGCTACTTCATCGTCCTAAATTAATTGTCCCCTTTTTCGCAATGATCTCGCCGCTTATCAGCGTGGCTTCTATCTTGTAGACAAATATTTGCGTTTCCATGGGCATTCCTCTGTAACTTCCATCCCAACACATATTGATATCGCTCGTTTCAAAAACCTTTTCTCCCCAGCGGTCATAAATGGTAAAATGAATGTCTTTGAAACAGCTTCCGAAAATGCATTCCTTGTCATTCATCCCGTCATCGTTCGGCGAAAAATAATTGGGAACAAAAAGCTGCGGAGCCATGACTTGAACAGTGACTGATTTCGTTTTGCAGCCCTGTGCATCCACAACAGACAGAGCGTAAACCCCGGCACCCAGCCCCGAAATACTTTCTGTGGTCTCGCCTCCCGGCGACCAGGAAAAGGTATAGGGCACCGTACCGGATGTCGTGCTTGTGGTGATGCTTCCGTTATGCCCGCCTTCACAGAGGTCTACGGTTTGCTGAGACACAATCTCATTGACAGGAAGCGGGTAAACAGTGATTTTTTTAAATGCGGTATCCGAGCACCCGCCATACTTGCAGACAACAGAATAGGTCGTGGTGCTGTCTGGTGTTACTGAAATGTTTCCGGTGCTTGCGCCCGTGTTCCAGGAGTAAGTGCTCCCTCCGTTTGCAAGGAGACTGGAACTTTCGCCTTTGCACAACTTGTTTATGCCCGTGATATGACCCACGGAGGTGCATCCGCAGGTATATTTGGCCACAAAGGCGTTTTCACCGCTTACCCCGGGAGCGATTGGCAAGGTCACGGAACCGACTGTCAGACTTTGCGCATCGAAATGCCCTCCCAGATATACATGACCAAACGTGTCGGCGCAAACGGCCAATTCATCATTTCCTCCGCCGCCCAATCCAGAGACACATATATATTTCCCTGCCGAATCGCATTTGACAAGAAATGCATTTCCATCTGGCCCCGGCTGATAGCTGAGCGTTTGGCTTCCGAATGTTGCATCCTTGTAAAAGAATCCGGATACATAGACATTGTTTTTCCAATCCGTACAAATCGCATGTCCTTCTGTGGCAGCACCTGCTCCTTCCCCTGCATTTTGTGCCCACAGGACATTCCCCAATGCATCATATTTGACAAAGAAAAGATCATTGTCGCCTCCATTGAGCAATTTCACCGATCCCAAGACAAGACTTGGGCCGCCAAAATAACTGGTCAGATACGTGTTGTTACTTTGGTCCGTACACATGGCAAGCCCTCTGTAATCGACTCCTACAGGGATATCGTTTGCCCATAAAACATTCCCCTGGGCATCGAATCTTGCAAGATACATATTGGCATTTCCATTGCAGTGAATGGAAATTGTTCCGAAAGTCAGTATTGCACTGGTAAAATCCCCGCCGATGGAAACGTCTCCGTTTTTATTGGCACTGACTCCATACGCATTGTCGTAGCCCTGGCCGGCAACACTTTTTGCCCACCCTGCATTTCCATGGGAATCGTATTTGGCAAGAAAAACATTCTGAACACCTGCATTGATAAGCGTCGTAGCGCCGATTGTTATATATGTGTGCGAGAAACACCCTGTGATATAGGCGTTTCCTGCCGAATCTGTGCTGACCGAATTGCTTTCTGCAATGCCGTCGCCTCCGCCACTTTCTGCCCAAAGTGTATTTCCGGAAGAATCGAACTTTGCGAGGAAAATATCCTGCGCTCCGGCAGCAGGCGAAGGAAGGACCACAGGGCCGAAAGCCAGTGAACCGGTATATCTGCCTGTGACAAAAACATTGCCCGTCAGATCTGTACAAACCGATCGACACGCAATATTGTCGGTAAGGCCGCCGAAATTTTTAGCCCAGAGCACATGTCCATTGGGGTCGTATTTGGCAAGAAAAACAGCGCTGTATGGCTGGGCGCCGAGCACAGTCGTTTCAAAAATAATATCGGGACCGGAATATGTTCCCACGATATATACGTTTCCCTGAAGATCCGTGCTCAGCGACTTCCCCAATTGCTCGTGGTTAAGGCCGTTGTAAACTCCCGCTCCGGATTCTTTCGCCCAAACCCAGAACTGAGCCTGGCTTTCCTGAGCAGAGAAAACGCTCAAAACAAACAGCCAGAAAGCCATTCTGTTCAGCATGCTCCGTAAAATTTTTGATAAGACAAGGCGTCCATTTCTGAAAGGAATATTTAGGAAGCAAACTGTTCATTGCTCATTTCCACCCAATCGCCGTGTTTGCGGATCAGATCAATCAAGGCATCCACCGCTTTTTCCGAATCGATGTTGCGCTCAACAACCTCTTTGCCTTTGTAGAGTGTGATTTTTCCGATGCCCGTTCCCACATAGCCATAATCAGCATCGGCCATTTCGCCGGGACCGTTGACGATGCATCCCATAATGCCGATCTTGATTCCTTTGAGGTGATTGGTTCGGTTGCGGATTTTTGCCGTGGTTTCCTGAAGATCAAAAAGCGTTCTTCCGCAGGATGGACAGGAGATGTATTCCGTTTTGGAAATGCGTGTTCGTGTGGCCTGAAGGATGCCGAAAGAAAGCGAATTGATTTCCTTACGCGGTGAAACCGCATCGCCGATGATCCAGACACCATCTCCGAAACCATCGAGCAACAAGGCTCCCAGATCGGTGGAGGCATGCAGCTGAAACTGGCTGGCCGAAATTTTTCTGTATTCCTGCTGGATGATAACCGGATTCTTTATTCCTTTTTCTTCCAGATGAATAAACATCCTTCTGAGCGCCGGCATGCTGTCCGGATTCTGTGTGCCAAGAACCAGAATGGCTTTCGGATTGAACTCTTCTGTTGAAAAGATGAATTCTTCATTGGCCAGAATGAAATGGCAGGTTTCGGGCGGTATTTTGAATTGCCCATAGCCTGCACCGGGATAAATGATGTGATTGTTTGGCTTTGCGTTCAGAAGAGGATCGGTATCCCAGTGCCGGATAATGCCCAGCGTTCCGGGAATTTCAAAATCGACCGTGTTTCTTCCCACATACATAAAATCGCAGGCCTGGTCGGAAATGTGCCATTTGTCAAGCGGTACGGAATAGCTGTATCCGGCGGCAAAAAGAGATGCCGGGGTGATTTTGTCCAGATTGCTGAAATCGGCAATAACCTTGGGTACATTGTGTCCGCCGGTGTGCAGCGCTTCAGCTGATTTTCTGCGTTCATGCGCATAGGGATCATAGGGTAAATCCCAGGAGCTGTCCTTATTTACCCGTATGGGTTCAACTTTTTTATTGTGTTTCCGCTGTGTATATCTCTCGACAAGTTCTCTGGCCACAGGAATTTCAAACTCGGGTTCCTCCGTCAGCGAAACTCTCACGGTATCGCCCAGACCATCTTCGAGCAAGGCGCCGATACCCACGGCCGATTTGATTCTGCCGTCTTCTCCGTCGCCGGCCTCCGTTACACCCAGATGCAGGGGATAGTTTCTTCCGGTTTCAATCATTCTCTGAACCAGCAAACGGTAGGCTTCCACCATCACCAAAGTATTGCTGGCTTTCATGGAAAGCACAATTTCGTGGTAATTGTGTTCCTCGCAGATCTGTAAAAACTCCATCGCGCTTTCGACCATGCCCAGCGGAGTATCGCCATAGCGGCTCAATATCCGGTCGCTCAGCGAACCGTGATTGGTGCCGATGCGCATGGCCGTACCGTATTCTTTGCAGATCTTCACTAGCGGACTGAAGCGAATGCGGATGCGTTCGAGTTCGGCTTCATACGAGGTGTCCGAATAATCGATGTGTTCAAATTTTTTCTTGTCAGCGTAATTGCCCGGATTGACTCTTACTTTTTCGATGATGCGTGCAGCATATTCGGCCGCATTGGGCGTGAAATGGATATCGGCCACAAGCGGGCTGTCAAATCCGCGTTTGCGCAATTCGTTCTTTATGTTTTCGAGATTTTTTGCTTCGTTGAGACTGGGAGCGGTGATGCGTACAATTTCACATCCGGCTTCGATCATGCGGATGCTTTGTTCCACCGTTTTCTGCGTATCCAGAGTATCGGTTGTGGTCATGGATTGCAAACGAATGGGGTGATGAGCCCCGATACCGATATGGCCAACTTTAACTTCACGGGTTAAAAAACGCGAATATTCCGTAAGGCTGTTGCAGTATGGTTTTACGTAGGGCATGCAAGGCAAAGATAAGGAATTCAAGCGTTTGTACAATATGAGAGCAAGCCGAAACCGTTCATTCAATCCGTTCTGCTTTTTTGTTTGCGTGAGGGAAGCCTTAAGCG
>PLXK01000103.1 GCA_003151415.1 Bacteroidota bacterium
TGGAGAGTACCGGAAGTATAAAGATCAGGAAAGACAGGCCAAAGGCTCCAGTAAAAAGAAGCCGCTGACGGTTATTTGGCAGAAGAAAATAAACCAAAACGAGGAGAGGCAGGCAAGTGATTTTGCATGCAACAAGAAGTCCGGATAAAAGCGCTGCAATCCCAATCGATTTTGTGCCCCACAACGCATTGCCAGAGCGGTTAGCTTCAGTGGCTGTCACGTACAGCCAGGCGGTGAAAAAAGTGCTGACAATAATGATCAGCGCTTCGGGCTTCAGTAGTAAAGCATGGTGAAGCNNTGGGGACAATTGGAAAAAAATGGCAAGAGGCATGTTTCGGGTGTGCCTGTAAACGTACCTAGCTGTCAGAAAGGTCACCAGGCCGAGCAGGAAGATCAGTACAATACTGCAGGTATACAAATAACTTTCGGGGTTAGACAAGACATCCTGCGAAAGTGGAAGCGTTCCGGTAATTAAATATTTGATGAAAATGATGGCGGCGCCCAAACATTGAACGGGTGTACCGGGATGATCGATATGTCCGATCTCCAGATGTCCGCCGGCAAGATTGGTGGCATTCATCAAATAGGCATACACCGGATCTGGCCCGTTGATATAAAAGCTTGTGATGTTTTTAAGGATGACCAGTGAAAGAAAGACATAGAAAGCAGGCATCATCAAAAAGATGGCCTGCCTTCGTATGTTCGTTTTAAAAGAAGTAGTCATAAAAAACAATTTGCCTGGTTTTGTTAAATTAAAACAATTCAGGTTTGTTGGTCAAAAGAAGGGGGTCGCCGCAACCGGTTAAATTTCAAATCCCCATTCATCGCTGAACGAGTCTCCTTTGCCGGTTTTCTTTTCTTTGCCGGGCTTATCCGACTTCTCAGTTTTATCGGATTTATCCGTCTTGTCTGCCAACTTCGGCTTGGCGACTTCTTTCTTTTCTTCGGTTTTTTTGACGAGAATAAAATCCAGCTGTTTCTTTACCAGATCGGCGCTTTTCACCTGGATCCGTACGGAGTCGCCAAGGGTGAAAACGTTGCCGGGCTTTCTGCCGCGAAGACAATAATTGTCTTCATCGAAGAAATAGGCATCGTCTTTCATGTCGCGAATCCGGACCATACCCTCGCAATGGTTTTCGGTAATTTCAATAAAGAGACCCCATTCGGTAACACCCGAAACGATGCCATCGAAATCCTGTCCGATTTTATCCTGCAGGTATTGTACCTGCTTGTATTTGATCGAGGCTCGTTCTGCATCAGCGGCCAGCTTTTCTCTTTCCGAGGAGTGCTTGCATTCCAGCTCGAGCTCTTCCTCATCAAGGTATGGCTTCGAGGCTATTCCGTGATCGAGATCCAGATAATGTTGAAGCAATCTGTGTGCAAGCACATCCGGATAACGACGGATTGGAGAAGTAAAGTGTGAGTAGTATTCAAAACCGAGACCGTAGTGACCGATATTGTTTGTGGTGTAAATAGCCTTTGACATACATCTCACGGCAAGTGTTTCAATCATGCCTGATTCGGGTTTTCCGTGAACTTCTTTCAGCATGCTGTTCATGCTTTCGGCAACGGCCGCATCTGTATTTGTCCGGAGGCGGTATCCGAATCGTGTAACAAATACGCTGAGCGCCTCCAGCTTGTCTTCATTGGGCGTGTCGTGAACGCGATACACGAAGAACCGGTTGCTCTGTTTGTTGGGGTTCTTCGCAAGGCTTTTGTCTTTTCCTTTATCCGTGCGGGGTTTGCCTACATATTCGGCTACCTTGCGGTTGGCCAGAAGCATGAAATCTTCGATCAGCTTGTTCGAATCCTTCATTTCCTTGAAATAAACTCCCGTAGGATTTGCATTTTCGTCCAGATGGAATTTCACTTCCAGTTTGTCAAAGGCAATGGATCCTTTTTTAAATCGTTCGGCGCGTAATTTTTTGGCAAGTCTGTCGAGAGTAAAGATTTCGTCTTTGTATTCACCTTTACCTGTTTCGATAATTTCCTGTACTTCTTCATAGCTGAAGCGATGATCGGAATAGATAATTGTACGGCCGAACCATTCGTTCAGAACGGTTGCATTTTCATCCATTTCAAACACTGCAGAGAAACAAAGTTATTCTTCATGCGGGCGAAGCGAACAGATGTTGTTGGAAAGGATTTCCGGAAGCATCGGAACAACCCGGTCGACGAGATAAACAGATGTGGCGCGGTCAAGAGCTTCCTTATCAAGGATATTGCCTGGCTTAACGTAGTGCGAAACGTCGGCGATGTGAACACCTATTTCCCAATTGCCATTGGGCAGTTTTTGAATGGAGAGGGCATCATCAAAATCCTTGGCATCGAAAGGATCGATGGTGAAAGTGGTGATTTTCCGGAAGTCCCTGCGTTTCGCAATTTCCGCCGGAGATATGGTTACCGGCAGCAAATCAGCGAATTTTTCAACATCTTTTGGAAATTCATAAGGCAGACCGAATTCGGCAAGGATGGCATGGATTTCTGTTTCATGCTCGCCTGCATTTCCTAATACACGTGTCACTTCGCCTATCGGATTGTGTCCACGAGTGGCCCAGTCAGTTACTTTGGCAACTACTTTTTGTCCGTTCTTGGCCCCACCGATCTTATCGAGCGGAATGTAAATATCCGTTCCTGTCTTGGCATTGTCGGGAACCAGGAAGGCAAAGTTTGCAGAGACTTGAAGCGTACCCACAAACTGATCTTTGACACGGCTGATGATTTCAACGATTTCGCCTTCTGGTCTGCGGCCGTTGCCTGCAGAATAAACCAGGACTTTTACAGTATCACCATTATAGGCATTCAGCGTTTTTCGGTTTGATATAAAAATATCTTTTTCTGAGTCAGGTGAAATGATGAAAGCGGAGCCCGACTGTGTCATATCCACGCGTCCAATTATGGTCTGGCCTGTTTTTGTTGCCTGGAATTTACCTCGTTCCACTTCCTTCACCACACCTTGTTCGGTGAGCTTGGCAAGCACTGCATTCAACAATAATTTCTGGGCATGATCTTCAATATGAAGGAGAGCAGCAATTTGTTTGTAGTTGTAGGAACGTGAGGAGTTTGTGTTGAGTGCCTTTAAAACATCCTCGAAAAGGAATTTGGCGGATTTTGTATCTTTTGTTTTTTTAAATCTTTTTGACATACTTGTTTGTTTTTCTTTATCCCAGGCTGTCCTTTCCTCTTGTTTTTGAAGGAACCAGAACGGCCCTGGGTTTATTTTTTCCTGAGATCCCGGTACTCCAAAAAAAGGAACAAAAAACTCCCGGTCGGACGGGAGCTGAATGTCTTTTCTGTTGAAGAAGAAAAATTCAAAATGGACCGAATAAACAGGTAGTTAAAGGTACGAATGTTCGGTGTGAATTGTGTAGGAATCGTCATGCAATTGTATGCAATTTACGTAAAATAAACGAAAAGGACCCCGTTTCGTACCGAAATCTACCCTTTTGAACTTTTGGGATCCAGACAGAATGTTAATCCCAATATAGATTCATAGCTCACTCTTTCTGTCAGCCGCCCGGTCAAAGCATGATATAAAAATAAACTTTCAAAAGTTATTGAAAGTTCGATAATATGGTGTACATTTGTCTTGTCAATCAATCACACGCTTATGAAACTGCAGGAAGGGAAAGAGAAATTCATACAAGCCTGGGGCACCCTGGGTTCGAACTGGGGCATCAGCCGCACCATGGCGCAGGTACATGCCCTGCTGATGGTTTCTCCTGAGTCTTTGTCGGCCGATGAGATTATGGAGGAACTTCAAATTTCAAGAGGCAATGTCAATCTGAACATCCGGGCGCTGATCGACTGGGGGCTGGTCTTTAAGGAACACAAAAGTGGCGACCGCAAGGAATACTTTTTTGCAGAAAAAGATGTCTACAAGGTTTTTCGGCAGGTCGTCAAGGAACGGCGCAAACGGGAACTGGAGCCCGTTTTTAAAGTGCTCGAGGATGTGAAGGTTGTTGAGGGTGATCAAAAAGATCCTGCAGTGAAAGCTTTCACGGAAACAATCAGCGGAATCCGAAAGTTTGCAGGAAAAGCGGATAAAGCGCTGGACACCATATCCAGGGCAGAAGAAAGCTGGTTCCTCTCGGCTCTTTTGAAATTGATGAAGTAGCATACACGGTTTTTAGTTGTCTTACAAATTAAGAACCCGAACGATGAACTACACGGTAACGGCTTACGTCCTCTATTTGCTGATAACAACCTATGTCGTTGTCGTGGTTGGTCATCTTCTCCATAAAAATGGCCGGCCTTTCCTGATCAATGTATTTCACGGAAATATCTCCCTTGCCGAATCGGTCAACAACATTTTGCTGGCCGGTTATTACCTGGTCAACATTGGGTATTGTGTGGCAGCACTCAGAATCTGGGCCAAAATCGATCTTGTCCGGGTGCTTATTGAAGTTCTGAGTGTTAAAATCGGCACCATTGTGCTTGTACTCGGAATCATGCATTTGTTCAATATTTTAACCTTGCTTGTCGCTGAAAGAAAATACAGAAATACAAATACAAATACAAACAAATCTTAAACTCCCAAAGTCATGTCCTACACCATCCTTACTTACTGCATTTACCTGCCCCTTGCCATACTTCTTACGGTTTGGGTTGCCAACAAATTATTAAGCAATGCCCGGGTCTTTTATGTGGATATTTTTCACGGGCAAAACGAACAGGCTGTTTCATTGAATAAACTCATTCAGGTCGGATTTTACCTGATGGCTCTGGGACTGGCGTTTCTGAGGCTGGAAGTCAGGCCGGAAATTAAAATCAACGCCGCAACGGGTAATGGAGAAGGCTATCATTACATAGACTCCGCACAGGAATTGATCGAGGCCCTGAGCATAAAATTTGGCGGTTTTGTGGTTATTCTTGGAGTCATGTTGTTTCTGAATTTGATTCTGATTTTATCGCAGCGCAACAGAGCATCCCGGGGCGCTTCACAGACTTTGCCGAAAGAGGCGGTACCGGCGAAATAAACCGGTCATCCCGGGGGCAGACAAACCGAATCGGTTACCCGGAAGAGACGATTTCTAATCATCCGTTTAAAACAAAATTCCATGAAAACAGAGCAACCCTTACGCATCGTTCTGGCAGGAGGCGGTGGCTTTCTCGGACATGCCCTGATTCAATATATGGCACATCCTGTGGCCAGCTTCACGATCCTCAGCCGAAAGCGTGGAGAACAAACCAAAGGCGCAAAGACGGTTTGGTGGGATGGAGAGCATACCGGCGACTGGTGCAAAGAGATCGATGGCGCCGATGTGCTGATCAATCTTTCGGGAAGAAGTGTGGATTGCCGGTATACGGAAAAAAACAAACGGGATATTCTGGACTCACGCCTGAAATCAACGGCGGTGCTCGGGGAAGCAATCAACCAGGTTGCAAAGGCGCCAAAACTCTGGATCAACTGTGCTTCGGCAACCATCCACCGGCACGCCGAAGACAAACCCATGGATGACTCAAATACGGAATTCGGAACGGGTTTTTCTGTGGATGTATGCAAGAGATGGGAAGATGCATTTGCGAAATGCGATACTCCCGCAACACGTAAAATTGTTTTGCGCATTTCCATGGTTCTTGGAAAACAGGGAGGCGTTCTGCCGGTGATGATGAAACTGGCCCGCCGGGGGCTGGGAGGAACGATGGGTTCAGGGCATCAATATGTCAGCTGGCTGCATGAAAAAGATTTTGCTGGAATCATAGCTGCTTGTATTGAGCACGATGATTGGGAAGGCACATTCAACTGTTCGGCGCCGGAACCGGTTCCCAACCGCGAATTCATGCGGCTCATCCGGCAGGCAGCTGGAATGTCTTTTGGTTTGCCCGCGGCAGCCTGGATGCTTGAAATCGGTGCTGTCTTTCTGCGAACGGAAACCGAACTGGTTCTGAAAAGCCGCCGTGTTGTGCCCAGCCGTCTGCTTCAAAAGGGATATTCGTTCCAATTTAAAAATGCCGCCGATGCGATTACCGATTTGACCCAACATCATTGACATGCCCGTAATTACACTGCATACCCGGATAAAGGCCTCTCCTGAAACCTGTTTCAATCTTTCAAGAAGCGTGAACCTGCATTTGCTTTCTACCCAAAAAACAAATGAGCGCGTGGTGCAGGGAAGAAAAACGGGCCTTCTTAAATTGGGAGAAAACATCACCTGGAGAGCCAGGCATCTGGGATTTACACAAGATCTGACTTCCCGCATCACGGAATTTGATTTTCCAAACAGCTTTGTGAGTGAAATGCAGAAAGGGGCATTTAAAAAACTGCACCATCAGCACATCTTCAGAAAAGAAATGGATCACACCATACTCACAGATATCTTTGATTTTGAAGCGCCCTTCGGCCTCATCGGGAAATTGGTGTGCCGTTTGCTGCTGACGAGTTACATGAAAGGTTTTTTGGAAGAACGAAACAGGGTCATTTGCCGGATTGCAGAATCAGATTCATGCAACGAATTCCTACTCCAGCAATAATTTCCTTCTCCCCACCGTTCCATTGTTGAAAAGAACCTCCACCAAATAAAATCCTTTCGGCAGATTTCCCACATCAATGATATCCCGTTTCAAAAAGAGGGCTATTTGTTTCCCCTGCAGATCCAGGATCCTGATTTCCTGGACAAGCCTTTCTCCGGTTGCGGATTCGTTTCGGATGGTCAGAACATTTTGTGCCGGATTGGGATAAATGTTAAACAGACTGTTGACATCGAGTTTGGAAATCCCAGCGAATCCGGCATTTATATATACGGTATCACGGATGGTGTCCATAGAGAACCCTCCCGTGCTGAAGACGGGCCAGATCACAATCACATTGTTGCCGGTTTTGCATTTGCCCCCCTGAGGTTTTGTAGAGTAAGTTTGACTTAATTGAAAATATTGAGATGCGTTAGCCGGAAAGCTGGCTGCCTGTACAGTGTCTAATGAAAGAGGTACATAGATATGCCCTCCGTTCATGAGGGTATCCACAGAAGTCTGGAGTTTAATCGTGCCCAGGAATGTATTGGGCCCGTTGTTTTTCAGCGAAATGGAATCGGGCACAATTGTACCTTGAGGGATATTCGTTCTGGCCCCTGAAAGAATATGTGGAAAGAAAACGAAATTGCTGGTCTGCGCCCGGAGATACCCCGTTACAAGCACAAACATGACAAACAGGAGCGAGAATAACCTTTTCATGTTTTTTTGGTTCTTGCTGTAAAGTTAGGTGAAGGACTTGAATATTTATACTTAATTTTGATTAAATCTTACGCACCCAAAATGAACATTCTTCAGGACATGATCGGCTTTATGAACAAGGAAGAGATCCGGCACTTCAAGCTTTTTGCCAACCGGACGAATGCTTCGGCCGGGCGGAAGGATCTTCTTTTGTTTGATTATATCCGGCAGACATTCCCAGACTATGACGAAGACAAAATACAAAAAAAGCTCTATGGAGCGGGAGACAAGAATACCCTGTACCGTCTCAAAAACCGGCTCATGGAAGATGTGAGCAAGAGTTTTGCCCTTCAGTATTTTGAAAGTACCGATTTTAACCTGATTCTCAACCACATCGCTCTGGCCCGTCTGTTTCAAAGCCGGAATCAGCATGAAATCGCACTCCATTTTCTTACGCGCGCTGAAAAAAAGGCCTTTGAGCTGGAAATCCTGGAACTGCTGGATTTGATCTACAACGAGCTGATTCGTCTTTCACAGGAAACACTCGAAATCAATCCCAGGGAGTATATCCCCAAACGCAAGGCCAACCGCATCAAGCTGAACCGTCTTCAGGAAATAGACGACATTCTTGCCGATGTGGTATACAATATCAAGACCTCGCAGAATTTTTCAGGAAGAGATTACCGTATCCTGGAAGAACTCCAGAAAAAGCTGGATGATTTTACAAAAGACAAGGCCTTTAAAAACAGCACACAACTTCGGTTCAAGGTATATCAAAGCGTCAGCCGGATGATGCTTCAGAAACAGGATTACCTCTCCCTCGAAAAATATCTGCTCAAAACCTTCTCGGAATTTGAAAAGCAAAACCTTTTTAACCGAAGCACACATGAAGCCAAGCTGCAGATGCTCACCTATCTGATCAATTCATTGTTTAAAAACGGAAAATTTGATTTGTCGCTCGAATATACAGACCGCCTGGAAAAAGCAATGAAGGAATACAACGGCATGTTAAAAGAGAAATACCTGTTCTATTATTACAATTCTCTTGTCATCAATTATTCTCAAAGCGATCTGGAAAAAGCAATCGGCATACTGAATGAGGCGAAAGAAAATGCAGTTATCAAAAAACTGCCATTTTATATCGTCTTTATTTACGCCAATCTGGCGGTGCTCAATTTCGACAACAAGGATTTCAAACAGGCTATTCGCAACCTGGTGAAATTGTGTCAGGAACCCGGATTCAAAAATCTGGACATTGGTTTGCGTTTTAAGGTTTACGTCGCAGAACTGATCATCCGGTACGAACTGGAGGATTTCGATTTTCTTGAACATAAACTGGAACAGGTGAAAAAAGATTTTCACTTGCTGCTGAACAAGCCGGAGTATGCCCGACAACAAAAACTTATTGAAATCATTCATCTGATGAGCCGAAACAGGTCCGACAAAACCAATAAAGTGCTTCAACAAACGGTAACGCGGCTTCTGAACGCCAAACACTCTGACGTACAGGCGCAGAGCGATCTGATTAATTACAATACCTGGCTGAGATCGAAAACCTTCTAAATGGATATAGGACGGGTATTCTGTTTGTCGGATAGAAATATTTCTCCTTATCTTCACCCTGTTATTTATTTAAACGCCTAGTGTCTATGAATTTTGCTAAACGAATTGGTTCGGTTATTTTTTTGTTTGTTGCCCTGACTTCATGTCACGTTAAAAAGGATCAGGTAGAAACAAAGGTTACTCTGGATACTCCTACCGGAAAAATATATGGAACTCTGCTCATTCCAGCCGGTTTTGAGCAAGGGCCCGTGGCTTTGATTATTGCCGGTTCGGGGCCAACCGACAGGGATGGTAACACCATGTTGGGTAAAAACGAGAGTCTGAAAAAGCTTGCTCAGGGGCTTGCTGCAAATCACATTGCCACATTGCGCTATGACAAACGAGGCATTGGAGAAAGCAAAGCCGCAGGAATGGATGAATCGAAAATGCGTTTTGATGATCTGGTTAATGATGCAAAGGGATGGATAGAGACTTTAAAGAAGGACAAGCGTTTTACAAAAATTACCGTTGCCGGACATAGTGAAGGCTCGCTTATCGGCATGATTGCAGCCAACGGCATGGCCGATAAATTCGTTTCCATAGCCGGCGCCGGCGAAAGTGCAGATAAGATCCTCAAAACCCAGCTTACCCGATTGCCCGACAGCTTGCGAAACGTTGTTTTTCAGATACTCGACAGCCTGAAAGCCGGGAAACTGGTAAACGTTACAGATATGACGCTTTACTCTCTTTTCAGACCCAGCGTGATGCCTTATATGATTTCGTGGTTCAAATATGATCCGCAGGAGGAAATTAAGAAACTCAGTATTCCTTGCCTGATTGCGCAAGGGACAAACGATATTCAGGTTACAGTTGCTGATGAACAAAAACTGGCAAGCGCCAATCCCAAAGCCGAAGTGCTCCTGATAGACAATATGAACCATGTGTTCCGCATTGTCGAAAGCAAAGACAGGCAAGCCAATATCGCGGTCTATACCAAGCCCGAATTGCCCATATCCGAAGTCCTTGTAAAAGGAGTTTCTGATTTTATTGTAAAGTAAGAACGGATTTACAACCTCCGGGAAACCAGCAACAACTTTTGGACCACGGATGTACGGAGGCACTGCGAACAGGCACTCTCCATGGCTCTCCATGTCTCCATGGTTAAATTGTTTTTTCCTCCCCCCAGAGCATTTCCCCCTGGTTTCTTTTAGAATTTTCTAAGTGTTTTCGTGTAATTATCAAAAAATCTGCATTTGGGCTGGAACAAAAAGACACCCTCGAAGCTTATATATATATGGGATATGAATTGAAAGATCGGAGCAGAAAAAAAAGGAAAGAGGAGAAAAATAATTTAGAAAATAAAAACCTCAGGAAGGTCATAAACAAAGTAAAGCGCAAAGAAAAAATGGAAACACGAAATGGAAATCAAATTCAAGCAACTGGAAAAATGATTTTTCCGGAAAACAAACAGATACTGAAATGGGGCAAAGGAGCATTGTCAGGAAGAAAACAAGGTATGCGAACAGGAAAAGATGTTTTGCCTGTTGGAATACACCCGATGCGGATAGACAAAATGGGTTTTCCAATAGGAAAATCTTTCATGCCAATTGGAAAAAGGGTTTTGTCAACAGGAAAACATGCTTTGTCAACAGGAAAAAGAATTTTGTCTCAGGGAAAACATGTTTTGTCAAACGGAAAAACGGCTTTGCCTGCGGGAAAACAAATCGTGTCGAACGGAAAAACGACTTTGTCAAACGAAGATGGTCATGTGTCAAACGGAAAAGGAATGGTGCGTATTGGAAAACAAGCCGAGTCCATTGGAAAAGAAGGTTTGTCTGAAGGCAAAGGTAAAATGCCAATAGGAAAAAGAGTTTTGTCAACAGGAAAACATATTTTGTCAATTGGAAAAAAGGTTTTTTCAAAAAGAAAAGGGAACGTATCGCCAGGAAACAAGGAAACAGAAATTTCTGGAAGGAAAGACAGATATAAAACAACACGTTTAAATGGCCGCTGAAAATGTTGGATCACAAACTGAAATAAGGATAACAAAAGTGCCTATACCAATCCCTTTGTTAAAAGGTGTTCCGCAATTTGTATGGCATTGGTTGCAGCCCCTTTGCGGAGATTGTCAGAAACAATCCACATATTGAGGGTTTTGGCTTGCGTTTCGTCCCTTCGCAGTCTTCCCACAAACACTTCGTCTTTGTCGTGCGCATCCATGGGCATGGGGTATTTCAGATTTTTCACATCATCCACCAGGACGATGCCTGTCGAAGAAGAAAGAATATGGCGCACATCTTCCAGGCTGTATTCGTCTGTGAACTCCACGTTGACAGATTCGCTGTGCCCGCCCATGACGGGTATACGCACGGCCGTGGCGGTCACTTTAATTCTGCTGTCGCCCATGATTTTGATGGTTTCGTTCACCATTTTCATCTCCTCTTTGGTATAGCCGTTGTCTGTAAAAACATCGATGTGGGGAATAACATTGAGGTCGATGGGGTAGGCATAGGCCATTTCTCCGTCAATACCCTTGCGTTCGTTCATCAGCTGGGTGACTGCTTTCACGCCGGTGCCCGTAACCGACTGATAAGTAGAAACCACGATGCGTTTGATTTTGTATTTTTTGTGCAGAGGATTCAAGGCAACGACCATTTGAATGGTTGAGCAATTGGGATTGGCAATGATTTTGTCTGCAGCGGTAAGTTCATCGGCATTGATTTCAGGAACAATCAGTTTTTTGGAAGAATCCATCCTCCATGCTGAAGAATTATCGATTACGGTAATGCCGGCTGCTGCAAATTTGGGCGCCCATTCAAGAGACGTGCTGCCTCCCGCCGAAAAAAGCGCAATAGCCGGTTTCATGTCAATCGCTGTTTGCATACCCACAACCTTGTACTGCTTTCCTTTGAAAGCAATTTCTTTACCAACCGATTTTTCGGAAGCCACGGGTATGAATTCAGTAACGGGAAAATTGCGTTCTTCCAGAACCCGGATCATTTTTGTGCCTACCAGCCCGGTAGCACCTACTACTGCTATTTTCATATGCCCGTATTGGTTATTCCTTTTATCCCGAAAGACAAGGTCCTGATTACCATGTTTCAATAGCATAACTAAAAAAGCCTTTCTTTGGAAAGGCTCTGTATCTATTGATATGCAAATGCATCAGATGCCTTTCACCGGGGAATTGGTTTTCTTATGCTTCATACATATTCCGATGGTCGGGTTCATGGGTGCAAATATCAGATATTAATTTGATTTTCATGAAATAATTCCAAACCCCGGGGCATTTGGTCATGATGCAGTGATAAATTTGCCCTGCTTCTACTTATTTGATGTGCAGCCGGCTCAAAAGGGATTTTTTTATCTGCTGAAAATCCGGCTTATTCGAAAGATAATTTGGTTGGCACCCGAAAGCATTGGTACCCGAAAGAAAAGAATGCCCTCCACTTTGAAAAGGAAATCATTTGTCCCGGTTCTACTTTTGGCGTTGTACTGAAGATACAAAGCATGAAAAAAGCATTTCCGTTCTTTTTAATTCTGATTTTTCACACCGCCTGTTCGCAAGTGTTGACAGATGATTTTTCGGATGGCAATTTCAGTCAGAACCCCGCCTGGCATGGCGATTCGTCAGACTTCATCATCAATGCGGCAAATCAATTGCAGCTTCAGGGTACTCTGGGCCCAAGTTTTCTGTCTGTTGCCAGCCCGGATTCTTCCCTGAGAAATAAAGAGTGGCGTTTTTATATCCGGGAGAATTTCTCTCCCTCGGGTTATAACAATGGCCGGGTTTACCTCGCTTCCAGCCAATCAAATCTAACGGATAGCCTGAACGGGTATTTTCTTCAGTTTGGTGAATCGGGGAGCAATGATGCTGTCGAACTTTTCTGCCAATCGGGGTATGCAACCATTTCGGTCTGCCGTGGAACGAATGGTGAAATAGCCTCTTCGTTCAGCCTCACAATTAAGGTAACACGAGACAGCCTGGGTAAATGGAACCTGTATGTGGATCCTTTGGGCGGGGCAAACTACGTCCTGGAATGTTCGGGAACAGACACCACTTATAAGAAGACATCTTTCTTTGGCGTTCAGGCCAGTTATACCATAAGTGATGCAAGCAAATTTTATTGGACCGATTTTTATGTTGGACCGATCTATGTAAATCATACACTTCCTGTTGTTTCTTCGCTACAAGTTGTCTCAGGGAATGGGCTGGATGTTGAATTCAATGAAGCGGTCGACTCGCTTAGCGCAACTCTGCTTTCGAATTACCGGGCGGATAAAAACCTGGGCAACCCGGTTTCTGCCAACCGCGACAGCTTGATTCAAAGTCTTGTGCATTTGGTATTTGGAAGTCCCATAGCATCTTCGATCACATATACGCTTCATGTAAAACAAGTCAAAAACCTGATTGGCGACAGCATGAAAGCCTCCGACAATGCATTCTGGATCTACGTTCCCAAAGCCTATGATGTGGTGATTAATGAGATCATGGCAAATCCGAATCCGGCTCAAAACCTGCCTCCCTATGAATATGTGGAACTGTATAACCGGACAGCTTTCCCGATCGATCTTGACAACTGGACAATCAACGAAGGGAAAAAAAGCCATCCGATTACCGGAGTTGTTATTCTGCCCGATAGCTTCGTTGTGCTTTGTTCAATTAACGCTTCATTGGCATTCGATCCGGCTCTTCCGGTTTTTGGCGTGGTTGGTTTTTCAGCGGTAAACAATACCAGTGCTGAGCTCACATTGAAAAATGAACAGGAAGCAGTCATTTCAGATGTCACTTATTCGGATGCCTGGTATGGGGATGAGAATAAGAAAAAAGGAGGCTGGTCACTCGAACAGATTGATGCGTCGAACCCCTGCGGGGCGGCAAACAACTGGAGGGCTTCGCGGAATCCAAACGGAGGAAGCCCGGGAAGGCGGAATTCGGTGCAAGCGCCAAATCCGGATCTGACGGCACCTCAGGTTTTGCGTGTGGCTGTTCTTTCTGAAGACACGATCCAATTGTTTTTTGATAAATCGGTCGACAGCACCAGCATGCAGGATCCGAGTATCTATTCCATAGACAGGAATATCCGGATAGCGTCTCTTCATCCTGTAGGAAATGATTTCAAAAGCATCGTTCTGTGCCTTTTAAATGCGATCAGCCCTGCTGAAATTTACACCATTACCGTAACTGGAAAAATAAGCGATTGTTCCGGAAATATAATCGGCACTGACAACTCAGCGCATTTTGCAATTCCGCTGGAGCCCGATGAGAGTGATCTTGTTTTGAATGAAGTATTGTCTGACCCGAAAACAAATGGTGTGAAATATGTGGAGATTTACAACCGTTCTTCCAAAGTCATCGATTTGAAACATTTGAATTTGTCTTCAGAAGATTCTCTAAGTGGTGCCCTGACAGATACCAAGACAATCAGCACCGGGGGCTTTCTTGTTTTTCCCGGAGAATACCTGTTGCTGAGTACAAATCAGGATGCTGTGAAAAAACAGTACAATACACTGAATCCGAAAGCTTTTGTCGATCTGCCGGCGATGCCCAGGATGAACATTGATGCGGGAACCATCGTGCTAGTCACGACATCGGGAAAAGTGATCGACAGGCTGGTTTATTCTTCGGCCTGGCAATTTCCACTGCTCGCGTCAACGAAAGGTGTTTCTCTGGAACGGGTAGACTACAACCGCATGACACAGGATGCGGGCAACTGGCACTCCGCGGCTGATGCTGTGGGATACGGTACACCGGCATACCGCAATTCACAATTTTTGAATGCGGATTCCGGTTCCGGGTTTTCGCTCAGTGATGAAATCTTTTCTCCGGACGAAGATGGATACAAAGATGTTTTGGGTATCGCTTATCATCTGGACGGTCCTGATTTTGTCGGAACGGTCAGCATCTTCGACGCAAGGGGCAGGAAGATAAGGACCTTGATCACGAATGCATTGCTCGGTACCGAGGGCAGTTTCAACTGGGATGGAATTGGCGATAACCGTGAAAAGGCGCCTGTAGGCATTTACATTGTTTTCTTTGAAGCCTTTGATTCGAAGGGCAACATAAGAACCTTTAAGAAGGCTTGCGTGCTGGCTGCCAAACTATGACTCTGAACGGAAGCATACTTTTGCCGGTCGGCGGCTACTATTTTAATTGATGGGAAAGCATACAGCCTTTTTTTGCCAGAAAGCTTTCATCTCACTAAATTGATTGTCCCTTTCTTCGTTACCGTTTCGCCGCCAGGCAATGTGGCAATTAAATTGTAGACCAGGATTTGGGTATCCATCAGCATTCCTTTATAATATCCATCCCAGCAAATATTTGTGTCATTTGTTTCATAAACTTTTTCGCCCCAACGGTCATAAATGGAAAAGTCCATGTCGGTCAGACATCCTCCATAAACACATTCTTTGTCGTTTATCCCGTCATTATTCGGGGAAAAGTAGTTCGGAACAAAGAGTTCCGGAGAATTGATGACAACTGCTTTAGCCTGGCTGATACACCCTTTTGAATCGGTTACCGTCAGTTGGTAATTTCCTTTGCTCAGCCCGGTGATACTTTCTGTGCTGTCTCCGCGGGGAGCCCAGGAAAAGGTATAGGGCAAGGTGCCGGCACTTGTATGGGTGCTGATGCTGCCGTTATGTCCTCCTTCGCAATAGTCTATAGAATGTTCTGCAACAACAGAAGTCACAGGAAGAGGGTTGACCCGAAGGGTAAAAAATGCGGTGTCTGAACAGCTGCCATAGCTTGCAATCATGGAGTAAGTGGTGGTGCTGTCGGGATCAACAAAAAGGGTTCCGGTGCTGGCTCCTGTATTCCAGATGTAATTTATTCCGCCGTTGGCAGTAAGATTTGTTTTTTGGCCCATGCACAATTCCTTTGGTCCGGTAATGTTTCCTGTAGAGCTGCATCCGCATACATATTTTGCCAGAAAAACATTTTCGCCGTTGGGTCCTGTGGTAATGGGTAATGTAACCGATCCAACGACAAGAGGAGTTTGGTAATAGTCGCCTCCGAGATAGGCATTCCCAAAGGGATCTGTGCAGATGGCAATTTCGTCGTCACCTCCTCCCGCAAGCGATGAAGCACATAACACGGTGCCGGTGGAGTCATATTTGACCAGATAGGTATTGTATTCGGCACCAGGGCTAAAAACGAGGGTTTTTGAGTCAAATACAATGTCTGAGCCGCTAAATGCCCCTGTTGCAATGAGGTTCTCCTGGCTGTCTACTGCCAGTGAATAGCCCATTCCAAATGTAAAACTTCCCATTAAAGCGCTTTTTGCCCAGATAAAGTTTCCGTCAGGATCGAGCCTGGCAACAAACAAATTTCTATAGCCACTGTTTGTAAGAGACGATGATCCCAAAGAAATGTCCGGACCGGTGAAAAAACCTGTCAAATACAGATTTTTGTTTAAGTCTGTGCAAATGGCCAAGGCTTCCGCATCATCATTTGAGGAGGGGACATTTTTACCCCAGACCGGATTGCCTGAGTTGTCATATTTTGCAAAAAAGATGATTTGATTGCCGGAACCGGTAAGGACAGATGATCCGATGGCAATGGAAGAACTGGTATAATATCCGGCGATGTACACATTTCCGTTCGTGTCGGCAGTGATTGATGTGGATAAATCGCTTGCCGAGCCTGCCACACTTTTTGCCCAGGCGAGATTTCCGTTGGCCAGGTATTTGGCAAGAAAAACATTTGCGTGACCCGTATTGGATAAGACTGTATTGTCAAGCGTTAATGAAGCCCCTTCGAAATTTCCGGTGATAAAAACATTTCCGGCGGAATCGGCGACTATGCATTGACTTGAAATGTTTCCTGTTATTGTCCCCGATGTTTTTGCCCAGAGCACCTTTCCGGATGGATCGGTTTTTAAAATAAAGGGGGCATAAAAAAGGAAGGAGGGGTTGAAAAGTGAAATGTTATCAAAGGCGATTGCGGTTCCGTTGAAAATTCCGGTGACGAAAACATTTCCTTTAGAGTCTGTACAGACCGATGAGGCAATTGCATTTTCCGACGAATCGCCAAAGACCTTGGCCCAGAGAACATGCCCGTTTGGATCGTACTTGGTCAAAAAAATTCCGCCATTCTTTGGACTCAGAAGTGAAACCGTGTCAAAAACAATGTCATGTCCATAAAAATCTCCGGTAATGAATACATTGCCAAGTTTGTCTGAACAAACGGACTGCCCTTCCTGATATATGGAGACGGAAGGATTGTTGCCGACACCTCCCGAACTTTTGGCCCAGATCCATGTCTGTGTTTTCCCTTTCTGAATCTGAAGAAAAGTGAAAAACAATAAACAGAAGACCAACCTGATTTTCATTTTCAGACCATTTCAAATACTTGTGATCGTTATCTCCGATGGATCCCTTCTGAAAAAATGAAAGGCGATCATTTTGTTTTAAGGCTTTTTTATTCAAAAGAAGCCCGGTTATGAGAAACCTTAATTGAAGAACGGATTGGGGTTGACAAACCGCAGTGTAATTTCCATGCCCCCCCTGAAACTGCTTGCCGTATGAAGCTGAGAGGTATTGACATCGTAGCTGAGCCCAATGGCATAGTTTGAATATTCCAGAAGAGTAGCCGCAGCAATTCCATCGCCGGCCCGGTAAAAGGCTCCGGCAGAAATAGCGGCGCCTTTTTTACGGCCTGTATATTTGCTGTCTTGTTTCAGTTTGTAACGAATAAGCGTGCCGGCATAAATCTCCTGTTCGGGACCTTGCCGGTAATACAAAAAGCCGGGCACAACCGCTAAACTGGAACTGGGTATACTGATCAGGCCGTTGCCGTGAATGACATATTTCATATAAAGCTTTTCGCCATCGTTGTAAAAGGAATAAGCAGGTTGATTGACATGCATAACGGATGTTCCGAAACTGAATTTCAGGTCGTGGTTATCACTTACCATGATGGCCTTGGTCGTGTTGTTGTAAGTCCAGACAAGACCGGCACCGGCATCCGGATAAGTCATCGTCGTGTTTGTAAGCATTTCGCCTGTTGAAAGATTCGGATCATAATTTAAACCGTTGTATTGGTTCCCGGTACGTATGGTTCCCGATCCCAGCGCGCTTTGTGCAAATCCCGCCTGAACACCGGCACCCAGGGTGTTGAAGTCGTTCAATCTAACATGATAGGCAACAGAGAGGTTGACCTGGGTGGTGGCTATCGTCACATCACCCGCTTTGTCATTGAATAAATTAACGCCTGCCGCCCAAAAACCTTTCTTTTGTTTTTTCTTAATAAAACGCATATCGTAGGAGGCTGCCACTGTGCGGTAGGGAGAGGCAACGCTTTGCCATTGATTCCTGACGTTGGCATAGGCTTCCATTTCATAAACAGCACCGGCCATGGCGGGGTTTTGGGTCAAAGGGGACATGTAAAACTGAGAAAAATGGGTATCCTGGGCGGAGAGGGAAGTGACGAAACAGATCACAGCTGAAAGTCCGAGTGATCGGGTAAAAATGATATTGAAAGAAGAGTGTTTTTTAATCATAAGGCAATCTTTAATCTGATACTGAAAGATAGTAAATAATAGAGCTTGTTCGGCTTTGTTTCCTGTTTGATATCTGAGATCGCAGGGGCTATGAGATTTATTTTCAAGCCGGCTGTTTCAAAGTTTTGGTCAAATCCACAGAAGGCGATAAGATCCTGGTTCCGATTCCAGGGAATCAACGCACAGATTCCTGAAAAAGTATCTGTCAAAAACAGGATATATCAAAAACGGGCCCTATAAAGAAAGCGTTATCCACTGCACTTTATTCCTATGCCAAAACAGAAAATGTGCCCGATCAAAAATACGTATATAATATTATTTAATATAAACAATAGGAATTAAACAAGATAAATGACCACCATAAATTCCCGAAAGCAAATTTTGGAGGGGAGAAGAGCCATAAGGTTCAAACATTAATATTTTGTTAGTTTATTGGCAAAATACCCCTGTTTTGGACTCCCGCCCCTTGCTTTGCGTTGAAATTTGATTATTTTTACAATACTAAAGCAACCTCCTGAACATATTGCCGTCTTAATACGTATAAGTGTGAGAACACCAAGGAACAAATGACAGNNCGCCTGTCAGAAACAGCTTTATGAGCAGTTTTACGGCAAAATGATGGCCGTATGTGTTCGTTATGCGAAAAACAGAGATGAAGCCAAAGATATTCTGAACGAAGGTTTCATGAAAGTGTTTACGAATCTCCGCAATTTTGCAAATACGGGCTCATTCGAAGGTTGGATCCGGAGAATTATTGTAAACACGGCAATTGATCATTTGCGGAAAAACCGACATGAATACCTGATTGTCAATACAGTCTATGCCGATCAGGCGGGAGTGACCAAAGTGGAGGAAGTCGAAGAGGACGATATTTTCCGCAACATCAGGCAGGAAGACATTATTCATGCCATACAGGAACTTTCTCCGGCCTACCGCACTGTCTTCAATCTTTTTGTGATGGAAGAGTTTACACACAAGGAAATAGCAGAAAAACTGGATATAAGCGAAGGCACAAGCAAATCGAATCTGTCGAAAGCAAAATTCAATCTGAAAAAGAATCTGGCACATTTCATCAGCAACTTACACAATGACAAATAACGGCAACAACGATTTTGAAAGGAAAATCAAGTCTTCTCTGGAAGGCTATGAGGTTCCTTTTGTGCAGGCCGATTGGAGCGAAATGGAAGCCAAGCTCAATACGCTTCCCAAACAGAGCCCATCGTTTAACCTGCCGAATTTCAAATGGGGTTTTTCCATGAATGTTTTTGTTGCCATTGTTGTCAGTACAGCCGCTTTGTTCCTGATCTTTAAAATGATCGGAACGGATAAGACCCAGAGTCAGCAAGCGCAGCCGGTGATGCAAAAAAGCTCGCCTGTAGTAAACCCTGCAGCTGATAAATCTCAGTCTGCCCAGAAAACTCAACATCCAAGATCAGACGGGCACCAGACAATTGTTTCTGCAAATCCCAGTCTTGTGGACAGCGTTCAGTTCTTTCCGCCTGTCAATGAAGAATCTGTGGCGGTAAAGGAAAGTCCAGCAGAGCATACCGTGAATCCTGCGCCTGCCAAAGCCGGAGTGAGTGCCGAGGAAAAAACGGTAAAACGCATGGACCCCGTTCAGGCAAATCTGAACAGCCAGGATCCGGCCAAGGTCTTGTTTTATGATGATATGCTGGATCCGAAAAAAGGATTTATCTATCCAACAAAAGATAAGGCCTTGGAAGCATCGGGCAGTTCCCAGACCAATGTCAATCTGGGATGGAATGATTATGTGATTTATGATCCGAAAAGAGCGGACACTACACATGGCAAGATCATACCCGCCGAAAACAAAGCAGTAGAAAATAACGAGGTGAAAACCAAATCGGAAAAGAAACAAAAGTCATCGAAGAAAGACAAAAATCAGGAGAAGACAGAAAATGCGGCCGCTGTTCCCGATGCGGGCACCAAAGAAGTGAAAAAGGACACCAGCGGTAAGAGTGTTTCGGAACCTGCCAAATCCGATACGACTGTTGTTAAGAAACACAAATCAAATAAGAATCCGAAGTTTACCAACGATAAGAGTATGCTGGATCCGTATTGAGGATTGTTTTTCTTGCGGTCATTTCCAATTCGAAAAAACCTTCTGCTAAATCCGGAAGGTTTTTTCTTTTTTATCAATCTCACAAAATCAATATTCTGGAACTTCGTTTTGGTTTTTTATTCAATGATCGGGTTCACATGATAAGTTCAAGAAAAAAAGCCCCGATCCGTTTGACAGGAAAGGGGCTCAATTCAAAAAACGGCAACAATCTTACAGAAAATCATTGGCCAGGTTTGCGAGTTCACTTCGCTCTCCTTTTTCCAATGTAATGTGTGCGTAAAGCGGTTGATTCTTGATCCTGTCGATCAGGTACGAAAGACCATTACTCTGGGTATCCAGATACGGGGTATCTATCTGGAAAATATCGCCTGTAAAAACAATTTTTGTGTTTTGCCCGGCCCGGCTGATGATCGTTTTTACTTCATGCGGGGTTAAGTTCTGGGCTTCATCCACAATAAAGAAAACGTTTGATAAACTTCGTCCCCGGATATAGGCAAGCGGACAAACAACCAGTTTCTCGGTTTCAACCATTTCGTTGAGCAGCTTGTGTTCCTTGTCTTTTTCGCTGAACTGGCTGCGGATGTATTTTAAGTTGTCCCACAATGGCTCCATGTAAGGATTCAGTTTCGATTTGATATCGCCCGGAAGATATCCGATGTCTTTGTTGCTGAGCGGAACAATCGGACGGGCAAGATAAATCTGGTGGTAGTTTCTCCTTTGCTCAAGAGCTCCGGCCAGAGAAAGCAATGTTTTTCCGGTTCCTGCAACACCCTGAATCGTTACCAGACTGATAGCCGGGTTCATGATGGCATCCAGGGCAAAGGCCTGTTCGGCATTGCGCGGATTGATAGCCAGCGCACTTTGTTTACGCACCCGGTCTACGGTATGGGTAATCGGATTGTAATGGCAAAGCACGGATTTTTGGCCGTTCTTCAGTATGAAATAATGATTGGCAATTGGCTTTACTTTCTTCAGAACGGTATCAGCGGCACAGGTGCCTTTTTCGTATATCTCGTTGATGGCGCCGATAGGAACCTTTTCCAGAGTTGTTCGTCCTGTATAGAGCTCATCCAGATCCTTGATCTTTCCGGTTTCATAATCTTCTGAATTGAGATTCAGGGATTTTGCCTTCAGACGCAGATTGATGTCTTTGGTCACCAGCACCACCTTGCGGTCCGGATTTGTTTCCTTGAGATAAAGGGCGCAGTTGATAATGCGGTGATCCGCTTTCTTCTCTCCAAAAACCCGTTCGGCATCCACAGACGCCTTTTGATTCATTTCGATCTTGAAGAGACCGTGCCCCTTTCCGTTGATATTGATCCAGTCCTGCAAGGTGCTGGCTCCTGCAATTTTATCTATATAACGAATGAATTCTCTCGCGGAAAAGTTTTTTGTATCGTTACCTTTCTTAAAGTTATCCAACTCTTCAAGTACCGTTATGGGAATTACCACATCGTGCTCTTTAAAGCTTTTTATAGCGTTGTGATCATAAATGATGACTGATGTGTCAAGAACGAAAATCTTTTTGGTTTCCCGCATATGAACTGTTTAGTGTGACAATATATATCCTGAATCAATATTACGAAGAGTAGTGGTATAAAACTATAAAAGACAGACCAAGTTTTTCAGCCCTCCGGATAAAGAAATGAACAGCAATTTGTTTACAGCCATCAATTGGGATAGCGATACATTCTCTAAAGCATTGAATTGACTGGCCATAAGGAATCCGGACTCATGTTCAGATCACCAATTGCTTTCCCGGATTTTCTCTTCCGATTTTCATCAGATTGGGCAGGATCAATCGGGATTCCTCTTTCAACCCGGTTTTCAGACAAAACATCTCTGTTCGTCTACGAAAACATGTGATTTGTCTATAAATAGGCCGTTTGGTCTAACACCACTCCCAAAGATTGCTTTTCAGGAATTATTGTCCCAACTTTAATTGAATCCATCCTCTTAAATTCCTGCCCATGAAAAAAAAGCTACCTAAAGCCATGCTGCTTTTGATGTTTCTGGTGTCTTTCGCAGCGATGGGCCAAAAAGCGCAGACGAAATCCTGGCAAGAAATGATGAAAGATAAGAATGCCCGTCTTTCTGACATTCAAAAAGCATTTTATGCCGATCCCGAAAACCCTTTTGGACCTCAAATGAAATCTGCTAGAAAAGAAACAGGGGAGAAGGACGAGGACGAAGGTGGAGGCTGGGAATTGTTTAAACGTTATGAGGCATTTGCTGCACCCCGGACATTTCCTTCAGGCGACCGGTCTCTGCTGGCCAGAACGCCTTACGAATACCAGAAATATCTGAATGAACGGGCACAGCTTAAACAAAGCATAAATCCGGCTCTGCAGGCCAATACATGGACGTACTTCAATCCAAGCGGTGTGCCCCAGGGTGGAGGTGCCGGGCGGGTGAATTGCATCACCATTGATCCTGCAAACTCAAGCAATTTGTGGTTAGGCGCTCCCGACGGTGGACTCTGGAAGTCTGTTAACGGAGGCGGCAGCTGGACAACATCGACCGATTTATTCACCGATCTGGGGGTTTCCGATATTGCCATCAGCCCAGCAAGCAGTCTGGTTATCTATGCCGCAACAGGTGACAGGGATGGCTATAACAGTGGGGGAGCCCATGTATACACATATGGCATTATGAAATCCACGGATGGCGGTACAACATGGGCCAATGTGTTTGCTCAGGTTGTATCCAGCGGAAATATGATTTCAAGAATACTGATTGATCCGTCCAACACACAGAATATTTACGCTTCCGGAAGTTTTGGAATTGTCAAGTCAACCAACGGTGGCACAAGTTGGGCAAGTGTGCTTTCCAATGGAGAAACGATTTGGTCCATGGAGTTTAAACCAGGGACTTCGAGTACCATTTATGCTTCGGGACAAAATTTTTACGTGTCAACAAATTCAGGAACCACATGGCCGCAGGTTACCTCTGTTTTGCCGGGTGGAGTATTCCGTATGTCTGTGGGTGTTTCGAAAGCCAATGCCAACTACGTGTATGTCTTGGCAGCAGATGCAGCGGGTTCAAGTCTTTCGGGAGTTTATCAGTCGGTCAACAGCGGTGTCAGCTTTACCCAAAAAACAGCCGGCAGTCCGAACCTTATGGGTTTTCAGCAGGATGGCAGTGATGCAGCGGGTCAGTCTTTTTATACATTGAGTATCGGAGTCAGCCCGACAAACGTGAATGAAATTATGGTCGGCGGGGTGAATCTCTGGCGATCTACAGACGGAGGTTCTACCTGGGGAAGTGGTTCGGTGAGTTATTGGGCAGCCAATCATACAGCAGCCAATTACGTTCATGCGGACATTCACCACATCCTGTATCTCAATGGAACCACCGTACTTGTTGGCTGCGACGGAGGAATTTTTCACACGACAAACTCAACATCCAATTGGTCTGATCTGAGCAGCAATTTGCAAATCGGACAGCTCTATGGACTTGGCATGTCAACCACCTCGCCAAGTGTCGTGCTCTCGGGATGGCAGGACAACGGAACAAATCTGATGACCACCGCTACTTCCTGGAGTTCTCCATTGGGTGGTGACGGCATGAAATGTTTTATCGACTATTCGAATGCCCAGAAGATGTATGGAGAGCAGTACAATGCCAGTTTCAACAGCAGCACCAACGGCGGTCTGAGCTGGAACAGCATAGGACCCAATACAACGGAAAGCTCGGCCTGGGCCACTCCCTGGAAACAGGATCCGACAACACCGGCAACCATTTACGGCGGGCTCACCAATTTATGGAAATCAACCAACAGCGGAGGGAGCTGGACTCAACTGGGAACAAACCCGGATCAAACCACTTACATGGATGAATTTGCCGTGGCACCTTCCAATTCGCAAATTATATTTGTAACCAAGAGCACGGGGATTTACAAATCGGTCAACGGGGGTTCTACCTGGTCAACCATCAGCGGATTGCCATCAACCGATGCCGCAACCTATATAGCCTTTTGCCCGACGAATCCGAACATCGTATACATCACCTATTCGGGTTATACGGCCGGCAGCAAGGTTTTTGTAACTTCAGACGGAGGCGCCACCTGGACAAACTACTCCACCGGATTGCCGAATTTACCGGCCGATTGCATCACTTACCAAAAAAATGCGCACGGTGCTGTATATGTCGGTATGGATGTGGGTGTGTATTACCGCGACAGTACCCTTACATCCTGGCAGCCATACAGCAATGGATTGCCCAATGTCATTGTCAATCAAATGGAGATCTATTATCCGACAGGAAAAATCAGGGCAGCGACTTATGGCAGAGGGATTTGGGAGATCCCCGTTTATACCCCTGCAGCTCTTTCAGCACCCACGGCTAATTTTACGGCAAGCAATACCGCTGTCTGTGCAGGGAAATCTGTGAATTTCACAGACAATTCAACCGGAAGCCCGACAAGCTGGAGCTGGACTTTCCCCGGAGGAACGCCTGGTTCATCTGTGCTTGCCAGTCCGACAGGTATTGTTTTTGCATCAAGCGGAACCTACACGGTGAGTATGACAGCAACCAATTCAATTGGCAACAATACACATACCCAGGTCATTACTGTCAATGCAAACCCGGCAGTGACTTCTTCCGCTTCTGTTCCGGCTTTCTGCAATGGGAAAACGTCTTCGCTTAGCGCTCTGGGTGCAAACACGTATAGCTGGAGCCCTTCCACAGGTCTGTCAGGGACAACCGGCACACCCGTAACGGCAAGTCCTGCTTCGTCAGTTACATATACTGTAACGGGAACAAATGCAGCCGGCTGCACGAGCACCTCACTGGTGGCTTTAACGGTTCATGCAAATCCTGCCATTCCTGTTGTTACAGAAGCGGGCCATTTACTCAGCACTTCGGCCACAGGTGTTACCTACCAGTGGTATCTCAATGGCACTTTGATTCCCGGCGCTACCAGCCAGACATACACAGGCACAACCTTCCCGGCGAATTACACCGTGGTTGTAACCAACCCCTCAGGGTGTTCGGCAACATCGGTCTTGTTTGCGGCAACAGGTATTCAGGAAGAGGCACTGACCAATTCACTTTCTGTTTTCCCGAATCCGAATTCAGGGGTGTTTGAAATGAACTTCAGTTCAGCCGCTCCGGCAGATTATGTTCTGAATGTGTATAACGCCATTGGTAAACGGGTACTTCAGCAAACCCTCAGCAATTTGAATGGCAATTGTCACAAGACAATTGAGCTGACAGGGTATGGTTCAGGAATATACATGCTTTCCCTGAGCAATGCATCCCAAACGGCAATCAGAAAAATTGTTATTTATTAAATGAAAGCATGACAATTGTCAATTCGCAGCTTGTCATCAGTTAAAAACAGCAGTTGATCTAAAGAAAAGCAGAGCCCGGCGGAAGTTCGGGCTCTGCCTTTTAAGAACAGGCCATTCGTGTTGTTTGTCCTGTTCGTCACCTGATTTTTTTCGTAAATTTGTAGCTGAAATTTTTTGGTGTTTCTGAAGAAATAACTAATCTTACACCGTTTTAAATCATAGACATATGGTATTGGAAGTTCCCAGCTCATCAATGGATTATCTGCCCATCGTTCTGATGTTTCTTGTGGCGGTCGGTTTTGTTGTTTTCGTCATGCTGGTCACGCACCTGCTGGGTCCCAAACACAAATCGAAAATCAAGCTGGATGTATTCGAGTGCGGTATCGAAGCCCAGGGAAATGCCCGTGTTCCTTTCTCGGTCAAGTATTTTCTGGTTGCCATTCTTTTCGTTCTGTTCGATGTCGAGGTTATTTTCATGTACCCCTGGGCGGTTAATTTCAGGGCGCTGAAAGGGGTTGGCTTTTTTGAAATGATGACCTTCATGGGCTTTATGCTTGTCGGTTTTTATTATATCATCAAGAAAGGTGCCCTGAAGTGGGAGTAAAAAGAAAGTTGACAATTTGCCTTTGGCAGTTGGCAACGAAAGAAAAAAATTGAGCTTGTTTAATCGGAATACAGAACAGAATTAAAACCAATCCAATGGGCTCTACTGCAGAAGATATCATAATCAGTCCGAAGCCGGCGGGACTTGAAGGCCCCGGTTTTCTGGCCACAAGCATTGATAAAGTTGTGGGTCTTGCCCGCGCCAATTCCCTCTGGCCACTTCCTTTTGCCACTTCCTGTTGCGGTATAGAATTCATGGCAACCATGGGTTCTCACTATGATCTGGGCCGTTTCGGTGCAGAACGTCTGAGTTTTTCACCCCGTCAGGCAGATCTGCTGATGGTCATGGGTACCATTGCCAAGAAGATGGGTCCTATTCTTCGGCAGGTATATGAGCAGATGGCAGAACCCAGATGGGTGCTTTCGGTTGGAGCCTGTGCGTCAAGCGGAGGTATTTTTGATTCTTACAGTGTGCTTCAGGGCATCGACAGGATCATACCTGTGGATGTATATGTTCCAGGCTGTCCTCCCCGTCCTGAGCAAATCATTGATGGAATTCTGAAAATCCAGCACCTTGTGGAAACAGAATCCATTCGCCGCCGCGACACTCCTGAATACAAAGCCATGCTTGCAAAATACGGAATTGAATAATATGGACAAACAGGCACTTCTTACAACCATCCACGATCAGCTGAAGGCGAAATTCGGTGATGGACTCGTCTCCTCTCATTTAGATTACGACTTTCCTGTTTTCATTCTTCAAAGAGAATCACTCATTGAGGTGATGCGCTTTCTCAAAGAAGACCCTGAACTGAATTTTCATTTTCTGACGACACTCTGCACCATCCATTTACCCGAAAATAAGGGAAAAGAATTCTGCATGATGTATCAGTTACACAACATGGCGAAGAACTACCGCATTCGCCTGAAGATATTCGTTTCACAAAACGATACCGTTGTTCCTACAGCTACTGTCCTTTATCCTGCGGCCAACTGGATGGAACGTCAGGAATACGACTTTTTTGGAATAAACTTCAAGGGCCACCCCAATCTGAAACGGATCCTGAACATGGATGAAATGAACTATTTTCCCATGCGTAAGGAATATCCTGTTGAAGACGGATCAAGAGAAGACAAGGACGATACGATGTTTGGCAGATAAACAATGCTGCCACGAAAAAAACAGGTAAAGAATAAACCGGATTTGATTTTGAAATGAGCAAGCAGAAACAGAAAGCAATCGACCAGGATATCCTTGCGGTTCAAAAACCGGAAGAGAAAGAATATTCAACGTTAAATCTGGGTCCGACACATCCTGCCACACACGGAATTTTTCAGAATATCCTGAAGATGGATGGCGAAATCATCGTAGAAGCAGAACCTACCGTGGGATACATCCACCGGGCCTTTGAAAAAATTGCAGAACACAAGCCTTATAACCAGATCACTCCCCTTACCGACCGACTGAATTACTGCTCCTCTCCCATCAACAATATGGGTTGGCACATGACAGTCGAAAAGCTCATTGGTGCCACAATCCCCAAACGCGCCGAATACATGCGTGTCATTATTATGGAACTGGCCCGTATTTCCGATCACATTGTCTGCAATACCGTTATTGCCGTGGATACCGGAGCCATGACCGGTTTTTTGTATCTCTTCCAGTGGAGAGAGCTTATCTATGAAATATTTGAGGCCATCTGCGGGGCGCGTCTGACTACCAATATCGGCCGAATCGGAGGAATGGAAAGGGATTTTTCGCCCGTAGCCTGGGCCAAGATTGACAAGTTCTTGAAAGAGTTTCCCGCCGCACTTCGCGAATTCGACAGTCTGGTTACCCGCAACCGGATCTTTATGGACCGGACCATCAAGTGCGGACCGGTTTCGGCCGAAATGGCTCTGGCATATGGCTTTACCGGTCCTAATCTGCGTGCCGCCGGAGTTGATTACGATGTACGCGTGGCCAATCCTTATTCATCGTACGGAGATTTTGATTTTAAAATTCCGATCGGCACCGGAGGAGATGTCTTTGACCGGTACATGGTTCGTCATGAGGAAATGTGGGAGAGCATGGGCATCATTCAGCAGGCCATCAAAAATATGCCCGATGGTCCCTTTCATGGGGATGTACCCGATTTTTACCTGCCGCCCAAAGAAGAGGTGTACAACAATATGGAAGCCCTCATTTATCACTTCAAAATTGTGATGGGTGAAATGGATGTTCCCAAAGGCGAAGTGTATCATGCTGTAGAAGGCGGCAATGGCGAGCTCGGATTTTTCCTTGTCAGCGATGGAGCCAGAACCCCTTATCGTTTGCATTTCCGCCGACCCTGCTTTATCTATTACCAGGCTTATCCCGAAATTGTAAAAGGTGGAATGCTCTCGGATGCCATTTTGACGATGAGCTCAATGAATGTGATTGCGGGAGAGTTGGATGCTTAAACAGTTGGCAATGGGCAGTGTGCAGTGGGCAATAAAAAAATGAAATTGAGTTGGCAGAAAAAGAGAATGTTGTTTTCGAAGAATTGGTTGATGAAGCAACGAAACAATTCGCTCTGGGTCATGATGATACCTATATCTCCAATCAGTTTGCCGAACAGGGAATTGATGGTGACACGATAGATAAAGTTCTTTTGCAAATTAATGGTATCAGGAAGGCGATAGACAGGCAGGATGGAGTGAAGCGTATTGTTTACGGTCTCTCTTTCATTGTTGTCGGAATTGTTGCCACATATATAGCTTCCCATTGGGAAGCTCCGGTGGGGTACGTGTTATGGGCACTTCCTGTTTTTGGAGTGGTCAGTACAGTAAAAGGAATCAGTAAAATTGTTGGATAAAGCGAACAGCAGCCGGATAAGAATTATTAAAGAACGTCCAGAAATGACAAAAAAACCAGAATTCGCTCCCGAAACACTAGCATTGGCGCGTAAGCTGATGAAACGTTATCCGGAAGGGAAACACAAATCGGCTTTGATACCCATTCTTCATTTGGCCCAGGCCGAATTTGACGGATGGCTGAGTCCGGAAACGATGGATTATGTAGCTGCTATTCTGAATATTCAGCCCATAGAGGTCTATGAGGTGGCGTCTTTCTATTCAATGTTCAATTTGAAACCGGTTGGAAAATGTCATCTGGAAATATGCCGCACTTCTTCATGCTGGCTGATGGGAGCCGAAGACGTTGTGGCTCACATTTCGAAAAAACTCAATATCAAAGAAGGCGAAACCACGCCCGATGGAATGTTCACCCTCAAAACAGTTGAGTGTCTGGGCTCATGCGGTACAGCTCCGGTGATGCAGGTGGGCGCCACTTATTTCGAGAACCTGACCCTGGAAAAAGTGGATCAGCTGCTCGAGACCATGAAATCGGAAGGCAAGCGCAGATCATATACCGACAAGGTACAATCTTCAAACATTTAGTATGTCAAGGAAATTATTGCTCGAACACGATCATGTACCCGGTATCAACACGTATGCTGTTTACCGGCAGATGAACGGCTATGCATCTGTGGAGAAGGCATTGAAGTCGATGACACCGGAAACTGTTCTGGAGGAAGTCAAAAAATCGGGGCTTCGCGGCCGCGGAGGTGCCGGTTTCCCAACCGGACTGAAATGGAGTTTTTTGGCAAAGCCTCCCGGGGTGGCCCGTTATCTTGTTTGCAATGCCGATGAATCAGAACCCGGCACCTTCAAGGATCGTTATCTCATGGAACGGATTCCGCATCTGCTTATTGAAGGAATGATCACTTCGAGTTTTTCACTTGGCGCGCGGACATCCTACATCTATATCCGCGGAGAATATTATTACGTTGCCAATATCCTTGAAAAAGCAATCGAAGAAGCCTATGCCAACGGATGGCTGGGAGAAAATATTTTAGGAAGCGGTTTCTCGCACGACATGCATGTGCAGATTGGGGCCGGTGCTTATATCTGCGGAGAAGAAACAGCCTTGCTCGAGTCCCTTGAAGGCAAACGGGGGAATCCCCGCATCAAGCCGCCATTCCCTGCCATTGCCGGCGCCTGGGGATGTCCGACTGTTGTCAACAATGTCGAAACCATTGCAGCGGTTGTTCCAATCATCAATGAAGGCGGAGAAGCCTATTCAAAAATCGGCATCGGAAAATCTACCGGAACAAAACTCATTTCTGCCAGCGGTCACATCAACAAGCCCGGTGTTTACGAAATCGATCTGGGGCTTCCGGTTGAAGAATTCATTTATTCCGATCAGTATTGTGGAGGCATAAAAGGAGGAAGAACACTCAAGGCGGTTGTTGCCGGCGGTTCTTCCGTACCGATTCTGCCCGCTGAACTCATTCTCAAAACAGCAAAAGGCGAGCCGCGCCTGATGAGCTATGAGTCTTTGGGAGACGGTGGTTTTCTTACCGGAACAATGCTTGGATCCGGAGGGTTTATCGTCATGGATGATACAACCAGCATCGTAAAGAACCTCTATACTTTTGCCCGTTTTTACCACCATGAAAGCTGCGGACAATGCAGCCCCTGCCGCGAAGGAACCGGATGGATGGAAAAGATACTGCACAAAATACTGGATGGTCACGGCACCCTTGCCGATGTGGACCTGCTTTGGGACATTCAGGGTAAAATAGAAGGAAAAACAATTTGTCCTCTTGGTGAAGCAGCGGCCTGGCCCGTTGCCGCAGCGATCCGCCATTTCCGCGCCGAATTTGAGGAATACGTGACAAATCCCCAAAGCATTAAGGATGTGAAGCATTATTACAGATTGCATAATTTGCAACCTGCCTGAAATAAAATGAAGATGGAGTAAGGTGAAACCCGGTGTGTTGAGCCTTCCCGATTAAACCCTTTGGAAATGCCAAAAGTAACAATAGACGGACAAAGCATTGACGTGCCGGAAGGAACAACCATCCTGAATGCTGCACGGATGATTGGCGGTGAGATTGTTCCCCCCGCCATGTGTTATTACTCCTCCCTGAAGACCAGCGGAGGTTATTGCCGGACCTGTATTGTAGAGGTCAGCAAGGGTTCGGACAAGGATCCGCGGCCCATGCCGAAACCTGTTGCATCCTGCCGCACAACGGTGATGGATGGTATGGAAGTCAAGGGCATTACCTCGCCATCCCTGCTTGAGGCGCGTGCCGGGGTTGTGGAATTTTTGCTGATTAATCACCCGCTGGATTGCCCCATCTGCGACCAGGCCGGCGAATGCAAGCTCCAGGAATATTCCGTGGACTACGGCCNNAGCTTCACATGACCCGCTGTATTCTGTGCTACCGTTGTGTGAAGGTGGCCGACCAGCTGACAGACGGACGTGTGCATGGTGTAATAAACCGGGGAGATGTTTCCGAAATATCCACATACATTCAAAATGCGGTCAAGAATGATTTTTCGGGCAACATGATCGATGTTTGTCCTGTTGGCGCTTTGACTGATAAAACATTTNNTGGGAAAAAGGAGAAGAAGTATTGCGCGTGACAGGCCGAAAAGACCAGTACGGAGAGGTAATCGACTGGATCTGCAACGAATGTCGTTTTGAGAAAAAGCAGATCAGCGACTGGGTTATTGAAGGCCCTGCACACATCGACCGCCGTTCGGTGATTTCTGCCAACCATTACGAATCATTGAATCAACTGAAACTGGATATCGCAAAGCACCGGAACAGAGGCGGCAAGAAACCGGCTCTTGGAGAAGGCGCATTAAATCCTAACAACATATAAGAGTATGGCTTTTTCAACGTTTCTTATTTACAAAATCATTCTCGTGCTGTGTGTCTTTACACTTGCCCTCGTTGTGGCCATGTATTCCACCTATGCCGAACGTAAGGTGGCGGCCTTTCTGCAGGATCGTCTGGGACCGAATCGCGCCGGACCTTTCGGGATCCTTCAGCCCCTGGCCGACGGATTGAAAATGTTCATGAAAGAAGAAATCATTCCGAACGTTTCCAACAAGTGGCTTTTCATTCTGGGTCCTTCCATTGCCATGCTTACCGCCTGCATGACGGGTGTTGTGATTCCATGGGGACCGGCATATCAAGGAGCTTCGGGAACATTTCCTTTGCAGATTACCGATGTGAACATTGGCATTCTTTATCTGTTTGGTGTGGTATCAATCGGTGTGTACGGCATTATGATCGGCGGTTGGGCATCCAACAACAAATTTGCTTTGCTTGGTGCCATCCGGGCATCTTCACAAATGATCAGCTATGAAGTGGCCATGGGTTTGTCCATCATCGCACTCATCATGACCACAGGCACACTAAGTGTCGGAGAAATTGTTGCTCAGCAGTCCGGCTGGCATTGGAACATCTTTTATCAGCCGCTGGGTTTCCTCATCTTTATCATCTGCGCTTTTGCCGAAACAAACCGTACCCCTTTCGATCTTCCCGAATGTGAATCGGAGCTTGTAGGAGGGTATCACACAGAATACAGTTCCATGAAACTGGGCTTTTATCTTTTTGCCGAATACATCAACATGTTTATTTCCTCCGCGGTGATGGCCTGTTTGTTTTTTGGCGGATACAATTTTCCTTTTATTCATATTCATGCGCCGCTCCTGGCCAGCATCGTGGGCTTCCTGATCATGATGGCAAAGACCTGTTTCTTTATCTTCTTTTTCATGTGGATACGCTGGACTGTACCGCGTTTCCGTTATGACCAGCTCATGAATCTGGGCTGGAAAATATTGATACCTTTGTCGATCCTCAATATTTTCATCACAGGCATTGTGATGTGGTTGCAACACAAAATTTAAGATCGGAAAAGAGCCAGAGAATTGTTTCAAAACATTGACAAATGCAAGCATTAACAAACCGGTCGAAAGTTGTCGTTAAAAAGGAAATGTCTCTCGCGGAGAAACTTTACCTGCCTGCTATTTTAAACGGGCTAAAAATTACCTTCAGCCATTTTTTTGCGAAAAAAGCCACCATCAGTTATCCCGAAGAAACCCGGGCATTTGCCCCGGTATATCGCGGCATGCATGTACTGAAGCGCGATGAAAACGGAGCCGAGCGGTGCACGGCCTGTGGATTGTGCGCGGTAGCCTGTCCTGCCGAAGCCATCACCATGGTTGCCGCTGAACGCAAAAAGGGAGAAGAGAAATTGTACCGCGAAGAAAAATACGCTGCCGTTTACGAAATCAATATGCTGCGCTGCATCTTCTGCGGATTGTGTGAAGAAGCCTGTCCGAAAGAAGCCATTTTCCTGACAGATCGCATTGTTCCTTCGGATTACGAACGCGATGGTTTTATATACGGCAAAGACAAACTGGTTGACCCTATTGACAAACCGATTGATGTGTCGGTGAGAGAAACAGCAGAGGTGGCCGCATTTAAAAAAGACAAGGAATACGCGCACAATCAGACCTGGAAAGATCAGGTCAATACCAGGAAGAGCGGACATTGAGAAAGAGTTGGCAATTGGCAATTTCCAATTGGCAAAAGAAGAAAGAGAAATAAATTTTATCATATTAACCTTTGCAAGCCGATAGTTACAGATTGCCAATTTTTGCTTCATTGCCAACTGCATACTGCCAATTGCACATTTTTTAACTTACGTATGATCACAAAATACCTATTCTTCTTCCTCTCTGTACTTATCATCTTCAGTGCCCTGATGGTGGTGTTCGCTAAAAACCCCGTACACAGTGTCCTTTATCTTATCGTTACCTTCTTCGGTATAGCCGGTCACTATTTCCTGCTGAATGCCCAGTTTCTTGCTGCTGTCCACATCATTGTCTATGCGGGTGCGATTATGGTTTTGTTTCTCTACGTGATCATGATGTTGAACCTGAACAAAGAAGTTGAACCTCATAAGCCGGTATGGATAAAATTTGCGGCTGTTGTTTCGGGCGGTTTGCTGATGGTTACCCTTGTCGGATCCCTGAGGGGTGCCGAAGCCATGACAAAAGTGACTCCTGAAAACATACATATCGGTTTGGTTGAAAATCTGGGAAAGACACTTTTCGGACCCTTTTTGCTGCCCTTTGAAATTTCATCTGTGTTGTTTCTTGCCGCAATGGTGGGAGCAGTCATGCTGGGTAAAAGAGAAATCCATTAACCGGTTTCTTGGTTTATTTTGATCAGTTTTTAGAAGAATGTCATTAAAAAATTTCTAATGAATAACGTCATTAACGGAGTCCCCTTGAATTATTACATTCTGTTGAGTGGAATTCTTTTCACCATCGGTGTGCTGGGTGTACTCTTTCGCAGGAATGCGATCATCATTTTCATGTGTATCGAAATCATGCTCAATGCGGTCAATCTCTTGTTGGTGGCATTCTCGCGATACCTTTCTGACACATCGGGCCAGGTCTTCGTTTTCTTTATCATGGCCGTTGCTGCTGCTGAGGTGGCCGTAGGGCTTGCTATTCTGACCATGATTTACAGGAACACGAAATCCAGCGATATCGATATTTTGAATAAATTGAAATGGTAATCATTTGACGTATTTAACTGATCTCTCAGACTCACAGAACTTAGTAGACTAATAGCGTATGATAAAATTTGTTTGGTTGATTCCCTTGTTTCCGCTTCTGGGCTTTCTCATTACCGGCCTGCTGAACAGAAAACTTTCGAAGACCCTCACCGGTCTTATTGCCTGCGGATCCATTGCCGCATCGTTTGTCGTTTCCCTGGGCATCTTTCTGCATGAAAACAAAACACATGAAATTATCACCGTTCGGCTCTTCGAATGGATTTCTTCCGGAAGCTTTCATGCCAACTTTTCATTTCTGATCGACCCGCTTTCTTCAATCTTTCTGATGATCATTACCGGTGTCGGTTTGCTCATTCATATCTATTCCACCGGATACATGAAAGAAGATGATGGATTCCGGCGGTTTTTTTCCTACCTGAACCTGTTTATCTTTTTCATGCTGCTTCTGGTCCTGGGCGACAATTACCTGATCATGTTCGTCGGCTGGGAAGGTGTTGGGTTGTGTTCCTATCTGCTCATCGGTTTCTGGTTCAAGAATACGGCATACAACAACGCCGCCAAGAAAGCGTTCATTATGAACCGCATCGGGGATCTCGGATTTTTGCTGGGTATTCTGCTCATCTTTACAACATTTGGAAGCATTACTTTCAGCACCGTGTTTCAGCAGGCTCCGGGTTTGGGATCCAACAATCCGGTGATCATTGGCATCACCCTGCTGCTCTTTGTCGGGGCTATCGGCAAGAGCGCACAGATTCCCTTGTATACCTGGCTGCCTGATGCCATGGCAGGACCCACTCCTGTTTCGGCCCTTATCCATGCTGCGACCATGGTTACGGCCGGTATCTATATGATTGCCCGTTCCAATGTGTTGTATTCCCTGGCGCCGGTCTCCATGGAAGTGGTTGCCGGAATAGGTTTGTTTACGGCCCTCTTTGCGGCCACCATCGGTATTTTCCAGAACGATATCAAAAAGGTTCTTGCCTATTCAACCGTTTCTCAGCTGGGTTATATGTTTCTTGGTTTGGGCGTAGGTGCTTACTCGGGTGCTGTATTTCACGTGGCCACACACGCTTTCTTCAAAGCTCTTCTTTTCCTTGGATCGGGCAGTGTCATACATGCCATGAGCGGAGAACAGGACATCCGCAAAATGGGCGGACTGAAAAAATTCCTTCCGATTACTCACTTTACTTTTCTGATCGGGACAATCGCTATTTCCGGAATTCCGCCCCTGGCCGGTTTCTTTTCGAAAGATGAAATCCTTGCGCATGCCTACGGACACAACAAATTTTTCTGGATACTCGGACTTGTCGGGTCGGTGATGACCTGCTTCTATATGTTCCGTTTGTATTTCCTGACATTTCATGGCAAGTTCCGCGGCACACACGAACAGGAACATCATCTGCATGAAAGCCCGAACTCCATGACCATGCCCTTGATCGTTCTGGCGATTCTGGCTGTTGTCGGAGGCTTCATGGGTGTGCCGGATTCGATTATGAAAAATGCCGACTGGATCGGACATTTCCTCTCGCCCGTTGTCGGTCTTTCTTTTACCGGTCTCAGCGAAGCGACCGAAATGAGCCTGATGATTATTTCTGTGGTCATCCTTGTTCTGGTCATCCTCATCACCCGTACCGTGTATGTTTCCAGGGGGGTATTGCCCGATGAAGATGGCGCAGAACTTCCTCCTTTGCAAAAGGTCATTTACAACAAATATTATGTAGACGAGATTTACGACATGTTCATTACCCGGCCCTTGAATTTCCTGGCCGGAATGCTGGACCGCTTCATTGAATCGCAGTTTATCGACGCCATTGTCAATGGTGTGGGAAGTGCGGTGAACTGGACAAGCAATGGTTTGCGGTATATGCAATCGGGTAACATTGGTTTTTATCTCTTTGCAATGGTATTGAGCATCATTTTGATGTTATTCGTTAAATTTTTCTAAG
>PLXK01000268.1 GCA_003151415.1 Bacteroidota bacterium
AGTCATCGCCCATGCCGGGCGCACCGACAGGCCCTCCGACTTATCCGGCGGGCAACGCAAAAGGATTGGAATAGCCAGAACCTTGATCCTTAAACCAGAAATCATGTTGTATGACGAACCCACCTCAGGGCTTGACCCCATTACCAGCGAAGAAATCAATAAACTCATAATTGAGGTGAGAAAAAAATACAATACCTCTTCGATTATCATCACCCATGATCTCACTTGCGCAAAAAAAACAGGTGACAGAATTGCCATGTTGCTGGACGGTCAGTTCGTAAAAGAAGGAACATTTGAAGACGTCTTTTCTTCTGAAGATAAACAGATAAAAGCGTTTTTTAATTATAATTTCATTCAGTAGATCATGAACGAATCCCGAAATAAGCGATCAGCCGGAGTGGGCGTGTTCATCCTGATCGGGTTACTATTCCTGGCGGGAGGTATTCTGACAATCGGAAACTTGCATTCCACTTTTCAAAACAAAACCACCATTAACACGATATTCAAGGATGTGAATGGCTTGCAATCAGGAAACAACATCTGGTTTTCCGGTGTTAAAATAGGTACTGTAAAAAAAACAGAGTTCTATGGCAAGTCGGACGTAAAGGTTCTAATGAATATCAACTCCGAGTCTAAAATGTACATTCGAAAGGATGCAAAGGTGAAAATAAGCACCGATGGCCTTATAGGAAATAAAATTTTGATCATTTACGGCGGATCGTCTTCCCATCCTGAAATTGAAGAAGGCGACAATCTGTCAAACGAAACCTCATTGTCTACCGACACAATTATGAATACGTTGCAACAAAACAATCTCAATGTGCTGGCCATTACAAAAAAACTTTCAGCAGGAGAGGGGACAATAGGAAGGTTGTTAAACAATGACTCGTTATACACCAGCTTATCGGCTAGTTTAACTGACCTTCAGCGTACGGCAGAAAATGCGAAGCAGGCAGCAATTTCGATCGCTAAATTCAGCGCCAATCTTAACAAAACAGGATCGCTGCTAAATGGATTAACCACCGACACCCTCGCATTCAATACGGTTAAATCATCCATTTTGAAAATAAACAGAATTGCAGACACTGTTGTTTTTCTGGCAAATGGCCTGAAGGACATACACACCAACCCGGAAAGCCCCCTTTTTATAATGTTTCATGACGCCCAGACAGGTGCCCAACTGAAATCCATAATGAGCAATCTGAAGAGCAGTTCTGAAAACCTGAACAAAGATCTGTTAGGGCTTCAGCACACCTTTTTATTAAAAAGATATTTTAAAAATGCGCAGAAAAAAGACTCCCTTGCCAATTAAAAGGAAGACGGCTCAGGCCAGGTTTAAACCAAGTGTCTGATGGGTTCTTTTTCGGGTCAGACGACCCAGTTCAGCATTGGAGATCAGGCTTTCGCCATAAGTAGGGATCATTTCCTTCAATTTATTTTTCCAGGCAAGTGTATTCATCTCCGTTTTAAAACATTGATTCAAGAGATCAATAATTATGGAAACAGAGGTGGACGCACCCGGAGACGCTCCCAACAGGGCAGCAAGTGTTCCATCGTTATGGCATACGATTTCGGTCCCAAATTCAAGCACTCCACCCAGTTTGGGGTCGCTTCTTATTACCTGCACCCGCTGACCGGCAATGGTCAATTCCCACTCTTCCATTTTAGCGTTGGGGAAATAGTCCTGCAGCAGCCTGAACCGGCTTTCGGGTGTCTGACGAACCTGTGTCATGAGGTATTTAGTCAACTGAAGATTATTAAGACCGGCCCCCAGTAAAGAAATGATATTGTTCAAGCGGACTGAAAGAGGCAAATCCAGATAGGAACCTGCCTTCAGGAATTTCGTATTGAATCCTGCATAAGGTCCAAAGAGCAGATTTTTTTCCTTATTGACAATGCGACTGTCCAAATGCGGAACAGACATGGGCGGTGATCCTTCAGCCGCTTTTCCATATACTTTTCCGAAGTGCCTCTCTATTGTATTTTTATTGGTGCATTTTAAAAACTCGCCGCTGATGGGAAAACCGGCCAACCCTTTTCCTTCGGCTATACCCGATTTTTCCAGGAGCGGCAAAGCGCCGCCCCCGGCTCCGATGAAAACAAACTTTGCTTTCATGGTCAGGCTGGTTTGGTTGAACAGATTTTTCATTTCGATTCGCCATTTCCCATCCTGCTCCTGATGGAGATGACGCACCTCATGTTGCAGAAATAAATCCACCCCCTTTTGTGAAATCAAATGCCTGAAAAGACTGCGTGTTAAATTTCCGAAATTCACATCCGTTCCGGCTTCCATCCGAGTGGCGGCCACTTTCTGAGAATGTTCCCGGCCTTCCATAATCAGGGGCATCCAATCTTGCAGAACCTGTCGGTCGGAGGCAAAGAGAATACCTTCAAACAAATGACTCCCTTGCATGAATTCAAAACGTTTTTTGAGATATTCCACATTGTCCTCACCAAAAACCAGGCTGATATGCGGGCAACTGTTGATAAAGTCGGAAGGGGATTGAATATATTCCCGGGCAATCAGATAAGACCAAAACTGTTTCGATATTTCAAACATCTCAGCAATTTCCTCCGCTTTGGAGATATCAACCGTTCCATCCTTTAACTGAGGACAATAGTTCAATTCACAAAACCCGGAATGCCCTGTGCCTGCATTGTTCCAGGTGTCCGAACTTTCGCCCGCCACTTTGTCAAGGCGTTCAAAAATCCGGATCGTCCAGTCGGGATTAAGTTCATTCAGAAAAACCCCGAGTGTGGCACTCATTATTCCGGCCCCGATCAGGGCGGCATCGCATTCCATACTTGGGGTGCTGCTTGGCATGCGCTTGCGAATGAAGGAAGTTTGTATCCTTTAATATATATACTATAAAGGATTTATCTTTCAAAGATAAAACAATGTATTCACAAAAAAAGCACGACTAAAGAGGTTCTCCTATTTTTCCCCTCATGAAATAATGAAAACTGACGAATATCCTGTTTGCTAACCGCCCAATGTTCTAAATTTATCCGTGTCTTTTCGGGGCAGGTTATGCGAATTGTCAATAAGAAAGAAACCTGTCTCATTTAAAAGAAGGGAAATTAGAAATTAAGCAAATGGAAAGCTTGAATATTTCCAAAAAACTGATCCAAAGTCACCTGGTTACTGGGGAAATGATTTCCGGTAAAGAAATTTCAATCCAAATTGATCAAACACTGACTCAGGATGCAACAGGCACCCTGGTTATGCTCGAACTTGAGGCTCTTGGCCTGGAAAAAGCCAAGGTGGAATTGGCGGTTCAGTATGTGGATCACAATCTTTTGGAAACAGACAGTAAAAATGCCGAAGATCATGCTTTTTTATTAAGCGCTGCCGAACGGTTCGGAATTGGGTTCAGTCGTGCGGGCAACGGAATAAGCCACCCGCTTCATGTTATGCACTTTGCCGTTCCCGGAAAGACTCTTCTTGGTTCCGACAGTCACACTCCCTCTTCCGGTGCACTTGGCATGCTGGCCATAGGCACGGGTGGCTTGGATGTGGCCATGGCCATAGCCGGAGAACCTTACCCGTTTGAAATGCCGGAAATTTATGGCGTGGAATTAACCGGAAAACTGCCCGATTGGGTAAGTGCCAAGGATCTGGTTCTCGAAATGCTAAGACGAATTGGCGTTCGGAATGGTCGCGGACGGATTTTTGAGTACTTCGGACCGGGATTAAAGGAGTTGAGCATCATGGACCGCCTGGTTATTGCCAATATGGGAACGGAGATGGGCGCCACCACTTCTGTTTTTCCTTCAGACGAAGAAACACTGCGGTTTTTGAAGTCACAGGGCAGGGAAGCCGTCTGGCAGGAATTGAAGGCGGACCCGGATGCTTCGTATGAATTCACGATGCAGGTTGATCTGGCAACTCTTGAACCCCTGATAGCCTGTCCGAGCAGTCCTGGAAACGTTGTTAAAGTCAGGGATGTGGCCGGCAAACCCATTCATCAGGTTGTCATCGGTTCTTCAGCCAATCCTGGTCCGAGAGATTATTTCATTGCAGCAGAACTTGTCAAAGGAAAAAAGGTACCCGCTCAGGTCTCATTCGATATCAACCCGGCTACGCGCAGTGTCATTGAATATCTTTCCGGAACCGGACAACTCACTACCCTTATTCAGGCAGGCGCGCGTTTTCATCAGGCAGGATGTCTGGGCTGTATAGGGATGGGCCAGGCTCCAGCTTCCGGAAAAATAAGTTTGCGGACCATGCCCAGGAACTTTCCAGGAAGGTCGGGCACATATGATGACCGGGTTTATTTATGCAGTCCCGAAACAGCCGCAGCATCTGCATTGACAGGCGCAATTACCTATGCCCGCGACTTTGCAAAAACCTATGATATACCCTTTACTGCATTCAAAAATGCCGACAAAGAAACATCCGGTTCAAACCTGTTGTTTGAATCTCCAGCAGCCAATCCCGCAAAAAAATTTGAAAAAGGAAAAAACATCAAACCTTTACCTGAATTTGGGAAAATAAAAGCGACTTACGAAGTACCCGTCCTCTTAAAAGCGGGAGATGATATCTCTACCGACGAGATCCTGAGCGCGAAAGCAGAAGTATTGAAGTTCAGAAGCAACATCCCGGAAATAAGCAAATGGGTGTTCAATCAAATGGATCCTGAATTTTACAACAAAGCCATCACATCGCAAAAAGAGCATGGCGGCCACATTGTAATAGCCGGGAAAAATTATGCCCAGGGTTCTTCAAGGGAACATGCGGCACTCGCACCAAAATATCTCGGACAAATTGCAGTCATTGCCAAAAGTTATGCGCGTATTGGCTGGCAAAACCTGATCAATTTTGGTATTTTACCATTCGAATTCAGGGACGAACACGACTACGATAAAATAAAGCTGAACGATATATTGACCCTGGAGGGGATCACAGAATCCGCTTTGGTTAAAAATCAGGTGCGCATCTACATCAAAAAAAAGAATATAGAAATAAGAACAAAACATCATTTAACCTGGAGACAAATCAAGATCATTCTGGAAGGCGGAAAAATAAATTACACCCGGAAATGGCTCTTTGCCAATCATTAACGGTTCTGTGTTTTCAGATCATCCATGACTGAGTTTGCTCTGATCGCTACTTATTCAACATAACTAAAAACAAGAATACAAATCCTAAATATCCGCAAACAGATGAAAGCAATATGGACAGGTGCAATCGGATTTGGACTGGTGAATATTCCCGTAAAACTTTTCAGTGCGACCCAGGGGAGTGAATTGGATCTGGATATGCTGGACAAGAAAGATCACTCCAACATTCGATTTCTCAGAGTGAATGAGAAAACCGGAAAGGAAGTGCAATGGGCAAATATAGTCAAGGGTTATAAATACAATGACAAATACGTCGTTTTGGATGCAAGCGATTTTGAAATGGCCAGTGCGAAAAAAACTTCGCTCATCGCCATTTCCAATTTTGTAGACGAAAAAACAATTGACAGTTTGTATTATGAAACGCCCTATTATCTTGCTCCGGAAAAGGCCGGTGTTCATGCTTATGCTCTTTTGAGGGAAGCCCTTAGCAAAACAGGGAAAGCAGCCGTGGCCACTTTCGTCATGCGGCACAAAGAAATTCTTGCCGTTTTAAGACCTTCGGATAAAGTCATTATTCTCAATCGAATCCGGTTTCTGGAAGAAATACGCGATCCTTCTGAATTGCCTTTGCCCGACCGGCAGGATATCAAACCGGCTGAATTAACAATGGCTGTTTCTCTCATCCGGCAACTTAGTTCAGAATTCGACATACACAAATACAAAGACAGTTATACGGCCGAATTACTGAAACTAATCAAATCAAAAGCCAAAGGCATCCGCATAAAGGAACCAGCGATGAAAATTGTTCACAGCAAGTCACAGGACCTGATGGAACAACTGAAAGCCAGCCTCAAGATCAAACAGAAAAAAGCCTCCTGAACATGTCACTTAAAAAGTATATCCGCAAAAGAAACTTCAAGGAGACCAAAGAACCTGTAGGAGGTGAGGTATTCAAAAAAGAAAAGCTTCACTTTGTTGTTCAACGGCACAAAGCCACCCGTCTTCACTATGATTTTCGTCTGGAGGCAGGTGGGGTTTTGAAAAGCTGGGCTGTGCCGAAAGGCCCGTCCATGAATCCTGCAGACAAAAGGCTGGCTATTCTGGTAGAGGACCATCCTATTGATTACAGAAATTTCAAAGGAACCATTCCCAAGGGAAATTATGGCGCGGGAATAGTGGAAATATGGGATACCGGATATTATTCAGGCCTTGAAAATGCATCCGACCAGGATACCGAGAAACTGATGAAGGCAGGACTAAAAGCCGGGAACCTGAAATTTCAGCTTCATGGAAAAAAGTTGAAAGGTGAATTTGCCCTTGTAAAAATTAAAGGCGGGGAAGAAAACGCATGGCTGCTTATTAAACACAAAGACCAATACGCAACATCAAGGCCTTACAACAGTGAAACCCTGACACCGAAGAACTCCCCGATAAACAAATGGAAAGAAAAACAGAACAACAAGGATGAACACAAAGCTGCCACACACCAAAGCCCGGCCCGGAATACCCGGAAGAAATCCATACACTTCAGCAATCTGATAAAACCGATGCTGGCTTACGAATCGGACAAAGCCTTTGATGATCCCAATTGGGTTTTTGAGATCAAGTGGGACGGCTACCGGGCCATTTGTTCCTGGAAAAAAGGCGAGCTTCAATTGTACTCCAGAAATGGAAAATCCTTTAATCAAAGTTATCCCATGCTTCTGCCAGAACTCAAACGGCTGAAAAAAGATGCCGTTCTGGATGGCGAGATTGTGGCATTGAACTCTGCCGGAATTCCTGACTTTCAACTCCTTCAAAACTACGAGAAGGACCCTTCCCCACCCTTGCATTACTACGTCTTCGACCTTCTGTTCCTGGACAAAACCAATACCTGCAATTTGACGTTGTTGGAACGAAAATCGTTGCTTAAAATACTCTTAGGCAAAGGAACGCTGGTCAAATATTGCGATCATGTAAAAGAATCAGGCAAGTCCTTTTTTAAAGCCACCTTTAAAAAAAATCTGGAAGGAATGATGGCTAAAAAAACAGACAGCCTTTATTACCCGGGTCAGAGAACTGAGAACTGGCTCAAAATAAAGCACCACAAAACCGATGAATTTGTCATTGCAGGATACACAAAAGCCGGAGGTTCAAGAAAATATTTCGGAGCGCTTGTTTTGGCCAAATGGAAAAAAGGAATGCTTGCCTATAGTGGTCACAGTGGATCCGGATTCAGTGAGAAATCACTGGCCGATGTGTACAATCAACTCCAGCCCTACATTTCGCACAATTCGCCCTTTAAAGAAAAAGTACGAACAAACGCTCCTGTAGTCTGGCTAAAGCCCCACCTGGTGTGTGAAGTCAAATTTACGGGCTGGACCCAGGACGGAAAGCTAAGACATCCCATTTTTCTGCGGTTAAGGCAGGATAAAACACAAGCTTCCATGAAACAACAAGAGGAGCATACAATGCCACCCGAAACCCAACAGAACGAGCCGATTCGGGTTGCCGGTCAAGTTACAATTACCCATGCTGACAAATTGTTTTGGCCAGGCGAAGGAATCACGAAAGAAAATGTAGTCCAATATTATCAACTCATTTCCGGTTTTATACTTCCGTATCTCAAAGACCGCCCCGAATCACTCAAAAGAAACCCCAACGGCATTTTGGATAAAGGGTTTTATCAGAAAGATATGGCCGGAAAATCATCCCCTTGGGCCCAAACCGTTAAAATACATTCCGAATCAGCCGGAAAAGATATTCACTACATTTTGTGCAATAACAAGAACACCATGGCCTTCCTGAATAACCTGGGTTGCATTGAATTCAATCCCTGGCATTCCAGGTTTCAATCACTCGACCGCCCCGATTATCTGGTTCTGGATATCGACCCCGGCGAGAAAAACACATTTGATCAGGTTATTGAGGTTGCTCAGGTTATCCACGACATTCTTGAACGCCTCCAGGCGCCGAACTTTTGCAAAACATCGGGTGCAACCGGGATGCACGTCTTTATTCCGGCGGCTAGGAAATACTCCTATGACCAATTGAAAGAGTTTTCGCACCTTATATGTGTACTGGTTCAGGAGCAGTTATCCGCTTTCACCACGCTGGAAAGAAATTTGGCAAAAAGAGGCAAAAAACACATTTACCTGGATTACCTCCAAAACAGACAGGGACAAACCATTGCTTCCGCTTACAGTCTTAGACCTTATCCGGGAGCTACCGTTTCAAGGCCACTTTTATGGAAAGAACTCAATTCAAAACTCAGCCCCCACTCGTTCAACATACACAGTATTCCTGAACGGTTGAAAAAAAAAGGAGATTTGTTCAGTGGCATTCTTGGCAAGGGGATTGATCTGCGAAAATGCCTTAGGTTACTTGATCATTAATAAAACCGGGTGAGGATTAAAATCAAAACAGAACATGTCGAAAACCGGGCCCATCGGGATTGTTGATGATAATAAAACAGAGTGGATCTTGTATAAAGAAGCACTCCACCATTTAAAGGTGAAGAACTCCATGATTTTTTTTGAAAATGGCAAGCTGGCATTAGACTATTTAAAACGCACAGAAGAAAGCCCATTTCTCATCATATGCGACATACGAATGCCAGTCATGGGCGGATTGGATTTCAGGAAAGAAATTTCCATTGATCCCTATCTCATAAAAAAGGCAACTCCTTTTGTTTTTCGCACAAGCCTGGTCACCAATGAAGAAATTATCATGTCGTATGAATTAACGGTTCAAGGTTTTTTTGCAAAACGAACCGACTTTCAAGAGCTGCTAAAGCAATTAAAAATAATCATTGAGTATTGGAAAGAGTCTTACGACCCCAACAGCAGGCTTTAAAGGCAGGCACCTTTAATAAAGTTTTGTTTTTCTGTTTTTTGCCGAAGCGAAGTAAACCCGATCGTTTGCCAATATTGCCGGCATCTCTTTTTTATTTCTGTAGTTCACTCTCCCCAAAAGATGGCTGATCAAAGCAATATGCGCTTTTCCCTTCTCTTCTGAATTCACAATAAACCATGGGGAATGTTTAAAATTCGTTTTTTTTAACATTTTGTTGCGGGCTTGAGAGTAATCGTTCCAATGTTTTTGCGCAACCAAATCAATCTGGCTCACTTTCCATTGCTTCAATGGATTTGTTTTGCGATCGTCAAGCCTTTTTTTTTGCTCTTTTTTGCTGATGTCGAGATAATACTTCAAAATAATAAAACCGGAACTCACTAACATTTTTTCAAATTTACCAACGTCTCTAAAAAAATTTCTGTACTGTTCAGGGCTGCAAAACCCCATGACTTTTTCGACACCGGCCCGGTTGTACCAGCTTCGGTTAAAAATTACAAATTCACCCGATATGGGCAAATGCGCAATAAAACGTTGAAAATACCATTCCTTTTCCTGTCGGTTGGAAGGCGCTCCGAGAGCAACAACCTTTGTCTCCCTGGGACTGAGATGTGCCATTATCGTTTTGACAGTCCCATCCTTCCCTGCTGCATCTCTGCCTTCCAAAATTACAAGCAGCTTGAGTTTGGACTGAATTATTTCATTCTGAAGTTTAACCAGTTCAATATAAAGAGATCTCAATACTTTTTTTCTGCCTCGTTTGTTCATTTTTATCTTATCGTCAGATAGATAGTCCGCTCATTTTGCTTTTGAAAATTGGCAGATAAGGAAATCCAAATCTTTCATGAATCAACCATCCGCCCATGCCTTGAAAATCGCTCAGGACTGATCTCTTAGGCTTTTTATCTTGTTGTGGGCTTCCTGAAGCTTTTCTCTTTGTTTTCGGATTAAAACCTGGATTTCCAAAGGAATATATGTTTCATTTTCGAGAATTTCATCATACGCTTTTTTTATGAGGTCTTCGCCACATTCACAAGAGGCCAAGATCCCTTTTTTGCTATTCCCGGACAGCGCCACTTTTAAATCCATCCAGGCCAATCGCAATTTGCCACCTAAGCCAATGGCTTCCAAATCGGGCTTGTACTTTTCATCGGGAATAAGCTTCTCCAATTCTGTGCTGAATTCTTTGCTCTGCTGGCTATACATGGAAAAATACCCTTTCAAGCTGTCTTCGCTTGTTTCTTCGGATGCCTTTTGATAGCCTTTGAAACGATCGTGATTGATGACAATTAAATTTCTCAGGACCTTGCTGGATTTTTCGATTGCATTTTCCATGGAATGATTTGGAATGAAATGAAATTATTGCTTTTCTCGTCACCGCAATATGGAAGAAGATTGCAGTTTGGGAATTTTGGGGACATCCAGAAGGCTGTCGCTTCTTCGCATGCGGTTACTGCTATCCACCCTTATTTTCCCCGAATTATTAAAATCAAGTGGGAAATGAAATTTAGAAGTGTCAGTTCTGTTAGCCGGGATCGGATTTGTTTTGATTTTAATTGTATTGCCGATGCTGTCTGAATAATTGTTTTGTCTAATCTGCTGAGCAGAGGCTGCAATAACAAAAATTGACGCGACCAGGGTTGTTGGTATAGCCTTCTTTCTAATAATATGTGTCATTTGCCTGAATTTATTAAATTCTACATAGGGGTGAATTTATCCAATTCATAAATTCCCAATGCCTTCTCTAAACCCGCTACTTTTTCAACAGCCGATTTAAATCCGTCTTCTCCGAAAAGGTTTCTCTCATTGTTTTCAAATTCTTCCCCCAACGAATCATACTCATTTTTTGAAACCAGCTGCCTGAATGCCGGAAACAGAACAGTATCCTCTCTAGCCTCATGCGGGCGGTACATGGTATTGAAATTGCCGAGCAAGGCTATTAATCTTTGGTTTTCAGGAGCTGTTAATTGCTTCGCTTTTGTAAGTTGAAGAATATGATCCGTAATTAAGCGGCCTGCTGTGTGCTGCTTCCTAAGTGTCTGCACCAAATCTGTCAACTGGTTGGCTCGTTCAAATCTCGGAAACAGGTAATCCTCTTCCTGTTTTTCATGATAGTTTTCAATAAAATTTCGAATAATGTTTGCTCCGGACTGCAGAATTTCATGGTTGACAAAATGATCATGCAGAAGATTGTCACGGCAGCAATCGTAGATAAGTAACACCCTGTTTAGCACGCCATGTTCCTGCATCAAATCTTCAGGTGGAGAAACCTCCTTCTCTTTTAGAGCTTCGGTGCCGTGACAACCAGGCAAGCCCGAAAAAAGAAGACCTGAAGCAATTGTATATTTCAACCCTCTTTCTATAAATACTCTTCGGTTTACCATTGCATGTTTGTTTTTCACTTGGGATACGACACGTTTTAAACCGACCAATTGGAAAATTCAAAACAATTGCTGGTTCATTTGTACAATTTTATGTCAATTGCTTTCGAGTGTCTATTGTAATATACAAACACATAATAGCAATACAGCACAAGGGACAGAAACGACAGGCCGAACAGATAGTTTCCCAAATCAATATACTTTAGCCCGGCATATTCAGATGCAAAAAAGAGCAGCGAGAGTGTGGAACTCATGGCGCCAAACCGGTTAAAGAATACTCTGTCTGAGACATTGTGCTTTTTGTGCCAACGAATGACCCAGGGTATCACAGAAATAAGAACAATGGGGTAAGTTAAAATCCGCATTTTAACAAAAACAAAGGCCCCAAATAAAATCAAAGATGTCAAAATGTCGCCCCAAATCAAGACCACAGGTCTTTTTGATTTGGGAGTAAGGCTCTTCATGTCCGAAAACAAATGCAAAAAATCCAGACAATACAGAAAAGTGATCAGCCATTTTATGCCTGTGAAAATGGAAATGTATCTTTTAGGGTCGGCATCCGTGCTGGTTTGCGGGATCAATTCATAAATCATCGACCCGACGAAGCCCGGATAGAGCAGGCCATACACAAATTCATCCCAATGGGACCTGTCTTTATAGTCCATGCTCAAATGGAAATATGCACGTTCCCTGCCCGGAAATTTGGGCTGAAGTGAAAGGAGCGAGTATCAAATTTCGCCCCTTCTTGTTCTTTGCTGTCCTAAAAAATTGTTCTCCATGGCACTTCAGCTATACTGCATACCCTTGAAGATTGATTGTTTTGTACCTCAGGACTCCGCGTCTGTTTCATTCCATGCAAGTACCGCTGGCCGCTGCTATTGGCGATGCATTTCCAAATCCGACAGGTCAAATGACGCATCGTGAGTGGCTCTCCCTAAATTGGAAAGGTGGCGATCCGTACCTTCTTCTTCGGATAAGCTTCGGTCGAGTATATCTGCTATTTTATGATATCCGAGAACATCAGCAAGTTCATACAGCGATCCGTAGGCACAGATTTCATAATGTTCGATTTTCTGGGCCGAAATAATGGCAGCCGCATCCTGTACAGGGCCTTCTTCGAATTCACTCATCAGCTTTTTACCTTCTTCAATCATCGCTTCCATGACCAGGCACTTTTCATCTTCCCGGTCCATGCGCAGGCGGTGAAAGATTTTTTCCAGACGTTCCTTTTGCATTTCTGTTTGCTCCAGATGATGCCTGAACGTTTTTTTTAATGACTCCTCAGAAACGGACTTTGCCATTTCCGGGAGCGCTTTGATCAATTGCTTTTCCACATTGTAAATGCTTTTCAATTCTTTTTCAAAAAGCATTTTCAATGAATTCGGGCTGGTGGTTTCCAGGTCTGTTTCTTCAACCTGTCCATCATTTGAATGTGCGGTTGGTTTCATTCTCCGATCAGAACGGGTTCCCGATTGGGGTGTTTGTGTTGCTCTGCCGTTTCCTTGGTTTTTGTTTGCCATAACTGTATTGTTGTTAAATGCGGTTAAATACTGATTGATTAAAATCAACAGGTTGTTCATTCAACCTGTTGATTTCTGTTTTTATCACAAGATGATCTCCAGACTTTCGTTCAGCTTGGAGCTGAATGCCAAAGGCCTGTTTTAGCGTTCAAATTCTTCGTTTTCGTAGCGCCCTTCATATTCCCAGTCAGAATCATTTTCCGGGTAACGGGATCCGTCCTCCTGATTTTGATTGCCGAAGCGTCTTGAAGGATTCCGCTCCTGGTATTCGTTCCAGGACCTTGGATTTCTGTCTCCCTCCTGATTTCTGTAAGGGCTCCATTGAGGGTCTCTTTCGGGGCTCCTGTTTTCATCGCGTACCCCTTCCCGTTCGTTGTATTCGTTGCTGAATCTTCCGCGGGAGTCTCTTTCCTGGTCTGAATTTTCGAAACGGGAGTTTCGTCTTCCTGTATAGCCCAAGCTGTAGCTTCTGTCGTAATTTTCATTACCATACTCCGCTCTGCCGCGACCAGATGACTGGCCATAGTCCTGACGCGGATAATTGCTACCCGGTTCCCTTCCAATATCCTGGTAGTTGCGTCTGTCCTGATCCCGGCGTTCATATTGCTGACCAATGAATCTGCCCTGTGAATCGCGCTCCTGCTCCTCTCTTCTTCTTGAAAACCGATTCTCGTTGTAGCGCTCCGGGTATCCATTCCGCTCGTTGGAGTTTTGCCTGGAGTTCCGCTGATCGGTATAACGGCCATAAGAATCCCGTTCTCTTGAAGGGGAATTTCTTCTTTGCGATCTTGTGTTGTGCATGAGTTTAATTTTGTTTTAAATGAGACATCTATTTAATTAATGGTGTAGAATTGGTCAAAACGATTTAAAAATGAAATTTTTACGGCAATGGAAAATCGAATTGCAAAATGCTGATTTCTTTTTTGGATCCGCCTGACTCCGTGCGATTATTCTACTTTTTTGCAATTTTCCTCACAGGTAAGCGCCCGATCGAGGTGAACCCGGAGCGCAGGAAGCGTTGAAGTCACCAGCGACTTTATGTCCGAATCATTTGTTTCATTGGATTCTTTTTCAAATAAGGCAATTGCCTCTTTGTGACCCTTGACCATCATTTCGCAAAATTCAGAGTCAAATTTCTTACCGCTTTTGGCATTTAACTTTTTATAAGCATCCCTTACTTCCTGCGTTGTGGAATCAGGAATGGTTATCACTTTTACCGAAGCCAATGATTTAAATTCATCCTGCGAGGCCATGTGACCCTTTAGTATCATTTTGGCTAAATCCCGGACCTCGGCTATCCCGCCTTTTTGCTCCGCTAGTTTCCCCAGCTGGATTTCGGTGAGATTAATTATCACAGCCTGTTCCACGAATTTGGCGTCTTTCTCTTTATCCGAATCCTCGAATTTATCCTGGTTATGTTCGGTAGAAACCTCTTTGGGATCTTTTTCGTCCCCTTTTACACTTGAATTGCAGGAGCACAACGATGCAATCAATAGGACTAAACAGGATAACTGTTTCAGGGTCCGGGACAAATGATTTAAATTTTTCATTCGGAATGTGTTTCAAATGTTAGTGAACCGAAGCCGGTTCCACCAGATCGTTGTTTGCCGTATGGCAAAAAACACACCTGTGCCTCTTTTCAGTGCCGATACGGCTCTTTACCGACCTGTTGGCTGGCCTGGTTATACAGGTTCCTGGCGATGAACGAATGTTGCCGGTCGGTGTCTTCTTCTTCGGCCAAACTCTTATCCAGGAAGTCAGCTATTTTGTGGTAACCCAATACTTCGGCCATATCAATAAGAGAACCGTAGAGGCTGATTTCAAAATGAACTGCTTTTTGCAATTCAATAAGCGCCAGGGAATCCCGAACCGCACCGCTTTCAAGCTCCGACATCTCTTTCTTCGCATTTTCAAGAAGCATTTCCATGCTGAGTGATTTACCGCCTTTTTTATCCAGACGCAGACGATGGAAAATATGTTCCAAACGTTCTTTTTGAATTCCGGCTTGTTTCAGATGATGGCTGAATTCCTTTTGAAGATTTGGATGGCTAACGAGCCCGAGAATCTCCGGTAAAATTTTGATAAGCTGCTTTTCGGAGTGATAGACAACTTCAAGCTCTTTTTCAAAAAGTTTTTTCAACGAATTGGATTGCATTGGCTTTGTTCCTGAATTCTGCTGGTGTGCCTTTTCCAGTGAGCTTCTCTCCTTATCCTGCATTTGGAGCTTCCCAGACCTGCCCGTTTGAGATTTTCCGGGCGCAATGTCAGCTTTGCCAATATTTGTCTGAGTTTCAGTTTCATTTGTCATAATCGGGATATTATCATGTTTGAATATTAGAAATTGAATTAGCAGGTTTCTTAAATCTGCTAATTCAATTTTCTCAGCAAATTCCTTCCCGGATAAAGATCTCAATCCATTGCCGGGTCAGGGAAAAACTTCTTCCTGGGAATTGACTTAATAGCTGTAGTACTCCTCCTGCTCAGAGCGGCGAATGCTGTCCCTGTCGTAGTCGCTGTCTTCATAACGGCCGTTTGACCTTCCTTCGTACTGGCTGTCAAATCGCCTTGAATCCAATTCCTGATCCTGATTTCTGAAGCGACGACTGCCATCATGCGGGCGGCTGTATCTTTCCTGGCTGTCCCTTCCTCCTTGCTCGATATATTCAAAACGAGGGCTGCGGCTGTCGGAATAGCCATTGCTGTAGCTTCTTTCGTACATCTCGTTACCGTAATTGGAATCGTTTCTTCCATAGGTACGGCTATACTCAGGCCTGTTTTGCGGATATTCATAACGGGGCTCCCGGTAGGAATCCTCAAATTGATAACGGCCCTGATAACGGGAGTCATTTGGATAATCCGTGTAACGGCTCTGAAAATCCCGATCTTGTTCCTCGCGGCTGCGGAAAGAACGGTTCTGATCGTAGTGACCGGAATCATAGCTTGAGTTTTGACGGCCATTGTTTGTGTCAAAATAGCGGACATAAGAATCCCTTTCTCTGGATTGGGGGTTTCTTCTTTGTGATCTGGTGTTGTTCATTTTGTAAATATTATTTTGTTAGACATAAATTAATTTTCTGGTCAAAACTAAACATCAAAAAGTTCATTGTTTGTTTTATTCGATGAACTGCCTGAAGAGACAGGTAGATAATTTATTTTCAATTGATTTTCTTCTTTTGCTTAGTGTGAAGTACCTACCGGTTTTGCATTCCGTACAAGGAATATCGTATACATACCTCTATTCAGTTAAATAGAAGCCTAACGCATACGGAGTAGAAATATTTTAAAAAGGGTGGCCAAACCGCTCCATTTTTTTACACAATTCCGTTCTCATTAACGCAAGAAAGAAATCGACAGAAAGAGCCTGAATAATTCAAAAAAAAGAACTTGCGTTTGGAAATAATCTTTTTGCGCGTCTGCTAAACAACATCTTCACTCCCCTGACACCTCAGTCAAAAGAACCGCAAAAATCCCCAATGAAACCAACTTCCTTCTGTTCAGGCAGTTTCTTTTCTTTTCGATTTCTTTTCAGGTCGGCCTCTTTTCTCTTTTGGAGGCAACATTTCACCTTTGCTTCTTGCCTCTGAAAGCCCTATAGCAACAGCCTGTCTGGGGTTTGTAACCTTCTCTCCGCCACTGCTGCGTAGTTTCCCTTTTTTCATCCTGTGCATAGCAGCTTCCACTGTTTCCTGACTTTTTTTTGAATACTTTCTCATGGCTTTTGCATTTAAAACGGTTCAATACAGTATTCTTTCCCGAAATATTCGTGCCAGAAGGAGCCATTATCCAAAATAATTTCAAAGTGAAAAACCGGAAGCTCTTTTGAACTGTTTAAAACACAAATTGATCTGCTTGAAGGCTGCTAAAAGCATTCTGATCGAATTTAACCGCATTGCAGCTAATGCTGTTGTAATTTTGAGGTGTTTGATATTTGGAGCAAAAGCATTTACCATTTTAAAAACCAAAATCATGAGCGACAACGAAAAAAATCTGAACCCCCAGGGCAATCAACCGGGACAGGAAACCAAAACGAAACCTGAGACTTCTCAGCAGCAAAAAGACCCGAACAAAGGGACCAGCCAGCAAAAAGAAGACGAGAGACGGCCTGAGAACAAATCCAACAATCCAGGCGGAGACTCTGCAAAAAACACTCCACCCAAGAGGACGGAGACCAATGAGGACGAGACTGATGAAAATAAGAAGAAAGAATCAGAACGCAATCGGGAAACAGATCCTGACAGAAAATCCAAAGATCCTGTTGCGGACAAAGAAAAATCCGGAAGCCCATGGCAATCCACCGGCCGGGATGAAACCAAAAAAGGACTCTAAAACTGACCGGCATGCTTGACTCCTTGAATAAAAAAGGGATTTCCGAAAAATCCAGTCTCCTAAGAGCACGGAGAACATATTCTCCGTGCTCTTTATAAGCAGAACACTACACGGATGCACTCAATCAATGCCCCAATGATCAAAACCCAAATACCATGAAAACGTTTAAGACCGCGATCACAATATGCTCTTTTCTGATAACTGCAATTTCGTTTGCCGCCCATGGGAATACAAACCCTGTCAGAACAGAAAAAGGAAAAACCGCTGAATCCGTTTCGTTATCTGTTACAAGCTTGAGTCAGATGGACAGCACTTCTGATTACAAGAAATTCAAAAAAGAAGCGGAAAACAAAATCAGTGAAAACGAGAGGTCCATCGCCAAAATGAGAAGCGACATGGCCGAAGAAAACAAAACAACCCGGGACAAATACAACGAACGGATCAACAAAATAGAACAGAAAAACAAGGATCTAAAAAAGAAAATTGAAACTTACAAAGAGGAAAATAACAATCCGAAATGGAATGCCTTCAAACGCGACTTCACAAAGAGCATGGACGAACTGGGCCAATCCATCAAAGACATATTCAAGGATTACAAGAAATAAGTATTCCAGTTATTCCAGTCCCTCTTGATTTCATTGCTTGTGTCTGTGCTTTTTGAACGAAAAAGAAAAAACAAAATAAAGTGAGGGGAAACAAAACCGATCCATGGACAAAACAAAATTCAACTCATGAATATTTTTCTTCAAACAATACCCATCTTTTTAATTATCGGCTGGGTGATTGGATTCTTTGTTTACAGTGGAGGATATCTGATTCACAGCCTTCTGATTCTGGCTATCATTGCTATTCTTTTTCGTGTTATAAAAGGAAGGGAGCCCTTTTAAGATTCTTTCATTTTTCTCATTTTCAAATGAAGTACAATCAGTAAACTATTCACCTTAAACAAACACAAAATGAAAACCGTAATCATGTTAATTGCCTGCAGTATGCTCATGCTTAGCGCCAAAATTGAGGATGGAAACCATCGATCCAAAGATCATCCCAACAAGTATTGTGCACAAATGAAAGATGGCCAGCTGGTCGTGATGCATGAAGGGGCTGCCCTCATGGCCGATGTGACACTCTCCAATGGCAGCACGATTAAGCCCGACGGCACAATCTTAAAAAAAGACGGAACCACAATGACCATGAAAGAAGGCGAGTGCGCCGACAAGGATGGAAAAGTAATGAAAGAAAAGCCCAAAGGAAATAAATGAGCATGAGCCGCTTCAGACCGCTGAAGACCCGGCTTTTGTTTTTCTGGTTAAAAAAAACGGAAGGCTGCACTGAATTGCGGCTCTTCCTGTTTTTTTATTCTCCTCCTTCAAATCTTTCTATTGATGCCGGATTCCACCATCCGGGTCAAATAATTGTATAAAACCGGCATCACAAAAATCTTTGCGAAACATTTCGGCAAATAATATTACATTTATATTGTTTTATATATAATACAAAGACAAATGACAAATCATGCCCGAAAAGACATCGCCGACATTACAGTTGCATTTGAACAAGCGCAAAGCCGGGGGAAGCGTTCAGCCCTTGCCACACTCGTTCTGGTGGTTGGATCCTCTTATCATCGCCCAGGCTCCAGATTGCTCATTACAGAGGATGGTCACTTAACAGGGACGATCAGTGGCGGACCTTTGGAAGGCGAAATATTAAGAAGCGCCTTCCTTTCCATTGAGGAAGGCCAAAACAGGCTGATCCGGTACGACGCAACGGATGAAATGGTTGCGAACTTTGGTCATGAATACGGCTGCAACAGCATCATCTATATTCTGTTTGAGCCCATTCATGAAGAGGATGTGTGCAACCCCATTCAACTCATGCGCCTGCATAGTTACAAACGGGAAGATGCCGTTTTGGTTACCCTGTTTTCTTTGAAAAGGGAAGGACAGCTGGGCACCAGGCTATTGTATAGAAAATGGGACCAGCTAGGGATCTTGCCAGTTAATATCCACGAAGCTATTCGCTGGGATATGGAGTCTGTTTTGCAGAATAAATGTTCCTCCTTCAGACTTTATGAAGAGGAAGATCAGCATTTTGATGTCTTTATGGAATTCCTGTCTCCCTCGCTCGCTCTTATCATCGCGGGAGCCGGAAACGAAGCCAGGCCGTTGGTTGATTTTGGACGTATCATGGGCTGGCACATTACCGTTATCGATGAGCGGCCCTCGCACGCCACCCCTGACCGATTTGAAAATGCCAACCAGGTAATCGTGGCCAGGGCAGATGAATTAGTCAAGCACTTTCAAATGGATTACAGAACCGTTTTTCTGCTCATGACTCACAATTATTCATCTGATTTCAATTTGCTGAAAAAACTGGTGCTTATGGGATGTTCCTATATTGGAATTTCAGGCTCCATCGAGCGATACGAAAGACTGCTGAAGGATCTCAGAAAAGAAGAAGGTGCGATCCGGAAAAACATGCCCGGCTGCATTTTTGTGCCCCTGGGACAGAAAACGGGCGCAGAAACGGCTGAACAGATTGCTGCTTCGGTCGTGTCTGAAATAGAAGCTGCAATCCAAAGCCAATGGATAAATTCAGAGAAAAGAAGCCCCTCAAAACGACCAAACTAAAAATGAGCATTTATGAAAACAACAGGGATTATCATTCTGGCTGCCGGCAACTCATCCCGTCTGGGCATGCCCAAGCAAATTTTGCTTTACCAGGGCCGGTCATTGCTTGCATGCATCACAGATGAGGCCATTAAAGCAAAATTGCATCCCATTGTTGTTGTAACCGGGGCCAATGCGTTGAACGTTTCGGCATCCATAAAAAATAAAAAGGTAACGACTGTCCACAATAAAGCCTGGGAAGATGGAGTTGGATCGGGCATTTCCTTAGGCATTTCGAAACTTTTGTCAATCGATTCGGCCGTTCAGGAAATAATTGTCTCTGTTTGCGATCAGCCTTTTTTGAGCGCGGCACTTTTTCACGACCTGCATGCCAAGAAACTGGAAAGTGGAAAGGGTATTGTGGCCAGCCACTACAATGATGGTGTCGGGACGCCCGTTCTGTTTTCATCCGACTATTTTGAAACCCTGATGAAGCTAAACGGACAAGACGGGGCAATTGATCTCTTGAGGATGCACGAATCAGACCTGCAATCTGTCCCCTTTCCTTTGGGAGTCATTGATATTGATACAATAGACGATTACCGGTCTTTTTTGCGCATTTCCGAAAATCTTCAGGGCAGCATGGCTTAATGGGGTACGGATCAAATTCTCTTACTATCGCTAATGGTCTAATGCGTTCCGCTTTTTTTTTGCGGATGTAGCCATTCCGCAATTTATCACACGTTTTGCAATAATAAATTCTGGCCAGCCTGTATCTTGGCCAGGGAGGATTGACGCATCCCATGCCGATTCCCGCCCGGTGTCTTGTATGCGGACAGATAAAAATATTTCCTTCAGAGTTTCGTGTTGTTCTGACAAGGGTTTACGCATTTCAATATGGTGAACTTCACACATACTTGTTTCCTGCTCTTTTGTCCGGTCAACAACCGCCTTGCATGATATCAGTGCAAGCGCAAAAACAAGTGCTGCCGGGATAAAGTGTCGGAATAGATACATGATGGAGTCATTCAAATGCCGGAATCACAGTCATAAAATGCAGAGTATATGGCGAAGTAAATTCCAATTACCTGACATCAATCTCATTCCCCCGCTCATCATAAGTGGATGTCAGTTGTTTGTTGCCGGCAGTGTATAAGGTCAGGGTTTTCAGGTGTCCTTTTTCGTCGTACTCTTTTTGCTCTCCATCTATTTTATCGTCCTCGTAAGGAGTTTCTGATTTCAAAATCCCGGTCTCGTAATATTCTTTTTCTACATTGATTTTATTGCCTTTGGCATAAGTGGTTTCGATTTTCAATTTCCCATTTTCATAATATTCCTTTGCAGAACCATTCTCCTCGTCGTTACTGTATGTTATTTCGCTTTTAACGAGTCCCCCATTGTAATACTCTTTTTCCAGGCCATTCTTTTTATCCTTTTCATAAACGGTTTCCTTTTTCAGGTCACCTTTGATTCCGTATTCCTTTTTCATACCGTTTTTCTGATCGTCCCGGAATTGGGTCTCGGCGGAGAGGTTACCGTTGCTGTAGTGGCAAACAGCAAGGCCATTTTTGAGTCCATCCGTATACGGAGTTTCGCAGCCGGTTTTGCCGTTTTCATAATACCCTTTCATCATTCCGTTTTTCACCCCATTGCGGTAATGTATTTCCGTCACCGGCAAACCTTTTGCCAGTCCACGTGCGTAATATTGCCTAACCAAACCCTCGGGTTTACCTTCTTTATAGAAGATGAGTTGATAATAGGGCGATGCTGTGTCGCTGACCGGCTGTTTGTTTTTGTTTAAATGTTCGAACCATTTGCCTTCCTTATTCCCGTTCACCATCTGGTTTCCGGCCTCGGCCTTATCCATGAACCCCTTTTCGGAAATGGCTTGCTGAGCCCGAGACATGGCGGAGCAAAACAAAAAGGAAAGGCAAAGCAACAGGGTTGTTTTTTTCATACTGATTGGATTGTATTTTTTCGTCCCGAAAGATAGTCAAATAGATTTGGAACCTATCCATGATAAGGATTGAACAATGGCTTTTGCCAAGCCGGTTTTCTTATTTCTGGTTGTGACAAAACAGAATCAAACGAATGACCTTTCTCAAGCATCATCCTGCTGCAGGCTTCAGGAAGTCAGGCCTTCCGAAAGGCAGGGATTATTGTCATCCCATTTGCTGACATTCGTCATTTCCCCGAGATCTATTTTCATACATCTTTGCACGGTTCATGGTTCCCAGACAAGACAAGTTTACTGCTAAATAACAGCTTTCAGGCCATCATCAAACAAATTTCAATTCCGAAGCTTCCCTTTAGCGGGATAAAAATTGCCTTGCAAAAGAACACAACGCGATTACACGCAAATCAACAACTAAAAAAGTGACCTGTCAGCACTCTAATCTCAGACAACAAAAATGAAAACAAAACAGCTACTCCTGACGCTCGCTCTGGCCCTTGCAATCGCTTTGAATGTGAAGGCCCAGAGTATCCCCAACGGAAATTTTGAAACCTGGACCTCAACGATTTTTGAAAACCCCCAGAATTATGTGTGGAGCTCGAATTCAGATGGATTTAGGAACGGCATGCCCTTTAATGTTGTTAAGTCGACCGATGCCTATCATGGTAACTATTCGGTTCAAATGACCACCCAAATAGCAAACGGAGACACCATGCCAGGTATTTTTGTCAATGTCGATCCCAAAAACGGCAATCCGGCCTTGTGGCGCGGAGGCTTTGCTTACAACCAAAAAGCCAGTGGCATGCGCGGTTACTACAAATCAGCCATTGCAACGCCCGATACAGGTTTTGTATTCGTATTTTTTTACAAAGCGGGCGTGATGATCGGGCAATACGGGTATTATTTTCACGGAACCCACTCCAGCTATACGCCTTTTGCGTTCAGCTTTAATCCCGCCCTGCCACAGGCGCCCGATACGATCGTCTTTGGCGCCGGATCGAGCAACTACAACAGAACCAAAAACATGAGAAGTGGCAGTATGCTTATGCTCGACAGCATTTCATTTACAGGTGTAAGCAGCCAGCCGGCCTTACTCAACGGCGATTTTGAAACATGGCAAAACACCACCATTAATGAACCCGCCAATTGGTTTTTGCAGGGTGGCGGAGGAGGCACTAACCTGACGGGTGGTGTCTTTAAGACCACCGACGCAAAAGCCGGAAATTACGCCATTGAACTGATCACTTTTGAAGGCAACCGCAATAACAGTATAGTTGCACAAGCTGGCAATATTTCAACGGGCTGGTATCAGAACAATTGCAACAGCAATTGTCAGGAGCAAGGTGGATATCCCTTTTCAAATCAGATCGACACACTGGCCTTTTGGTTTAAGTATGCACCTTCAGGCAATGACAAGGGGCAGGTCAGCTTGAATTTCAAAAAGAATGGCGCCAATATCGGGGGACCCGGAGCAAGTCTTTCCGCCTCAACAAACTATCAATACATGGAAATTCCTTTCAATCTCGGGCAAGTTCCCGACAGTGTCATGGTAGATATCCAGTCTTCGCAATGGCAGGACAGTTTACTGAGCTATGTCGGCTCCGATTTAAAGATTGATGAAATGCATTTCAAATCACAGAAACTGAGCACCGGTATTTTCACTTTTCAAAATGAAAATTCAGTAACGGTTTTCCCAAATCCGTCCAATGAAAAGCTGACGATTTCCGTGCATGAAAACACAGGCAAGGATATATACATGGACATCTTAAACACTTTGGGACAGCAAATCCTTTCAGAGCGTATTTCAGGCCAGTCAGGAACCATTAGCCTTGACATTTCACAATTCAAAGAAGGCATCTATTTTCTTCGGATGACTTCGGACAACAAAAGCTTTTATGATAAGAAAATAATTGTTACCCGATAGAAAATGAATCTTTTTTAACCGAAAGATGAACACCAGACTGCAAAAAAAGCACCCTTATCCCGGGTGCTTTTTTATGTATTGATCATTCTGTCTGAACCGGTTGTTTCTACGAAAAGCAAGCCACAGGAAAAAGGACTATACAAATGGAATTCAAGACAAAGCATGTCTACTGAATGGAAAATACATCCATTTCACTTTGCATCCCCCGGATATCACCTTCTTTATTGGGATTAGGGGGAGCTATCTCAGGTCCTGGAACGGGACCGGGTTGGATTTCGGGAATGACCGGTACAGGATTTGATTTTTCGGGCCTGGGATCAATTTCCGGTTTTGCCGGAGGTTCCACAGGAACAGGGGGTACGGGTTCCACTTCGGGCTTTTTTTGATTGCTGGTCATGTTCTGTTTTTTTATTCTGATGTTGTTCAACCGCTTCCTTTTGCAGCCCTATTTGTGGGCATGCTTCAGTTCCAGATTTTCGAGCTTGTGTTTGAGGAGTTCGACAATGGCCTTTTCCTTTTTATTCACACCTCTGTAAGCCGCAGCCAGTTCCCTGGCCACATGCAAACAAACCCTGATCATTTTATCATCAAAAGCGGTCTGATGCTCTTCCACAAAAGAAATGAATGAATTGAAAGCGGAATCCACGTCACCGATTTCTTCATCCAGAAAATCAAATTCTATTTCCGAATAAAAGGCCAGATCGGTACCGAATTCATCCGTTCGTTTCTCGGCAGGCACAAGCTCAAGCCTGACTATCTCCTGAAGTTTTTCTTTTTCCTTTTGGGTAATTATTCCATCGATATCAGCCACTGCATAAAGCAGTTTTCCAAGTTCAGAATAAAATTCCTTATAAAGCATTGCATTATTTTTTCGGGTCCAAAACATGCATTTTACACTACAAATAGACAAATTGAATGGCCGGTATCCAATGATAAAGATCACACCGTATGTTGAGCGTTTTCATTTTTAGCCTTCCCGGTAACCGCTTATCTTTAACGCGCATCTTTATGCATCATTCAGCAACGGTTTTTGAAAGTTTTGGCCGGATCAAATCCGGTTTTTAATGATTTCATACATTTGAACCATGGACAACGTCACCATATTAAGCAAGGCCCGGGAATCGCTCGATGGGAAATGGGGTTTGGCCATAGGTACTTTTCTGATTTATTACCTGATTTCAGGTACGGCAGGCTCTCTGGGTTTTCCGGGCCCGGTTATTGGCTTAATTATCTCAGGGCCCTTTGCCCTTGGAGCGGCCACCTTTTCGCTGAACCTTGCCAGGGGTAATGAAGCCCGTCTGGAGCAAATTTTCCAGGGTTTTAACCGGTTTGGTGTCAGTCTGACGGCTTATCTGCTGATTGTTCTTTATGTCCTCTTGTGGATGCTTTTATTGATCGTTCCCGGCATCATTGTGGCTTTATCTTATTCCATGACCTTTTATATTCTTTCAGATGATCAGGTCATAAGCCCGGAACAAGCCCTGAAGAAAAGCAAACAGATGATGGAGGGTTATAAATTGAAATTATTTAATCTCTGCCTGCGTTTTTTTCTGCTCTCCCTGCTCTGTGTTCTGACACTGGGAATCGGTTTTCTCTGGCTGATACCGTTTACCCATGTTAGCATGGCGAAATTTTACGATGACCTGAAGAAAAACACCCCTCCCTGAAAAGCGAACATGAAAAACCCCAAAGATGTCAACGACTATATTTCAGGTTTCCCGAAAAACGTACAACCGCTGCTGGAAGAGGTACGCAGGGTCATTCAAAAAGCCGCACCCAAGGCTTCTGAAGTGATCAGTTACGGAATGCCGGCTTACCAATTGAATGGCATTTTGGTTTGGTTTGGCGCACATGCCAGGCACATTGGTTTTTATCCAAAAGCATCGGGCATAGCCGCTTTCAAAAATGAACTGGCCGTTTATAAAAGCGCAAAGGGCTCGGTGCAATTCCCTTTAGACAAGCCCTTGCCTCTGGCACTGATAAAGAAAATTGTAAAATTCAGGATGGCCGAAAATCTTGACAAGATGAACTGACTGGAGTTCCGATCCCGACCGAACCTCTATCTAACTCCCCTTCTGAAATAAAAAGCTGATGCATTTCTTTTGACGGATAAGCACTTAGCGTTTTTGCATGATCCTGTACATTCGCTTTGGGTGGCTGCAGGTCCGAAATCTTTGGCAGAATAACCGCAAAATAATGTATATTGCATAACTTGACCAAAACATCCAGCGGATCCCTTCATGTCTACGATTTGTCCCTATCCAGGCCTTAGACCATTTAATGAAAACGAATCTATCTTTTTCAAGGGACGGGAAGAGCATATCGATGCCATCATCCAGAAGCTTCAGGAGAAGAAGTTTCTGATGATTACAGGTGCCTCCGGCGACGGGAAATCTTCCTTGATTTATGCCGGGCTTATTCCGAGGGCAAGGGCCGGTTTTTTCAAAGCGAAATTCAATAACTGGCTCATTGCCGATTTCAGACCCGAACGCAACCCTCTTTCCAATCTGGCAGCTGTGCTGAACACGAATTTGGAAATCCGCAATTTAAAACAAACCGAGGAAGAACTCGGTTATGGATTTTCTTCGCTTGCCAAGCTTTATAAAGAATCTGATTTTTATCTCGATTACGAATCCGACCGTTACAAAAAGGCTTCCGCCGAAGAACAAAACACCCTGAAGAATAAATCGGCCAACCTGCTTATTCTGGTGGACCAGTTCGAAGAGCTTTTTACAAATTCCGAAAACTTCAACGCCGGCAGGCCTTCGGTTCAGGCATACACCCTGATCAATCTGATCATTGAAACCACGAGGATTGCCGCCAGGGAGAACCTTCCCCTGTATATCGTCTGCACGATGCGCTCTGACTACGTGGGCGATTGTGCCACCTTCAGGGGCCTGCCCGAACATCTTGTTTACAGCCAATTTTTTGTGCCCCGGCTCAAACGCCAGGAAATCCACAGAGCTATTCTTGAGCCTGCAAAACTGGCCGGCAGTAAAATCAGCAACAGCCTGATCGAACGGCTGATCAACGACTCTTCAGACGGACAGGACCAGCTGCCTATCCTGCAGCATGCCCTCAGGCAGATCTGGAAATTATACAACGAAGAAGGAGCCCGGGAAATGGATTTGCTGCATTATGCCAAAGTGGGAGGCATTGGCGGCGATTCACTTCCTGAAAACCAGAACCGCGATTTTCAAAGCTGGCTTGTGCAACAGGGCGCAGGCAAAAAAGCCATTCTGAAAAACCCATCTCTTTCAAACGTCCTCAATGCTCATGCCCGCGGATTGTATCAGGCCGTTTCGGCAGACAAAAGCAATAAGACCCTTACAGAATCACCGGAGGAACAACTGAAACATATTTTCACGGCCCTGACCAAGGTCAATGATAACCGCGCCGTAAGAAACAGGGCCAGTGTGAAAGAACTTAAGCAGGCTCTGGCTATAGACTATGGACAGAAGCACAGTTTGGAAAACCTGGTCAATACATTCCGGCTGCCGGACAACACCCTGTTAAAACCTTTTATCGAAGAAAACGCCGAAACGGTTTTGAATGACAATGACATTCTCGACCTGACGCATGAATCGCTGATCAGAAACTGGACCGAACTCAGTGAATGGACAAAAACAGAACATGAAAACCTGCAGGTCTTTCATGATTTCAAAAAACAACTGGACCGTTGGAATGCAAACAAGCAGTCGGATGGTTTCTTACTGACTTCCGGATCATTGAATTATTTTCAAAACTGGAAAGATCAGTCGGCCATAAACTGCTATACACTGGTCAAATACAACGAGCGCAATCTTCCCTTTGAAGAAATGCTTGCAGAAGCAAAACTGTTTTTTGAAGAAACCGACACTTTTCTTTTGCGCAGCGCCCTGTTTCTCAAGAAAAAGAGAAGACGTGTGCTTGTCACCGGTGCCCTGATTGCAATGGCTCTTCTGGGATTCAGCGCCTGGGCCTTCACCGAAAGGAACAAAGCCATCGAACAGCAGGGAATAGCGGTGGAAAGCATGAAAAACGCGGACTCCTCCAGAAAAGAAGCCGTTGCCGCAAAAGACCAAAGCGAATTGTCGAAATCGGATGCAATAAAAAATGAGAAAGCCGCACTGATTGCCAAAAAACAGGCGGAGCAAATGGGACTGAAAGCTGTCCATGCAAGTGCCGATGCAAAAAAGAATTTTTTAATTGCCGAAGAGAATGCGCGAACGGCACAGGTGGAAACCCAACGAGCCAGACAAGCCCTTGAAGAATCCGAGAACTCGAAAAACGAAGCGCTCTCGCAGAAAAACATTGCCGTAAAAGCGGAAGAAAAATCCAAACAACTGAGTTATATCTCCCTGGCTCAAAATCTGGCCATCAAATCGGAATTGCGTGCCGATGACCCCGAAATACAAGCCTTGCTCGCCTTGCAATCTTACAATTTCATTCAGGAAAACGGAGGCGAGACACAGGATCCGATTATCTACAGCGCCCTGCGCAATGCACAGAAATCCTATCTGAAAAAAAATCAGGTGCCGAAAATATCAGCCGACTGGGAGCAGCGTGAAGCCCGGTTTTCTTCCGACGGGCATTCCATGATTACGGCCGATAAAGCCGGCAACGTTTACAATTGGGATATTGAAAATCAAAAATTAATCAAGAAATCGGTTCTGATTGCAGAAAGCCCGATTGAAAAGATTTTCCTTCCCAACCTGCCGGCCAGCAAACTCTTTGCTGCGTTGCAGAACAAATCCATCGGGGTGTGGTCTCTGGCGGATGGAAATATCCCTAAAACCGAAACAACATTAAAAGGTCATACGGGGGCCATCCGGAAATTTGTATACAATGAAGTGTCTGATCTTCTGGCAACGGCGGGAAAAGACAGCCTGCTGATTTTGTGGGATCTCAGCGGCCACAATCAAAACCCCGAGCCAAAAAAAATTAAACTGGACTTCCTTGTCAAAGACATGACCTGGGATTTGCAATCCAACCAGATTATCCTGCTGGCAGAAACCGGCAAATTGTACCATTACAGTCACACGGCTGGCCCGGGAGTTTGTTCTGAAATTATGCATATCCAGGCCGATGCCATGCTGCCTACATCGCTGTGCTACAACCGGAAAAACGATTGGCTTGCCATCGGCTACAACAATGGGCAGATCAGGCTCTATGCGGCTTCGGCTCTTGCACTAAACAAAATTCAACTGGTGTTCAGCTACGCAGAATTTGAAGCCCCAATCGAAAAAATCGTGTTCAATGATGCCGGTTCGTTTATGGCCGGGTCCTCTGCAGATCGTGAAATGAACATCTTTGACCTCAATAAAAAAGGGCTGAGACCCCTGGAGATAAAAGACCTGAAGGGAAAGCCCCGTTGTTTTGCATTTGACAAAGACAACAAACTGGTGGTGGCGCTTTCGAATCACGATATCCAGATCATCGAAACCTCTGCCGAAAACCTGGCCCGTTCTTTCTGTCCCGAACTCAAACGCAATTTCACCAAAGAAGAATGGTCGCAGAATATCGGGATGAAAATCCCCTATGAAAGAACCTGCAGCAACATCAAATGAAAAAGAACCTTATCCTCTTTCTTTTTGTGATCTGGTTTTCGCGGAATGCTTCCGGGCAGATAAACTGCGACAATGTGCTGGATGATGCCCAGAGTCTTTACAACAGCGGCAAATACAGCGAATGCAGCCAGGCTCTGGAATCCGCACTGAAAACCTGCGGCCTTTCAAAAAATAAAAAAGAAAAAGCCTATGAGCTTTTGATCAATGCCGGTCTGGAATCAGACAACGATGCGCAGGTAAGCAAATATTTCAAGAAATTTCTCGAAGGCGATCCGCTTTTCGACATCAACGACTACGAAGCCCTGGATGAATTCAAGCTCCATTTCAAACAGTTTGAAATTTTCCCCAGGCTGACATTCGGCCTCAGGATGCAGGGCGTGGCACCCGCCTTTCCGGTTCAGAAAGTATACACGGCCACACCCAGAACGAATTCGGGAAACAAGTATACGCCCAATGATTCGTACTATGTGGGCGGAACCATGGAATTCCGTTTCCATGAAAAATGGGCCTGTACCCTGGAGTTCACACAAACGAATCTTTCCTACAGCCGGACCATCAGCTCGAATTCGTGGGACAACGGCATCATCAGCGCCGACTCCTGGCTTTTGAATTATTCCGAAAACATGATCTATACCGAAATTCCTGTTTCGATCAAATATTATGAAAAAGCTGGAACCATCGCCCGAACGTCAAAGAAAAAATTAATCACCACCTACTTGCAATTCGGGATCAACAATCAATTCCTGAATTCCAGCTCATCCACGGCAAGCCTGAAGGGATACACCCAGGATCCTTATACGTTGCAGTACCGAGCCAAAAACAGCGGAAACAGCCAGTACAACACCACAAGCATGAGAAGTTCCTACATCGCTTCTCCTTTTGCCGGTTTGGGTTTCATTGTAACCAAAGGCCGTTTTGCCCTTTCGCTTGATATGCGCTATGCATACTCGCTGAACTCGGGCAACGATAAAAATTCAAGGTATGCCGTTCCCGAATTAATCAGTCAGTACAACTACATTGACAACGACATGCGCATTTCCAGACTGGAGATGGGCCTGACGCTTTATTATCATTTTTCTTTCAAAGCCAAAACAATCAAACAGAAATGAACAGAGTCGCCGTCCTTTTTTGTGTACTGCTGAGTTTTGTTTGCATCACCTGCAAAAAGGACGCTGACCTGCCCGTATCGATCAAAGGGGAAAGCAGCATCCAGGCAGACAGCGTCTATTATTTTCAGGTGGCTCCGGTTTCGGGCGCAACGTATGCATGGAAAACGCAGGCTCCGCTTACCGTTCTGGATGGACAGGGATCCTATAAAATAAAGGTCATGGCTTCATCCGCTTTTTCATCGGCCTCCATTTGCGTGGATATTCATTCTGTAACCAAAGAACAGAATGTATGCAACACAGTGGGCTACAAACCGGGATGGAGAAGGGTATCGGCTGCAGGCATTGACAGGCAGTACGCCTTTTCATTTGTGATAGGGAATACAGCCTATGTGAGCGGCGGGGGAAATACACTGAATAACGGAAGCACATTCACCCCACAGAATGATTCCTATTCGTTTTCCGACACCAGCACATCCCTGCATGTGCTGCATCACTTGCCTGTTTTGCGCTATGGCGGCATCTCCTTTACGGCAAATAACCAGGGATATGTCGGATTCGGTGTGGACCAGGATGGCAATTACTGCAAAGACCTGTGGCGGTACGACCCGGCCAGCGATTCATGGACCAAGATGGCTTCCTGTCCGGGCCCCGGAATAGTCAATGGCGGAAGTTTTGTTTTGAATAATACCGCCTACATTTTGACTGGCACCAATGCCGGATACAATGACTCGGTGTGGGCATATGCCATTGCGACGAATTCCTGGAGCGCAAAACACAATACCCCCTTCTCTGCACGGGCTTCGGCCACCTGTTTTTCTTACGCCAATTACGGATACGTGATAGGCGGAGAAAGCAATACGATCATTTCTCTGGCCGAAGTCTGGAAATATGATCCTGCTGCCGATTCCTGGCAGTCCCTGCCTGATTTTCCGGGAACCGCCAGAAACAGCGCCTGTTCGTTTGTGCTGGGCAATACATTGTATTATGGAAGTGGAGGCGATATCAATAATTTCATGCTGTATGATTACTGGACCTGGAACCTCACTACAAACGTGTGGCAAAAAACCGTGGATAAAACCTGGGGCATCACTTCGGTATCGTGCTTTGCCATAAACAACAAAGGATATGCATTCGGGGGGTGGACCATCAACCCTTTCACCAATGTCGCCCTGAATTCCAATTTTCTATGGGAATTCACGCCCTGAACAAGTGATGAAAATTAAAATCATTTCAAGTGTATTTTAGATTTAAAAGAAGATGAGTACGAAAACAATCCGGTTTGCCCCGCTCCTGTTTATAGCCTTTGTCTTTTTGTTTTCATGCAAAAAGGAAAGTCCGTCGATAGGCGGCATTACCGGACCATCGACTGTCTGTTATGCTGCGCAGCAGGTAACCTATGCTGTTGCAGCGAGTTCAGCAGTGGATTACATTTCCTGGTCGGTTCCCGAGGGTGCAACCATTACCGAAGGTCAGGGGACCTCGCAGATCACGGTCAATTTCGGCATCAAAACAGGGCTTGTCACTGCCCGGCCGATCAAAAACAACACCGAAGGCGCTCAACAGCAAATCAGCGTTACTTTTGGATGCGTTTCGGGAACCTGGTGCAGGCTGCTTAATTTTCAGGGAACGGCCCGCTATTGTGCCCTTGGATTTTCGGCCAACAACAAAGGCTATGTGCTCGGCGGCCTGGGCACCAATATCAGCGGCGGAACCGGCACACCACTCACCGATGTCTGGGAGTACGATCAAACTGCCAACAGCTGGACTCAAAAATCATCCATCGGCGTGCAGGGCCTGAACGACGGCAATTACAACTATTTTGTCATCAATAACATTCTGTATATGCTGCGCTCGGACACTTCGGCCAAAGGGAATCTGCGTTTTATTTCCTACGATCCGGCGGTCAATGTATGGTCGTACAAGGCCGATTTTCCCGGGATGAATTCCTATCAGGATGCCGGTTGTTTTGCGGCCGGCGGAAAAGGCTATGTCTGCTGCGGACCCACCCGAAAAAACGTTGCTGCAGACAGTTCGTATGAATTGAAAACGGTGTGGCAATATGATCCGGCGGTCAATCTCTGGACACGCAAAGGCGATTTTCCCGGCGAGGGCAGAGCCAAACCCATGGCTTTCTCGCTTAACAACTCGGGGTATGTCGGTACCGGATTTGACAATTTCAACAATACCGTTCCTGTTGTTCCTTTGTATGATTTCTGGAAATACGATGCCCTTGCAGATTCCTGGACAAGACTGAATGATGTTGGGTTCAACACCACAGGACCGGGCTTATTTTCGCTGCAAAACGAAGAGTATGCCATTGCCGGTTACAACTTACCGGGAGGAGTCTTTTTGAAAAGCTCGGTAAAATACAATCCTGTCGGCGACACCTGGACAAGTTCCTGGAATTTTCCGGGCAACGAACGCGATTATGTGACCACTTTCGTTATCAACAACACGGCGTATCTCGGCCTTGGTTTTCACAGGGATAATTCGGCCAATTATTTTCTTGGCGAATTTTATTCATTCTGTCAGTAAGAAGGCATTAATTCTAACAAGGTTTGCATGTCCGGAAATTCAACTAGCATTTTGTTTTGTTCATCGGGATCGGATTCTGAAACCGAAAAAGGTCTTCGCATGACCTTTTCCAGGGCCGGATTTACACTTAACGGGAACAACGACTGGGACAAAGACCTGAAGGATTCCTGTTGCTCGGTTCATTTTATCGGCCAGGGCACGTCCCCTGCCGGAGAATCAAAACCAGGCTCCGAAGAAATCTTCGGGAAAATAACAGGAAGTCAGGACAAAGATGAAAAATACAAAAGCTTTTTCTGGATACCTCCGCAACAGGATTTGCTTGCTCTGGAACCTTCGCAAAGGGCTTTTATCCATCATCTCCAAAACAACCTGAGCGATGCCATGATCCTGTCCAGGGTACCTTCGGCCGTACAGTTTGTAGACGATGTCAGATCCATTCTGGAAGAACGTCCGGGCAAGAGTTACGATGTATCGCCCGTCGACATTTTTCTGATCTGCAACCAGGCCGATGATAAGGAAGGGGAACGCATCAAGATCATGCTTTCGGATGTGGCCAAAATCATCAAACTGGTTATTGTTCCGGACTCTGATTTGGATTACGAAGCCTATACGGCCCAGCAGATGAACTTAAGCAAGCTGTCGGTGATTTATTACAATCAGGGCGCCGACTGGGCAATTCCTTTTGCGCAACAGATCTGGAAAAAAGTGGGAGGAGCATCGGCCAAATCACCCATTCTTGTTATCGGCGATGCAGGCACACCATCCAATCAGGGAAAACTCTTTGAAGCACCCCGGGTGTCATCAATGATTCTTTCCATAGAGCTGATACCACTCGAAATCAAAGTACAATTCGACACCTTCAATCAAACCGAATAAAACACGTTCATGGACAACACTCCCCTTCATCTTGAGGAAGAAAAACGGAAGCTGGAAGAAATGAAAGCCGAATTTGAGCTGAAAAGCAAACAAATCTGGGCCATGTCTGAAGCTGCCTATAAGGAAAAGAAAAAGGCCGATGAGCAACTCAAGGAATTGCTGAAAGAAAAAGAACAACTCGAAAATCAGCGCAAAGACAATGAGGACAAGGTAAAACTGCTCTGGCAGCAGAGTTCGGCGATACATCATGAAAAGGAACGCATCAACGAGCTGAGGGTTGAAATCGAAAGCAGGCACAAAGAAATCATGGACAGTGTGCTGTATGCAAAACTTATCCAGGAAGCCATTTTGCCCGATGATGCCGAGTTTCACCAGGCTTTTCCCGACTCGTTCGTTTTCTTCCGGCCCCGGAATATTGTCAGCGGAGATTTCTACTGGATGTCGGTACAGGGGGATTTGAAAATCATCGCTCAATGCGATTGCACGGGCCACGGCGTTCCGGGCGCTTTCATGAGCATGATCGGAAACACCTTACTCAATCAGATTGTCAATGAAAAGAAGAATTTTGAACCCGAAGTCATTCTGCTTCTGCTCAACAAGGAAATTAACCGCACCCTGAAACAGACACGTGAAGGATCAGAATCGCGCGACGGTATGGATGTGGCGCTTTGCGTCTATGATTTCAAAAATAAAATCATGAAATATGCCGGTGCCAACAGGCCGCTTTACCATTTCCGGCTGGATCCCGCCACCGCGGATTACGAACTGAACATCACCAAAGCCAGCAAATTTCCCATCGGAGGCTATTACAAGGATCAGGAAAAGATTTTTGAGGCGCACACCCTCCCACTGCAGGCAGGCGATACTTTTTATATTTTCAGCGACGGCTACGCCGATCAGTTCGGCGGGGCAAACGGCAAAAAATTCATGCTGAAAACATTTCAGAATTTACTAAGCAAAATAATGAAAGATCCTGCACATGAACAGGCCCGGCAGGTCGAAGAAGCCCTGAAGCTTTGGCAGGGTGATCACGAACAGGTGGATGACATCACCGTCATTGGAATACGGGTCCCTCTCCTTTAATCACTTCCAACTTCCGGATATTTTCCGGCATCAATTTCATTGAACCCCGAAAAGCGTGAGGGATAGAGGCTTTGTCTGAGCTCCTTTGCAGTCCGGCTGTTTTTTAAAAAGAAGAATGCATTCTTCAAAACGGATTTTCAAACAACACACACTGCAAAGAGCGAGTGCCGAAAGCCCGGCCCTGTTTGTCCCGCTCTTCGCGGGGCGAGCAGGGTCACGCCCAAATAAATAGTCTCTTTCTCAGATTCGGGGGGAAATCAAAATTTAGCCGAAAGCCTCAGGGCAAATGTCCGGGGGGCTTCTATTTTCAGCGGACGCAGGGAATAGCTCAGATTCGTGAGGTTATTGACCACAAAAGCGAGTTTGAATTTTTTTGTGAGCTGCATGGCAATGCGCGCATCGAAGATATTCGTGCCTCCGGGATGGCTGTCCCTGTATTGCTTGATACCATAATGCGCCACCTGATCGAAGTAATAAAAGATGTTGTCTATGTTTTGCATGAAGCTGTATGAGCGCCAGTCGCCGCCGATCGAATACCGTTTGTAGCTAAGCTGCAAATCCACTTTGGCAATGTTTTGAAAACGGTATTTCAATATATTGTTCCGCGTATCGGTACTGGTGAAATTATAGGACATGGGCTGCGGCGAGCTGTCGGTTGCAAACACCCGGTTCGGGTAGGTCGATTGTGGCAGCACATAGGTATAATCGGCAAGGATATCGAGGGCGATATTCCGGGCAATTTTTCCTTCGCCCTGAACCGAAGCCTCAAAACCTTTCACGGTGGTGGTTCCGGTATTCAGGTATTTAAAGCCGGCGGAGAGACTGTCGTTGCCGAACATGTCCTTGCGCTTGTCCCAGAAACCATAGGTGATTTCGATGGTGTTTTGATATTCCTGCCAGAATAATGCAGCATCGAAAAAGCCCACAAAATTTTTAATCCGGAAACCCTGTTTCAAACCGATTTCGGCGTTCCAGCTCGATTCGGGCATGAGGTTGGGATTCGGAAAGATGGCTAAACCACCGATATCCGAGGCAATGTATTTTTCCTTGATGGTGGGATACCGGTATCCTTGTCCGTATGAACATCTCAAAAATGTGGCTTTGGCCAGTTTTACATTGGCACCCGAACGGAAAATGGGTTTCGAATCCATTTTGCCTTCATTGACAATGAATGTTTCTTCCCTGACTCCCAGCGAAAGATTCAATATTTTCCACAGGCGTTTGTCAATCTGCGCATAACCGGCATAGTTCTGCAAATGGTTATCGGTAAGCACGCCCTGAACAGCCAGTCCCGAATGCGAATACGTCTGGCTGGTGATGATTCCAGCCGTAACATTCAGGTTTTCGTTTATCTTTTTTGAGGCCTGGTACTCGCTGTAGATCAAACTCGTTTCGGTAGAAAGGTCGGTGCTGGTATTGTTTGTAGATACGGTCTTGTTATACAAATAACGTGTGCGCAGGCTTTGACTCAAACCGTTGTCCGAATAATAGTTGATGAAGGGATCCAGGTAAAACATGGTTTGATCCTGCATGGTCATGGTATGCGGATAGGCGCGGTAGAGTCCGGAAGAATCGTTGTCCCAGATCAGCGATACGTTGTTTGTGGATTTCATGAAATTGCCGTTCAATCCGTAGTTGAGTTGCGGAATGCTTTTCGGGCGGTAGCGCAAATTGAAATTGAATCTTCCGGTGTGTTCGCCTACTTTATCATTGGTAATGGTGGTGTCGTTAAAAGAGCCCAGATTTGCGTGTCGTGACGGCGGGCCGATAAATCCATGATCATAAATGGCCATGAAGCCCAGTACCAGATCCAGCTGACCAAATTTCTCGGCATGCATGAAACTGGTGTTGGAGAAATTGGCCATTCCGTTCCACCATTTTGAATTGGCGATGGAAGGTGCATCGTACATGCCCGAAGAAAGCGACACAAGGGTCAGGGGCTCGTCTTTGGCGTAAGCCGTGCGCACATTGACGCTGCCGCTCAATGCAGAAGATCCATAGGTGACAGAGGATGCGCCTTTGATCACTTCAACCTGCTCGATGTTTTCGAGGGGAATAAAATTCCAGGGCAGAGCGCTGCCATCGCCCGACAAGGCAGGTAAGCCATCAATGAGAATGGCCACCCGGCTGCCCACCCCAAAATCAAATCCGCTGCCTCCTCGAATCTGCGGTTCGCCGTCGAGAATGTTCAACCCCGGAACCTGTTCCAGTGCATCCTTGATGTTGGCCGCGTTTTTATTTTCAATCAGTTTGGGTTTGATCACTTCCATCGACACGGTTATTTCTTCCAGCTTGCGTTCGTATTTTCCGGCCGAGACCACCATGGTTTCGAGTTGTATGGAAGAGGATTTCATAACGAAATCATGTTCGATGATTTTTGCGGAATCAATTGCGGCAACAAACGTATCGTTCTTCATGCCCATGATGGAGCAGACCAGGGTATGTTTACCGGCTTTCAGGCTGAGCTGATACAGCCCGTTGATATCGCTGACGCTGCCGTGTATTTTGTCGTTGAGATCGAACACGACAGCCCCGATAACGGCTTCGTTGTCTGTTGCATCTTTTACAACACCTTTCATACCGCCCGTGTTCTGCGCTGAAACGGAAAAGCAGCAGAGGGCAAAAAATACCAGGACGGGAAGGAATGTTTTTTTTCGTGAATCCATTTTGCCTTTGACTATATTCAAAAACAGATTTTATTTTAAATCACAAAAGCAGCTCCTCCCCGATGTGGATGAAAGAGCTGCTTTGTTTTTTTTGCAGAATGATTATTTGCGGATGATGAGTTTTTCGCTTTTCAGAATGGCGTTGTTTTCATCCGTGATGGCATAGATATACATTCCGGCCGGGATGGCGCTCAAAGCAATGGTGTTAGTGTTGTTTCCAATTTTTTCTTCCGCCACTTTGCGGCCCGTAATGTCATACAGAGCAAAAAGGGCTTTTGTGTTGCTTGCATTTTTGATAAGCAGCAGATCGCTTGCCGGATTGGGTCCGAGCATAAAGACCGGTTTTGCATGTTCGGTAATGCCGGCAGATGAAGGGTTAAAAATGAGGTTCAGGTCATCCACAAACAGTGTGCTTCCCACGCTGGCTGCAAGTCCGTCGTTATTGCTCGACGACATGAGCCAGATCGAATTCACAACGGCATTGGCCGAACGGTACACCAGCGGCGCTGAAAACTGCATGTATGTGCCCACAGCCACTTTGGGTGTCTTGAAACTGCCGATGGCAATGGTGTCGGTCATTCCTCCTGCGCCGAACAAATACAGGGCAACAAATCCGTTCTCACCGCCCTGAGGCGAGTATTTGTACCATCCCGAAATGCTGTCGGGTCTTAATGCATAAGCAACCCCGCCGGTGATAGAGCCCGTGGCTGAAGAAGGCAGTGTGCCGGTGGTGGCCACACCCGGAACCAGCTGATTGATCGGAGAACCGATATTTTTGGTAACCAGCTGTATGGCAAAGGAGCCGGAATGCACAGATGTTGATTTGAGACAGGAATAAACCCCGGTGATTGCGGTTTGAGAATTTGCCGTGCTCCAGCTGTCGGGTGTATCGTAGCTGGGGAAACTGCTGTGCGTCCATGTTTCAAAACCGGCATTGGGTGTTTGAGCCCAAAGCGCAGAGCAGCTGACAAGGGTAAAAACAGAAACGAGAGTACAGATTTTTTTCATGGCGCGCGTTTATGATTTGAGAAAAAGAATTGATGATAGTATGTCTGAGTAATAGTAAAGATAACACAAGTCTTTGATTTACCTATCCAATTCAAAATAAAAACCGGAGTCTTTTCATGCTGACTTTCAGAGTTTTTGCGGTCAACGATTCTTTCCTTTTGCATCCTGCCGCATGCCTGTGCCAAAGAAAGGCATTGCAAGGAGTCAATTTGTTCCATGCAGGACATTCCAAACCAAAAAAACCTTTAAATGCGGGCTTTTCAGCAGGCAATCAAAGGTTTTTTTAAGGAAAAAAGAAGTTTTTTTCTCTTAGTTCTGTATGTTGAATGCATTTCTCACTTCGCTGTAATTGCTGAAGTTCACACCGGGGTGAGCTTTCATGACAGCGGGCGGAATCACAACCACTTTGAAATTGAACAATCCCGTTGGCATGGTGCCATCGGTGATTTCAACCTGGCCAAGGCCATAGGAGGTGTTTACGGGAGCTCCGGCAAATGTGGCAGGCAGCATAGTCCATCCCGAAGTGTTCGATGTGGTTTGAAAATAAACAATCACTGCGCCCTGATCAAGCACATATTGCGTGATGGCGTTGTAGTTGAGGTACAATTCATAATCGCTGTTGGCGGCAACAAATGTAAAGCTTTGGTTTAAAAACACACCGGTCTGGACATTTGCGTTTCCAGGTATACCGGCAGGGCCTTGCGGGCCGACGGCTCCGTCTTTACCACAGGAAGTAAACAGAATGGCGCCAATAGAGAACAGGGCTGTGAGCCTAAGTAATTTTTTCATTTTCATACGTTTTTTTGATTTGGGTAAATGTAGTCGAAAAACTTGTTTTGGCAATACATTCTCATGTTAATTCTCAGACAGGTGTTTTCGGGCAATATTTCGTATATGGAAGAATCCAGCGCCTCAGCCATTTCCCTAAAAAAGGAAAACGACAGCTCTATTTTCCAAAACAGGCGGGACAGAAACAGGTTTTATAGCAAGCCAATGACTTCAGAAAAAGACGAAATGGTATGACAAAGCAACTTTATTAGAAGCATTGCAACAAAATGAATTCAGAATGCAGCAATGAAGCATCAAAATGCAACAAAATGTATCGCTTTTGTAACAAAAGCGATACAGATTGCAACACCGGTAAATGCAATGCAACAATGCAAGTACAGAATGCAACAAAATGAAACCAGAAAGCTGCAATACAAAACGGTTTTGTAACAAAGTGAATCGCTTTTGTTACAAAAGCATATCCGTTTGTAACATCTGCAAACGGGAATGTCACAAAATGAGTTCAGATTGCTGCAAAATCAATCGAAAATGCAGCATTGTGGTTTCAGGGTGATGCCAAATGAATTAAAAAAGCAGCCTTCGCAAATCTGGTTGCAGCCGGCACAAACGAAAATGAGTCAAAATGAGATCAGATTGAAGTAAAATGGATCGATCATGCAGCGAGCACACATCAAACCTGTTTCGAAGGGTGAGGTTTGTAACCGATCTGTTTTTTGCATACCCCACTCAATGGATCTGCTATAGCGGACATGAAAAAATTCAACTCGAAAAATTTCCATGGATATACCGCACAATCGAATCCGTATCGATGGGCTTGATGAACAAATGGCAGTTCTCTATTTCCTTGATTTGCTCTTTGGTTTGTTCGTAGGAATTGCCGGTGGTAAAGATAATCGGGCATTTGATGCCTCTTCGGCGGATTTCTTCGCCGGTATGAATGCCGCAGGATTTGTTTTTGAGATGGATGTCCAAAATAACCAGATCGGGGCAAAACTCGGACGAAGCCAGGATAGCGTTTGTCTCATCGCTCACCTGAATGACTTCAAATCCGCTTTGCTCCAAAGCGCGCTTCATCACCCGGGCAACAATCAGCTCATCCTCTGCAATCATTATTTTTTTTATCGGGGTCATGCCATCGGTATTTGAATCTGGTACTGCGGAGGCTCTTTGCTGATCAGTTCTATGGAACCATTGAGCTGCTCGATAAAGGTATGGATGAGCATCAGGCCCGTAGATGAGGTATCGTTGAAATTGACCTCATCCGGAAAAATACCGGTACAGTCGGCATAGTGAATGCTCAATATGCCCTGACTGAGTGTTGAACTCAGTTTCAATTTCACTTTATCTTTTTTACGAAAGGAATGCTTGAACGAATTCATCATCAGTTCATGCATCATCAGTCCAAATGGCAAAGCCCGGTTCAGATCAAAAACTGGGTTTTCGCCGGAAAGCTCGAGGGTGATATCCGGGCTCACATTCAGATTGTTGAAAAGCTCGCCCAGGTATTCATGCATCTGAACACGGTCGAAGGTATCGTTGCGGTAAAGCATTTCATGCACCAGGGCCGTGGATTTGATTCTTTTTCGGCTGTCGCTCAAAGCTTCCCTGGCGGCTTCATTTTCCATGTTCATTTCCTTAAGCTGAAGCATACTCGAAACAAGAGCCAGGTTATTTTTTATGCGGTGATGGATTTCTGCCAGCAACACTTCTCTTTCTTTCAATGTATTCTTGAGCTTCTGATCGCCCAATACCCGCTCGGTGATGTTCTTTGAAAAAATGGAAATACCGGTGACTTCGTGTTCAAAATTGTAAATGGGATGGTAACTGGTTTCGTTGTATACGGTGAGCCCCGAAATGGTCTCGAAACTGTCAATCACATTGGCCACTTCTCCCTGAAACACTTTCAGGTAAAGCTTTTTCAAATCTTCGTGTTTTTTCGGATCCAGATAATCCAACACAGAGGTTCCGTTGAGCTCTTTTTTACCAAAGCCTTTCTCAATCATCGAGGCGAAAACAGAATTGTATTCGGTTAGATTGTACCCGCGGTCGATAGATAAAATAATGTCGGAGGTATTGTTGAGAATGGCATACAGTTTCTCTTCCTTGTTGTGAATATCAATGTCATGCTGCTTTGTTGCGGTAATGTCTTTGAGGATGAGGAGCAGACTTTCGGTTTTCCCGGCAGCATCTTCGAGAACGGATGCGGTGCAGATGTGCCAGGTTTTGCCTTTTGTGTCCTGAAAAGTCACGCGATTTTCCAGCTCGAGGTCACGGGTCTTTCCGGAAGAGGCTATTTCGGTCAGAAAGCCGCGCAGCAAATCGGCATCGTCCGAACACACATACAAAGTGATGTCCGTTCCGATGACTTCTTCTGTCTTGAGCCGGGAAGGCAGATGGTTGACAAAGCGAATTTTGAAGTCGGCCGGGTCAAGCAAAAAAACGAGATCAGGAATAGCCTGAGCCAGCTGTTTAAAGTCTCTTCCCCAGTTTAAGTAGCTTAAACCTTTAGTATCCAACGCCATAAATATCTGATGAGCTCAAATATAGCAATAAAATGGCTACCAAAAACACCCCTTCCATCTCCTTGTCGTGTTACAGAATGCACAGCTATCCCGCGATCTTCTCCCGCCTCACCCTGTTCATGGAAAAGCCGGGACTGAGGTGCAATTTCATAAATCGTTAATAAATGTTCAGGCCAGGCGGGCAGAGTTTTTCAGTACATTTGTCCCGTCCCAAAAAAACCATCCATGAGCAAGAAAGATACAGCGATTTTCAATCTGATCAAAGAAGAACAACACCGCCAGCAATACGGTATCGAACTGATTGCGTCCGAAAATTTTGTGAGCGCTCAGGTCATGGCAGCCATGGGATCGTGTCTGACGAACAAGTACGCCGAAGGCCTTCCCGGCAAACGCTATTACGGGGGCTGTGAAGTAGTGGATAAAGTGGAACAGCTGGCTATAGACCGCGCCAAAAAACTTTTCAATGCCGAATGGGTCAATGTGCAGCCTCACAGCGGCGCTCAAGCTAATTTTGCAGTCATGCTCGGCTGTCTGCAACCGGGCGATACCATTCTGGGTTTCGATCTGTCGCACGGCGGCCATCTCACACACGGGTCCTCTGTGAATTTCAGTGGCAAACTCTACCGCCCTACCTTTTACGGAGTAGAACAAAAGACCGGCCGGGTGGACATGAAAAAAGTGGAAGCTGTAGCTCTCAAAGAAAAACCAAAACTCATTATCGTAGGCGCTTCCTCCTACTCCCGCGATTGGGACTATAAAGCCTTCCGCAAAATTGCCGACAAAGTGGGCGCCCTGCTTATGGCCGATGTCAGCCACCCGGCAGGACTCATTGCCCGCGGACTTTTAAACGACCCTCTTCCCCATTGCCATATTGTAACCACAACAACACACAAAACACTTCGCGGCCCGCGCGGGGGAATGATTATGATGGGCAAAGATTTTGTCAATCCATGGGGACTGACAACTCCAAAGGGAGAACCGAAAATGATGTCGGCCGTGCTCGATGGCGCTGTATTTCCGGGCAGCCAGGGTGGCCCGCTGGAACATGTCATTGCAGCCAAAGCCGTTGCCTTTGGAGAAGCTTTGGATGAGAGTTTCATGAAGTACGTCATTCAGGTGCAGAAAAACGCAAAACTCATGGCCCAGTGTTTTGTAGACAAAGGTTATACCGTTATTTCGGGCGGTACCGACAACCACTGCATGCTGATTGATTTGCGTTCAAAAAATCTGACTGGAAAATTTGCCGAAAACATTCTGGTGAAAGCCGACATTACGGTGAACAAGAACATGGTGCCTTTTGATGACAAATCTCCATTCGTGACTTCGGGTATCCGCGTAGGAACAGCTGCCATCACCACCCGGGGCATGAAAGAACGTCACATCTCCAAAATTATTGACCTCATTGACCAGGTGCTGTGCTGCAATGAAGACGAAAAAGTAATTGCAGCGGTAAAAAAGAAAGTGAATGCAATGATGAAGGCATTCAAGATATTTGCTTATTAGAAAACAATTTTTCTTTAAAAAAAGACCCTTTTTCTCAGTTGAAAAAGGGTCTTTGCTTTTTATCACTCAAGCATTCTTGGTCGCAGCACGGCGGGCACCTCAACGATTCATCTGGCTATCGGAACTTCCGAATCTTTTTTAAGCGGCGATACAGGCTCGGGCTCTGACTTATCATCATGGATGACAAAGCGGATGCCTGTTGCTTTTTGAGCGGCGGTTTGGGGAGCGGTGCTGACAATGACTGTTGCCTCGCAATTGAAACTTTGCCGGTAAACGGGAATGGACGCATTGTCGGAAGCGGTAGAAGCATTTCTCACCTGGCTTTTTGTTTTGTACCCTCCGGCCCTGAAACTGTAGGGCTTTGGATTTGCCAGGTTGGGATTTGCATTGGCCGAACTTACTTCTTCGTCCTTTGCCTGGTAAACGCCAAAAAGCCTGTACAATTCAAGTTCGATGATGTCGTGGGCACGAACCGGTTTCCAGCCCGGTATTTTCATCGAATCGCGAAGCGGGCCAAGGGCATCCAGATCTACGGAAATGATTTTCCCCTGTTTGTTTACCCGAAAGGATATTTTCATTGAATCCAGATAAGGCGTATCTGCCCTGCAGAACTGATATTTTACGCGTTCAGAAAGATCCTGCGAAAGCGAAGTTTTTTCGGGGTTGGCAAGAACCAGTTTTTTTTTATTCAGGGTATCTTTGGATGCTTTCAGAAAAATAGCCCTGAGCGCTCCCGGATCCTTGATAGGAGATTCAATGACTTTGTACTTGTAGGAAGCGGAAAAGAAGGGGGATATTCTGGGCTTAACAGCGCGGATGGTTCCCGTTTCATATTCGGCGGTGTTTTCCGCAACCGCGGCCGTATCGGTGGCTGATTGCCCTTTTGCGATACCGGCAAAAAGCAGAAAGATCAATACGGATAAAAAACCAGGTTTATTTCCGAAAGCTTTCATAAAATGGTGTTGGTGTGCTGAGTCAGGCAAATTCAGGACTTCTCGGTCAAAATAAAACCCCTTTTTGTTCCCATTCGCATTTTCAATACAAATATACACATCGGCACTCCAACACCCAATAGCTCAAAACTTATATTCCAAGGAAGGATCGTATTTCGGCGGCATCTTTAAATTCGCGGTTGATGGCAGTCATGTGCAGGACGTCCTGCCCGCTGGTGTGCAATTTGCTGAATTCCATTTCCCTGATCACGTACATTTTACCTCCGACAACGGTCCAGGCCATGTTTTTGGAGCCCGGATCGAACTGGAACGAAGTGTATGCTTTTGAATAATACTTAAAGAGTCCGTTTATCTTTTTGTCGACCAGGTAAAGCGAAGCGCTTCCAAGATCCTTACCGGCCTCGTCGGTTACGCGAATCGAGATTTCTGCTCCGGCCGGAAGTGCAATGGGGCAATCGCAATTGTAAATTCCAAAATGGCTGAGCGAGAATGAACGAACCACCTCTCTTTCCAGAGGGCTGCCGGTCAATGAATCTGCCAGCGCCGAATGTTGCTTGGAAGCCGACAAGACATTCTGTTCTTCTTTCCATGCCGCTTCTTTCTTCTCCCTCTGCCTTTTCAAATCAGCCAGCCTGGAATCGCAATCCCTGCGGATTTTTTTCTCGTTTTCGGTGTTTTGATCTTTCAGACTGTTGTAAGCTTCGGATCGGGAATTGAAATTCTTCAGCGCAGCCTGGTATTCTTTTCCCACAAAAACAGGATACACAATGACTTTCTTTGTTTCAAGTCCTTTTTTCAGTGTCAGGCAATAATTGATCCCCTTCTTACTGCCTTCAGCAAGCTGGATATCATCCCAGGTGGTTTTATACATGTCGCTGCTGAACTCTTTGTTTTCGGGTTCTGTCCCCACTTCAAAAACCATGGATTTGTATTGTTTCATTTCCGGGAACTCAGCCGAATCGACATCGATATTGAACCTGTGACGCATTGGATTTGCTTTTTGCGGTTTCAAAGGGGCTGACGGAAGAGCCTGCAGTTGTGCAATGGCTTTATCCCGCAGCTGCACGGCTTCTTCGAGTTTTTTGTCAATTTCAACTATTTCCGGCCTGGATTCAAATTGTCTGGTATCGTTTTTTTTGATTTCAGCAGCCGGCTGTTTTCTGATTTCGGCCTTTGTCTTTTCTCTGGCCACATCCTTTCCGATATACACCCAGTTTCCGCTGGCAGTGTCGAGCTTATACAGATTGTACGAACGGCCCGAAGACACCGACATCAGCCGCACATCCACCTTTTTTCCCGAAGCAATCTGAATGGGTTTGCTGTCTTTGTATCCGGTTACCTCAACCATTCCGCCCGATTCGAACTGATACTTTTTACCCGCCGAATCATAGGACATGGGGATTCCGCTTACAAAAAAATCAACAGGGTCGCGAAATTCACGGAAACGCAGATCGACTTCTCCCTGTAAAATATTTCCCTGCGCGTCGGCAAAAGCGTTTTGAGGCACATGGATGGTGGAACCGTTTTTGGAAGTAAACTCTCCGCCTTTGGATGCATTCAACTTGTATTCCTGAAAAGGCACATCCACATTTTTCAATGGAGGGGCAATGATTTTTCGGGTTCCTGATTGCTCATCTTGGCTGATCGGGACCTGAACGACACCCTCCGGAGAGAGGTCCTGTTTGCTTTCTGAAACGACACTGCTTCCGGTTGTTTTGCTGCTGAATTTCGAATAGCTAAGAACAGCAATGGCGGCAACCAGAGAGATAAGGGCTCCAATCAAAAAACCGGTGGATTTCAGGAAAGGTTTTGAAGAAACACCCGAACCCGCCGTGGCCGAGTACTCTTTCAGTACCGACTGAAAATCCTTTCTTGACCGGATCTCCTCGGCCGAAGGTTTTTCTCTGTCAATGTTTACTTTGCGTTTCATGCGAATGTATTTTATTTTTTTAAGAGACGAAGGGGCTGTTAACCATTCTTCTTTTTGCTGATCAAAATCTTTTTTAATTTATCAAGAATGCGGTAAACTTTCACCTTTGAATTGTTTTCTGTGATGTGCAGAATCTCACCGATTTCCTTGAAAGACCGTTTTTCAAAAAAGCGCATTTCAACCAGTTGCAAATCATCTTCCTCGAGTTCGGCAATGCTTTCTTTCAGTACATCAAAGTAAGGTTCATAGATATCTTCAGCGATTTCATCAGACATGCCCTTTAAACTCACTTTGTCGATATTCACTGTGCGTTCGGCTTTCTGATCTCGAAAAAGCTGGTACACTTCGCTTTTGGCAATACGGAAAAGCCAGGAAGCAAATGGAAGACCCCTGAATTCATATTTATGAAGGCTCTGCATGGCTTTCAAAAACACCTGAGAAGCCGTATCAAAGGCCAGCTCCTTATCTTCCAGACGCTGGTAGACAAATGAAAAAATGCGCTCATAATACCGGTCATACAAAACTTCAAACTTTGCCGGATCCGCCTTCGCCACCTTGATTTCCTCCCATTCCTCCAGCATAGCTTCACTGCTCGCATGGTGCTTCGATATAAATTCCATAGGTTGATTGATGGTTACCGCCTGCATGGTGCTGTTGCTAGATGAACACATCTGTAACGCAAGCGGATCGAAAAGATACAGGTTATTTTCGGGAAACTGCCTGAAGATTGTATCTGACTGATTTACTGGACAATAGAGTGTTTAAGAGTCAGGATGTTAGGGTATTGGCCATCTGGCTAAAACAGAAACAGAGCAGCGAGCGAAAAAAGGATCGTATTCACTCTTTCGCCGCTCTGTTTCTGTTTCTCATTTTCCGGGGTGTTGGGCTGCCGTGCCTCCAATTTTTCCAAAACACGATCTCAATACTTAAAGCTTATCTTTGTTTTGATCAGAATGGCGAAATTTTAGTGTTCCCTTTTCCCTGTTTTGGATTATAGAATGAAAAAAAGATGAAAACTTCAATTCTCATTGCTTGTTTCCTATTTTTCGCCATTGTTGCCGAATCGCAAACCGAGGGTTTGGGTACGATCAAGGTTCGAAAGAATCCGAAGCAGAACGTTACCTCAGTACAGGATGTGAACGATCAAAATGTTTCTTACCCGGGAGGCCCGGCAGCTTATTCGGCTTTTTTAAAGAAGAATTCGAAATATCCTCAAAAAGCTTTGGATGAGCATGTGGAAGGACGGGTCATGCTTCGTTTGTCTATCAATCAGGAAGGTAAAATTACAGATATCCAAACGATAGAAGGGATAGGCGCGGGATGCGAACAGGAGGCGATACGGGTGGTGCGAAGCATGCCTCCCTGGAATCCAGCCCGCAAGGCAGGAAAGAACATAGAATCCTCCGTCGACGTTCCTTTTGATTTTAAAAGGCCAAAAGAAAAAGAATAAACTCAGAACCCTTTCAACGACTCAACACCTCACAAGACTTCCTCAACAAAATGATTCTCCAAACAAGCGGCCATCTTTCATTTCTCGAGGGCAATGGGCCCACCCTGATTGTTCTGGCCTTGTTTATCCTACTCTCGCTTGCTGCCGGAGGCTTGTCGCTGCTCATCGGTAGATTTCTTTTCAAGCTCAGTTCTTTTCGTTTTTACGGATCGCTTTTGTTTGCCATGCTGGGTGGCATCATGGGCATATTCATGCATATTTATGCCACCCGCTATTTGTCCATGAGCCGCGATCCTGATGCCTCATCGCTCATCAGCATGTTCAGTGTATTTTCTGTATTTACTTTTATCAATATGCTGACTATACCATTGTTGGCCATGGCCCTGATAAGCAAAAACAAAAAGATCCGGGCTTTGAAGGAAGAACTGAAAAATCAAACCCGGGTTTAAAACACGCCGGTCCTCAAAGCGGAGGGTGATTGATCATGAGCCAATACAAACCCGCCTCTTTTACCGTATTGGCAAACTGCTCAAAATCCAGCGGCTTGACAATATAACTGTTGGCTCCAAGTCTGTAACACTCCTTGATATCGGGATCCTCCTGCGAGGAGGTAAATACCGCTACCGGGATATGTTTTGACCGCTCGTCGGATTTGATTTTTTTCAGAACCTCGATCCCATCTATTCTGGGCATTTTCAAATCCAGCAAAATCAACCCGATTGCATAATCCGCTTTCCGGTCTGCATACTTCCCGGTAAAAAAAATATAATCCAGCGCCTGCTCACCATCTCTGAGAAGTTCAACATGGTTGCCGACATTCGCTTTTCGCAAAGCCATAATGGTCAATTTTGCATCGCCGATATTGTCTTCAACAAGAACGATTTCAATTTGGTCTGGCTTCATTGTATAAATAGTTTAACTTTTACTCTTTTGTTGGAACCTGCTTCTCTTCTTCGGGCAATGAAAAATAAAATGAGGCTCCTTCATTCTCCGTTGCTTCTGCCCAGACTTGGCCACCCAGTCTTCCGATAATTCTATGCACAATGGCAAGCCCGATGCCTGTACCGGGAAATTCCTCATCGGTATGAAGGCGCTGAAAAACCCCGAACAACTTGTTGTAGTATTTCATGTCAAATCCAATGCCGTTGTCTTTTACATAAAAAACAGAAAACCCGTCTTCCTCCGAGCTGCCGATTTCGATATGCGGTTGAGTTTTCATTTTCGAAAATTTCAACGCATTTGAAATCAGGTTGACCCACACCTGGTGAATGAGGGAAGGATCGCATCGGGCCGGTGCCAGATCGCCGATGTTGATTTCTGCATTGCTCTTCCATTCCTGGATCTTTAACAGCTCGGCCACAACCTGTTTCACCTGGGCTTTCATATCGACCGGCGATTTTTGAATTTCCTTTTTTCCGGCGCGTGCAAAAGACAGCAAATCGTCGATCAGCTGTCCCATGCGTTTTGATTCACTTACGATATACGACAGGTATTCCTTCCCTTCCTTGTCAAACTGATCGCCGTATTGTTCCTCCAGAATCCGGGCAAAACCAGTGATTCCGCGAATTGGTGTGCGCAGATCGTGGGCCACAGAATACGAAAAGGATTCCTGTTCCTTGTTGGCATCCTCCAGATCCCGGGTTTTTCTTTCCAGATCTTTATTGAGGCCGAGAATTTGTTCCACAGCCTGTTTTCTTTCGGTAATGTCTTCCGAAATTCCAAGCAAATAACGGGCGTTGCCTTCTGCATCTTTTAAGGTGATTTTCTTGGTATGTAACCACCGGGTTCCTGTTTTGGTATCAATGGGTTCTTCCGGGATATCAAAAAGCACATTGTTGTTGATCACTTCCCGGTCCATGCTTGTAAAAAAATCAGCCTGCTCTTTTGGAAAAAAATCATAATCGTTTTTACCGATAAGCGCATCCCGCGAATAGCCAAGCAGCTCTTCACCGGCTTTGTTAAACCGAACGAAACGCAAATTCCTGGCATCTTTGACAAAGATCATATTGGGAATATTTTCAAGGATGGAATCGATAAACCGGTTGGCCGATTCGATCTGCACTTCGTTCTTCTTCCGCCGGCTGATGTCTCGGACAAAACCCACGAACAGATAACCCTTGTTTTGGGTGGAAGCCGTGATTTTCAACTCAACGGGGAACTCTTTTTCATCTTTGCTCCGGGCAGACAACTCGATGGCACTGCCTACAGGGCCTTCGCCGGTCTTTAAAAAAGCGGCCATCCCTTTTTCATGTCCTTCTTTAAACCTGTCGGGAATTATCGTTTCGGTGAGTGTCTTTCCGATTACTTCCTGTTTTGTCCATCCAAACATTTTTTGTGCCTGAAGGTTCCAACTCAATATGGTACCCAGCTCATTGATTGTAATAATTGCATCGGGGGCGGCGTCAACAACAAACTGCAAGATTTCATCTGATTTTTTACTTTCCGAAAAAGGCATCACCGTACCCCGAAAGCCGGCAACATGTCCATCCTCCGCCAAAACCACCATGGCATTTACCCAAACTCTTGTTTCGCCGGCACCTGCCCGAATCATCCGAAAATCGGTGGAGTAAAATGATTTATTGATCAGCGCCGCTTTGACGGCCTTACTTATTTTCTGAACATCCCCGGGATCAATGCATTTCAACAAATCCCTGACATCCATCCGGAGATTTTCGGGAAGGGGTAAACCTGTTATTTTGAAACAGGCTGCAGAACCGGAAATGGTTTGGCCGGAAAGATTCTGGTCCCAGATTCCCACTTTTCCAGGCTCCAGAAAGCCGATCAGGAATTGGGTTGACTTTTCAAATTCTTTTAATTCGCGGTTCTGTTTTCCTTGATTCTGACCCATGATTCTGTGTCTTTAATCAATTCAAAGAAGAAGGGCATCCCTGCCGGATAAAACAGCCGTTTCCGGTCCCTTTTATCCTTCAAAAACCCTTACATAAAGATACAATTTAGCCTGTTTTTATAAAAAAAAATTCGATGGATAATCTCGTGCAGCTGCAAACAGATAGCCTGTTTTACGGATGGGGAATGTGTTCCGGTTTATCTTTGGCTATTATTTAGAGATTTAAACTGCTTATTCGTACTTTCACAGCCTTTAAGCCCCGGTTCAAACAGAAAAATAAACAGGTCGAATGCCTTATGTTTCTCTTGTCTTTTCAATATATATCAATCAAGCAACCATTACTTTATGATAAAGGCAAATAACCCTGATTTAAAATCCTGGATTGAGGTAGACAAAAACAGCGATTTCCCGATACAGAATCTTCCTTTCGGAATATTTGTCCGTGAAGGCAAATTGCCCCGTGCCTGTGTTGCCATTGGTGATTGTGTTGTGGATCTGGCCGAATTTGCCCTGGCCGGCTACCTGAGAGATTTGAATGTCAATCTTCAGATTTTTGAAAACAGCTTTCTCAACCCGGTTATTGGCATGGGCAAGGAAAAATGCAGACTGCTCAGACAACTGGTGTCGGATATACTGCATGCCGAAAACCCCGAACTGCGCGACCGGCAGGATATGCGCAAAAAGATCATCCACAAAATGAGCGATGTCAAAATGCTCATCCCTGTGAGAATAGGAGATTATACCGATTTCTATTCGAGTATCGACCATGCCACCAATGTGGGAAAGATGTTCCGCGACCCGGCCAATGCCCTTCTGCCCAACTGGAAACACCTTCCTGTAGCATACCATGGACGCTCCTCTTCGATTTGCGTTTCCGGACACAGCTTCCACCGTCCGAAAGGACAAACAAAACCTGCTGATGCAGACTTACCGATTTTCGGTCCCTGCAAATTATTGGATTTTGAATTGGAAATGGCATTTATTATTGGAAAGCAAACACAATTGGGAGAATCAGTTTCTACAGCTGTTGCCGATGATTATATTTTTGGATTAACATTATTCAATGATTGGAGCGCTCGTGATATTCAAACATGGGAGTATGTTCCACTTGGGCCGTTCCTTGCAAAGAATTTTGCTTCCACAATTTCGCCTTGGATTGTTACTCTGGATGCCTTGGAACCATTCCGCACAGCCGGTTATACGCAAGAGCCGAAAGTATTGCCTTATCTCGAATACAAAGGAGAAAAAAATATCGATATTCATTTGGAAGTTTCTATTCAACCTGAAAAAAGCGAAGAAAATATTGTTAGCAAATCCAATTACAAGTTTATGTATTGGACAATGGAACAGCAATTGGCTCATCATACTTCAAACGGCTGCAATATTAATATCGGTGATCTGATGGCTTCCGGTACCATCAGTGGACCAACACCCGGTTCTTTTGGTTCAATGCTTGAGCTTTCCTGGAAAGGAACCAAACCTATTCAGCTGAAAGATGGCACTGACCGCAAATTCATTAATGATAACGATACCGTAATCATGCGTGGCTATTGTGAAAAGGAGGGCGTTCGTATTGGATTTGGTGAAGCCTCAGGAAAGGTATTGCCAGCTTTGTAAACCCTGAATGTGTTTATTCTATAAGCTAAAAAATGTTAAACAATGTAATCTTATTACCATTGTGACAATAATCATGCGTAACATTAGTTCATGATAGTAAATTCGATCGATTTTACATTTTCAAAATTTATAATAATATTAATAGATATAAGCTATGGATAAGATTCACATACTTTGGGCTGATGACGAAATTGATTTATTAAAACCTCACCTTTTATTTTTAGAAGATAAAGGATATGATGTACATACCGCTAATAGCGGTGATGAAGCTTTGGAATTAATTGAGAAAAATGATTTTGCTGTAGTATTACTCGATGAAAATATGCCCGGGCTTTCAGGTTTGGAAACCCTTAATCGCTTAAAGGCCAAACATTCTCAGCTTCCTGTGATCATGATTACGAAAAGCGAAGAAGAATTTTTGATGGAAGATGCTATTGGTTCAAAAATTTCTGATTACCTGATAAAGCCTGTAAATCCTAAGCAAATATTGCTTTCGCTGAAAAAAACATTAGACAATAAACGTCTTATCAGCGAAAAAACTACATCCAACTATCAGCAGGAATTTCGTCAGATCGGTATGACATTAAGTGATAGATTAACATGGGACGAATGGGTAGATGTATATAAAAAATTAGTGTATTGGGAACTGGAGTTGGATAACAGCAAGGATGAAAGCATGATGGAGATTTTAAAAATGCAGAAATCCGAAGCCGACAAATTATACTGCAAGTTCATTGAAAATAATTATGTTGGCTGGTTGAATGGCTTAAAACCCAATCCGCCTTTATTTTCACACACACTTTTTAAAAATAAGGTGGCGCCAATGCTTGATAAAAATGAAACTACCTTTTTAGTATTGATTGATAACTTGCGTTACGATCAATGGAAAATTA
>PLXK01000205.1 GCA_003151415.1 Bacteroidota bacterium
TAAATGGAACCCTTGCCCTGTTGAATGACGCCGGAGGCATCAATCCTGTCAGAGACTTCACTCATTAAATGAACCTATTGTCCTGCCGAATGATGCCAGAGGCTTCACGCATTAGATGAGCCTATTGTTCTGTTAATTGACGCCAGAGGCTTCACCCGATAAATGGAACCCTTGCCCTGTTGAATGACGCCGGAGGCATCAATCCTGTCAGAGACTTCACTCATTAAATGAACCTATTGTCCTGCTGAATGATGCCAGAGGCTTCAATCTTGTCTGAGGCTTCACTCATTAAATGCGCCTGCTTGTCTGTTAAATGATGCCAGAGGCATCACACATTTGTAAAAATTGCCCAGCCCCATTTTTCGACTCCGGAGGAGTCGCACATTTGTCATGATTGAAATGTAGAACGTAAACCATCAGATCAATTGAGGGAGGGCAAAAAATATTCAGGAATGAAGCAGCGCTTCGCGGTAATATTTCAATGCTTCCTTGACAAGCGACAGATCCGCTGTCTTATTCACTTCGCAACTGCCAATGCCGGTAAGTAATGTAAAATTCAATTCCCCCTTGCTGTTCTTTTTATCGTGACTCATCAGTTCAAGCAGACGGTGATCGGCAAATGATTCTATTTCGATATGACCAAAGCGGTTCAGGATAAAAATCCGGATGCGATCCAGATCTTCCTTCGTGATTTTGTTTTTTGAAAAAGAAATAAAGGCTTCGGCAATCATGCCTATGGCTACCGCTTCACCATGCAAAAGGCTCTTGCCCGAACTTTCCAGAAAATAACTTTCGATGGCATGGCCGATGGTGTGTCCGAAATTCAGCGATTTGCGCAAATCTTTTTCTTTGGGGTCGGCCATCACCACTTCGTTTTTAATCCGCACCGATTTTTCAATCAATATTTCCCAGACAGAATCATCGCCCACATTGGCTCCCTGAATGAATTCCCAATAGGCTGCCTCGGCAATCAATGCATGTTTGACAACCTCTGCAAAACCGCTCATCATCTCGCGGCGCGAAAGGGTTTTCAGAAAATCGGGGTATATAAAGACCGCTTCGGGCGCGCTGAACATGCCCACTTCATTCTTCAGATGATCCAGATCCACACCCACCTTTCCTCCTACCGATGCATCGACCTGTGCCAGTAAGGTTGTTGGCATATTGACATAGGCAATTCCGCGTTTGTATGTGGAAGCGACAAAACCACCCAGATCGCCGATGACACCTCCACCCAAATTCAGCAGAACGGAATGCCGGTCGGCACCGAGTTCACCCAGGGCACGCCACAAACGTGTGCACACCTCGATATTTTTGCTGGCTTCACCGCTTTCAATTTCAAGAATGGATGCATCGGCTATTTTGCCGACCTTTTGGGAAAGTACCGGAAGACAGTGCTTCAGGCTGTTTTCGTCCACCAATACAAAAAGCTTTGCATTTTTACAGGCCGGCTTATTGAAAAACAGATTGAGTTCTTCAATAACCTTGGCTCCAATAAAGATGTCGTAGCCGGAAGACGAAATGATTGTGCTGCTCATTACTAACAAAGAAACAAAAATTTGCGGGGCTGGCAAATCTGTTGCGTGCAAAGGGATATAACACAAAGGGCTGAAACCTTAAGATTCCAGGAGCTATTGATTCTTCTCCCCGGCCTGAAGGCCGGGGGCAAATGACTCTCAATAAAACCAGGGCTTCAGCCCTTTACAGTCAAATCATGTTCTTTCGGTATATTTGCCCTTCTTAATACTTTCAGGCAGTATGATTTCATTTGACAACACAGAAATAGCCTTTGCAGGCAAAACAGACAAAGACTTACGCCGCTCGTACTGGCTTTTCAAAATGGTGAGCAGTCCTTCCTTTGTCAATTTCGGCAAGAGCATGACCGATTTCGCACTTCGCACGCATTTGCCCATTACGGGTATGATCAAGGCGACAATATTCAAACAATTTGTAGGAGGAGAAGATATTGCCGAATGCTCAAAAACCATTGCCGAACTTGGCAAATATAACATCGGCACCATTTTAGACTATTCCGTTGAAGGGGCCGAAAAAGAAAGCGCCTTTGATGCCTGCACCAAAGAAACCATCGAAACCATCCATCTCGCCGAAAAAGACAAGAACATCCCTTTTTGTGTTTTTAAAGTGACAGGTCTTGCCCGTTTTGCATTGCTTGAAAAAGTAAGTGCTGCCGGCGTCCTGACAGAAGCGGAAAAAACCGAATACGAAAGGGTAAAACAGCGGGTATTCACCATTTGCAAAAGAGCCCATTACGCAGGCATACCGATTCTCATTGACGCAGAAGAAAGCTGGATTCAGGAAGCCGTGGATGAAATGGCCAATACCATGATGAGCCAGTTCAACAAAGAACGACCCATTGTATACAACACCTTTCAGCTTTACCGCAAAGACCGTCTGGCCTATCTGAAACAGTCTCTGGCTTTGGCTGAAACCGGCTCTTACTTTTTGGGCGCAAAACTCGTTCGCGGAGCATATATGGAAAAAGAACGGGAACGTGCAAAAGAAAAAGGATATCCGGATCCGATGCAGGCAACAAAAGAAGACACCGATACGGACTACAATGCCGCCTTAAAATTCTGTGTCGAACACATCGACCGCATCGGCCTGTGTGCGGGCACCCACAACGAACAAAGCTCCATGTATCTTTTGGAATTGATCAAAGGCAAAAATATTCCCGAAAACCACAAACACATTTTCTTTTCCCAACTGCTGGGCATGAGCGATCACATCAGCTTTAACCTGGCCAAAGCAGGATTCAATGTGGCCAAATATGTGCCCTATGGTCCGGTTAAAGAGGTGCTTCCTTACCTTATCCGAAGGGCTCAGGAAAACACATCTGTCAAAGGACAAACAGGCCGCGAACTATCTTTAATTATCAAAGAAAAAAAGAGAAGAGCGGGACATTAGAAAAATTAAAAGAAAACAGAATTCCGGATTTTTCCATTTAGCACAAATACCCATCAGATATCCCTATGAATTTTATCTCTGCTTTTTTCAGATGGGATTCGATCTGACCGGATTTTTCCCAAACACCAATAATCCTTATTGGGCTATCTAAAAAGGCTGCTCAACGACTTCCCGTTTCATCTGATTGACCTCTACCTACCTTTGAGATCAGGAATTGATTGTGTTTTGCCTGTTTCAGAATGCACCAAATCAAGAAATTTTCTGGTTAGAAAGAACAAATTGATATGCAAATGTTTTCCATAGTGTTCAGTACAAATCTATCTTAAAATGTGTTTTTCAGCCAGTGCCAGTTTCGGAGCAGGAATCGTACTTACGGCAATTGGCATTGCTTCCATTAAAAAGACGCAACATCCTTCACAAATTCCTTTTGCTGCCATTCCTCTGGTTTTTGCAGTCCAGCAATTGGCTGAAGGTTGTTTGTGGCTGACCCTGCCCAATGCCAATCTTGCTGCAGCTCAACATGCATTTACCTATATCTTTTTGGTGTTTGCACAAATCATCTGGCCTGCCTGGGTTCCTGTTGCTTTTCTGATTCTTGAAAAGGAAATCACCCGAACTAAAAAACAAAAAATTCTGGTCGGGGCCGGCCTGTTGGTCTCGGCTTATCTGGGGTATTGTCTGATCTCTTTCCCGGTTCATGCCCAAATCATGCATTATCACATCACCTACGACCAGTCCTATCCGGCAAAACTGGCCACCCCCATTGCATTACTCTATCTCATTGCAACCATAGCGCCTCCTTTCTTTTCGCACATCAATAAGATGTGGTTGCTCGGCACAGCTATTTTGATTTCGTATTTAATCACAGCCATCTTTTATGATGATTATCTGGTTTCTGTCTGGTGCTTTTTTGCATCGGTCATCAGCATTTCTGTTTACGTAATCATGTTGGAAATAAAAAAGATTTCACAAAAAGTAGTTTTTCCAGAGCCTTCTTCTGGCATTCATTTGTAAAGTTTAAATTCATCAAGCCATGAAAAACAAAGCAAACAGTCCAAAACCTGCTTCGGTAAAAGAAGAGGAAAAAAAGAAAGACGATCCCAAAGGGTATCCTTTGTATCCTGAAAGTGAAGACATTTACTCCAGATCAAAAGAAGAAAAGGACCTCGACCCGGAAAACCTGAGCAAAACAAAACCGGTCAATGATTCTGAGAAGCGTGGAAAAAACAATGAAAAGGATTTTTCAGAAGATCAGACCGGAGAAGACCTGGACATTCCCGGATCGGAAGATGATGAGCAGGAAGAAAACAGCGGAAGCGAAGACGAAGAGAATAATTTTTACAGTCTCGGTGGTGATGATCACAACGATTTGGATGAAGATAAAGGAAGCTGAATCCGGCCTTTTTCAGAGTGGAAATTGCTGAGAACACAAATGAACTATGGACGACTTTAAGGCGCTGGAATTCCTTGCTGTAAACTCAAAGGAAATCGTTGAAAAACAGGTGGATTCGTATCGCCAGCAGCATTCGTATGCCGGTACGATCATCGGCTTTACAGCCTTGTATATTCCATTTTTTCTGGGCAACCTGGATGGCACCAGACAGATTGTGCAATTTATTTCCATTCTCCCCACCGCCCTCTTTATCTTGTCCTTGTTATTGATGCTTAGTCTTTTCAGAACAAAGCCGTTGGATCAGGCTTTCAATGTCATCAAGTACAAAGAGCTTCTGGAAAAAACGTACAAAGACATCCTGCTTTTTGAAATTGCGGCCAATTCGCACTCGTACAGCCTCAACAGCATCATCACAAGAAAAGGCAACAAAAGGTATTCAATGGGTGTGGGGCTGACCACCGTTGCCCTGCTGATTTCAATCGTATTGATCTTGTCAAATAAATTTATAGAAATAAAACAAGCTCCAACCAAGGTTCGGATTGTCAACAGTATAAATCCTTAAAGGATGGCAATTGATTGAATGGTACATTTTTCGGAGTCAAAGTCTTTGTCGGTCGACAAAAAGAAAGGACTCGAAACAGTTGATTTATTTGCAGGAGTTGCAGGTGTCTGTTTTCTGGGCCAGGTCAAAAGTATTTAGAATACGTGTTTCAGCAGCGCAGGCACCACAGATGATGCGTAATTTATGTCCGCCTTTTGTGCTTCCTTCCACAGCGTATTTCTGACACGGCGTGGCATGGACTTCACTCATGCTGAAATTGACATCGCCGTGCTTTATCACTTCCTTGAGTTCTGCAGGCGTTATTCCCTGACAATGCATCCGGCATTCGGCCAGTTTTGTGACTACCATGACATTGGTATCGAGCTGCATGATGATCCGGTTCTTGGGAAGCCAGGAGGTAAGAGGATCTCCCGGGCGGTCTTTCAAAACACCAAACCAGACGATGAGTCCCCCCAGAAAAAAACCAAATAAATAAAGCTGTATTCTTCTTCCGAATTTCAAGGCAATAGCAATTTAGGAATGATGTTTTTAATTTAAAGCAGGATCAAATGGCCGCCATGAGCAAATCAATATCTGTATAGGGCAATTTGAAACAATCGGCGAGGTATTTGTTGGTGAGAGAACCATTGTACATATAGACTCCAAACCGCACGCCCATATCGCTCTTCAGCATCTTGTCCACTCCGCCTTCTTCACCGATATTCAACAGGATTGGAGCAAAAATCGTACTGAAAGCATAGCTGGCTGTCCGGGCCACCCGGGAAGCAATATTGGGAACGCAATAATGAATAACTCCGTGTTTCCGGAAAACCGGCTTGGTGTGGTTGGTCACTTCAGAGGTTTCAAAACATCCGCCCTGATCGATGCTGACATCGACTATGACAGAACCCACTTTCATTTCACTTACCATTTCTTCTGAAACCACACAAGGGGTACGTCCCTGAGGAACACGAATGGCACCGATAACAACATCGGCTGTTTTCAAATGTTTGGCCAGAACCCGAGGCTGAATGATTGAAGTGAACACCCGTGTTCCGATGGCGCTTTGCATGCGGCGAAGGCGATAGACAGAATTGTCGAATACCTTGACAGAAGCGCCCAGACCCAAAGCCGCACGGGTGGCAAATTCGCCAACTGTACCGGCACCGAGAATCACCACTTCCGTGGGAGAGATTCCTGAAATTCCGCCCAGAATGGAGCCTTGTCCGTTATTGGCGTTACTCAGGTATTCTGCGGCAATGAGTATGGAAGTACCTCCGGCAATTTCGCCCATGGAACGGATGACAGGGAAAATGCCGTCTTCGTCTTTGATCCAGTCGAATGCGATGGCCGTTATTCTTTTCGCCATGAGCTCCTTCACAAAATTTTCGGGCTGTACGGTCAGTTGAAGAGCGGAAAGCAATGTCTGACGCGGCTGCATCATTTCGATTTCCTGCAAGGAAGGCGGAGCCACTTTGAGAATGAGATCGGCTTTGTATACTTCATTGGGAGTATTGACAATTTGTGCTCCGGCCTCGCTGTAATCGTGATCCTGAAAGTTTGCACTTTTGCCTGCATTGGTTTCCACAACCACTTCATGTCCATCGTTGACAAGCAGGGCCACGGCATCCGGCACCAGCGCCACCCGGTTTTCCTGAAAGGATATTTCTTTGGGAATACCAATATACAGTTTCCCTTTTTTTCTACGTACTTCAAGCATTTCTTCCTGAGGAAGGTATGCGCCTTTGGCGAGTGTTGCGAGGAGACTTTTGGATGTACTCATGATTGTGATGCAGAACACGGTGATGTTGGTTTTTCATCTCCCGGTTCTCGTGCAAATATCGGAAATTTAGGCTTAGAAGCTATTTAAAATTCACAAGTTATACCGCCCCAACTCTCTTTGCGGATTTTTTCAACTTTCAAGTGCATTAAGAGGGGGTATAGGCCCGGGAATCTGATCCTCATTCTTTGGTCCTTCGGCAGATGACCCTGATCGTCTTTTCGTTAATGGCAAAGGATTTTAAGCCGTTTGCTAGGGATTAAAAGAAATCCGTCTTTCTGTTCCCAGTTCTTCAATGGTCACTTTCCTGAAATCAGCAGGGAGCAGCGAAATCACCCGCTCGGGCCATTCGATAAAACACCAGGCCCCTGAATCCACATATTCTTCAAAACCCAGATCAGAAGCTTCCGACTCGCCCTTTATCCGGTAAAAGTCAAAATGAAAGATCCTGAAACCTTCTTTTGTGCGGTATTCGTTCACAAGCGAGTAAGTGGGGCTGCTGGTATTATCGAGCACACCCAGTTCGCTGCAAATGGCCTTGATAAATGTCGTTTTGCCGGCACCCATACGGCCATAAAAAGCAAAAACGCGGTCGCCCCCGGCTTGCCCGATGAACAGCCGCGCTGCATGATTCAGTTCCGACAGCCCTTTGATGATTACTTCGCCCATGAACAGCCCTTGCGTTTATTTGGGATTGAGTACAATGTAAGGAATAATCATTTCCTCGAGCGAGATACCTCCGTGCTGGAAGGTATTGCGGTAATAACTCACATAATAATTGTAATTGTTCGGATAGGCAAAAAACTTGTCTTCCTTGGCAAAAATGAAGGCCTGGCTGACATGTTGTTTGGGAAGAAAAGCTTCTTCGGGTTTGCGCACTTCGAACACGTCTCTTTTTATATAATCCAGGCTTTTGCCCTGCTTGTATCTCAGATTCGTATTCACGTTCTTGTCCCCCACCACCTTGGAAGGTTCAGTCACCTTGATCGTTCCATGATCGGTGGTAATGATCAGTTTGGCTTTCTTTTCTGCCACCTGCCGGATAATGTCGTGAAGAGGAGAATGCTCAAACCAGGAAACAGTGATGGACCGGTAAGCCGCCTCATCATCGGCCAGCTCGCGGATCACTTCCATCTCGGTGCGGGCATGCGATAACATATCCACAAAATTGTAGACGATCACATTCAATTTATTGCCCATGAGATTGTTCAGATTCTCAGAAAGTTTTTTACCGGCAGCATGGTTGGTGATTTTATTGTATGAGTGCTTGATGTCTTTTCCCAAACGTTTGAGATTGGCCGCCAGAAACACATCTTCACTTTGATTTTTCCCGCCTTCCTCTTCATCGTTCAGCCATTCTTTCGGGAATTTTTTTTCTATTTCCGAAGGAAGCAAACCTGCAAAAATGGCATTGCGGGCGTACTGCGTTGCCGTTGGCAGAATGCTGTAAAACAACTCTTCGCTTTCTGTTTTGAAATAGGCATGAAACAAAGGCTGCAACATTTTCCATTGATCGTATCGCAGGTTATCGATAAGAATCAGAAAAACCGGCCCTTCCTGATCAAGCAAGGGAACGACTTTGTTCTTGATCAGTGTATGCGATTGTGTCGGAGGACTTTTTTCTTTTCCATTGAGCCAGCTGATGTAATTGTTTTCGATGAATTTGCCGAACTGCGCATTGGCCTCGTGTTTCTGCATTTGCAAGATCTCGAACATGCTCTGATCCGAAGACTTTTGAAGTTCCAGTTCCCAGTAAACAAGTTTTTTGTACACCTCCACCCATTCGGTATGCGTGAGCCTGTCGCTCAGCGTCATACCGATGCTGCGGAACTCCTGTTGGTATCCGGAAGTGGTCTTTTCGCTGACCAGGCGACGGTTGTCCAGAATCTTTTTAAGTGAAGAGAGTATCTGATTCGGATTTACGGGTTTGATCAGGTAATCCGAGATTTTGGAACCGATGGCATCCTCCATAATCCTTTCCTCTTCGCTCTTGGTGATCATGACAACGGGCAGGTCGCTTTTCAAATTCTTGATCCTGGCAAGTGTTTCAAGACCAGACAAACCAGGCATGTTTTCGTCGAGAAAAACAATATCGAAGTTTGTTTTTTTGATCAGGTCCAGTGCTCCATCACCACTGATAGCGGTTTGTACATCGTAGCCCTTTTCTTTCAGAAACAGCACATGCGGCTTAAGCATTTCAATCTCATCGTCGGCCCAGAGGATTTGTATTTTGTCCATAATTTTCATTCAGCGGATAAGGAATTTTATAATTGCAAAGAATTGTTCTCAAAGAAAAAGAATCACCGTTCAGCACCCCAAAATTGGGTGTCTAAAGATACGTTTAATAAACTGGTTAATATTCATGTTCACAGGTTCAAATGGAGACAGAAATCCCACAGTTTGATAACGCCGGGAAAGCGTCTTTATTGCCCTGAAAATCGAAATCCGCACGGTTTCTTACATTTGCGCATGAAACCTGATATTTTAAAACAAAGAATTGAAAGCCTCCTGAGCCAGGTCGAAAGCATGGAGTTTCTCGAAAACATCAAAGTGCTGCTCAGGGAACAGCTGGATCTGGAACAGCGCGAATCCATTCATCGGGAGAGCATGAAGAACATGAACAAAAGACGGGCGGCAAATTCTAAAAAGGCGTAGATTTGCTCCGTTCGGAGAAATCCGGCACGAGAGCCCTGTTTTATATTCAATGCTGCGGTAAAGAGCACTTCAGACGCCACCTGAAACTGATAAATCATTCCACGGAAAACTGACATGAATCCCTCTATTCTCAAACGAAAAATTTTCAATGACCCTATTTACGGTTTTATTACCGTACCCGATGAGCTTACTTTCGCACTGATCGATCACCCCTGGTTTCAACGGCTCAGACGCATCAAACAGCTTGGACTGACAAACCTGGTCTATCCCGGAGCTCTCCACACCCGTTTTCACCATGCACTGGGAGCCATGCACCTGATGACCGAAGCCATCGAAGTGCTCAGGATGAAAGGCCATGAAATCAGTGAAGAGGAAGCACAAGGCGCTACGGTGGCCATTCTGCTTCACGATATCGGACACGGACCTTTTTCGCATGCCCTGGAGCACAGCATTGTCAGTCATATTTCGCACGAAAAGATCTCGGAACTGTTCATGACTCAACTGAATGTGGAATTCGACGGAAAGCTCAGCCTGGCCATCAAAATATTCAGAAACCAATACAAAAAAAAATTCCTTTATCAACTCGTCAGCAGCCAGCTGGATGTCGACCGGCTGGACTACCTGAAAAGAGACAGTTTTTTTACCGGTGTTTCAGAAGGCATCGTCAGTTCTGACCGGATCATTAAAATGCTGAATGTGGTCAAAGGGCAACTCGTGGTGGAAGTAAAAGGCATTTATTCGGTCGAAAAATTCATCATCGCCCGGCGTCTTATGTACTGGCAGGTTTATCTGCACAAAACGGTACTGAGCGCCGAAAACCTGCTTGTCAATATTCTCAGCCGCGCCAAAGAACTGGCATTAAAACAAACCGATTTGTTCTGCACCCCGGCCCTGCATACTTTTTTGTATGGCCGCTTCAGTGAAAAACAATTTTCGGAAAACAGTGCATTGCTGCAGGCTTTTTCTGAGCTGGATGACAACGACATCATGGCTTCCATTAAAGTATGGACCAAGCATCCTGACAAAATACTTTCTCTTCTTTGCAGAAATCTGGTTGACCGGCATCTTTACCGCATCGAATTGCAAAAAAAACCATTTCAGCCAGACCTTATCGCCGATCTCAAACGAGTAGCCCGGCGCAAATACAAACTCAAAGGCTCGGAAGTAAACTATTTTGTGTTTTCCGCCAATGTCACAAACGATACCTACCGGCCCGACAAAATCAGCATCAATATTCTTTTGAAAGACGGCTCGGTACTGGATTTTTCCAATGCATCCGATCATTTGGGAATCGATGTTATTTCGCGGACGGTGAAGAAATTTTTTCTCTGCTGCCCCAAAGATTTGAAGGCCCCGGATGCTGAATAAAAAAGGTCAATGCCTCCAAAGAGCATGAACCCGGGCAGGCGGAAATGCATCCGCATCAGGCACCTCACTTGTCTTTTTTGCCAGATGAACCGGCCAAATTGCAGGCCCAAATTTTCCCTTGCCGCGCAAGATCAGATCAATTATTTCCTTAATTTTGGTTCCACGATTCTTTAGAAGGATTGAAGACTTTCACTTTTCCGAAACTCCATTCAATCCAATGACATCCAGTTAATTATCCTACAAATACGTTTTCTGTTAAATGGACAAGCAACGCACACTTAAATCAGCAGTCACCGTTTCCGGAGTTGGATTGCATACCGGCAAATTCACCACTTTAACTTTCAGACCGGCCCCTGATAACCATGGATTCAAATTCCAGCGCATCGATCTGGAGGGCAAACCGGTTATCGATGCTGATGTGGATAATGTGGTGGACACAGCCCGCGGCACGAGCCTCGAACAAAACGGAGCCCGGGTGAGTACCACCGAACATGCCCTTGGAGCTCTTGTGGGCATGGAACTCGACAACATCCTCATTGAACTGGACGGACCGGAAGTGCCCATTATGGATGGCAGTTCCTGGCCCTTTATCCAGGCTCTTGAAAAAGCGGGAACAGTTGAACAGGAATCCGCACGCGAATATTATGTGCTTAAAGAAAACCTGACCTATGAAGATCCCATAAAAAAAGTGGAAATGCTTGCCGTGCCCCAGGATGCCTACAGGGTGACTGTGATGGTGGATTACAATTCCGATCTTTTGGGAACACAGCATGCCAGCATGTACAACATTCATGAATTCAGGGATCAGATTTCAAAATGCAGAACCTTTGTTTTCCTGCATGAACTGGAAGCTCTTCTCAAACACAATTTAATAAAAGGGGGCGACCTGAACAATGCCATTGTCATGGTCGACAAACCGATTCCCGATGAAGACCTTGCCCATCTTCGCAAGGTTTTTAATAACGATACTGTTGAAGTAAAAGGCCGGGGCGTACTGAACAACACCCAACTTCATTTTTACAATGAACCGGCACGCCACAAACTTCTGGACATTGTCGGAGATCTCGCACTCATCGGCGTCCCTTTAAAAGCTCACATCCTGGCCGCAAGACCCGGACATGCCGGCAATGTATCGTTTGCAAAAAAGATCAAGGAGCTCATCAAAAAAGAGCGTTCGAAAAAAGCGGGATTCTTCTATGACCTCAACAAAGAACCTCTTTTTGGCATTCATGAGATCATGAAAAAGCTGCCTCACCGCCAGCCGTTTCTGCTGATCGACAAAATCATGGAACTCACTCCAGATTCTGTTGTAGGCGTAAAAAACGTGACAATGAATGAAGAGTTTTTCCGGGGGCATTTTCCAGGCAACCCGGTTATGCCCGGAGTATTGCTCATTGAAGCCATGGCGCAAACCGGAGGCATACTTGTCCTTTCCACTGTTCCCGATCCGGAAAATTACATCACCCTGTTTATGAAAATAGACAACGTGAAATTCAAACAAAAAGTTGTTCCCGGCGATACGGTTGTTTTCAATCTGAAACTGCTCACCCCCATCCGCCGCGGCATTTGCCACATGGGCGGAGTAGCCTATGTAAACGGGAAAGCCGTTATGGAGGCCGAAATGATGGCCCAGATCGTCAAGGTAAAAAATATCAACAAACCGATAGCCGTTACAGCATGATGACATTGACAAACTCCTTAGCTTCTGTACATCCCGATGCAAAGATCGGCGCAAATGTGATCATAGAGCCTTTCGCTTACATTGCAAAAGATGTCGTCATCGGCGACAATTGCTGGATCGGCCCGCACAGCACAATATTTGATGGTGCACGGATAGGAAGCAATTGCAAAATTTTTCCGGGAGCCGTCATTTCGGGTATTCCTCAGGATCTGAAATTCGGCGGTGAACATACCGTCACAGAAATCGGCAACAATACCATTATCCGTGAATGTGTCACGGTTAACCGGGGCACAAAAGACCGTCTCAAAACATCTGTGGGCAGCGATTGTCTGCTCATGGCCTATGTGCATGTAGCTCACGACTGCATCCTTGGAAATAACGTTGTGCTGGCCAACAGTGTGAACCTGGCCGGACATGTTAGTATTGAGGATTATGCGATTCTGGAAGGCTATGTGGGTGTTTCCCAATTTGTCAGTATCGGCGCTCATTCGTTTGTTTCCGGACAAACCGGGGTCAGAAAAAACATTCCTCCCTTCACCAAATCTGCACGCGAACCACTGCAATATGTGGGTGTCAATTCGGTCGGTCTCCGAAGAAGAGGGTTCAGCAACGAATCGATCCAGCAAATCGAAGATATTTACCGCACCCTGTATGTCAAAGGCCTTAATGTTACCAACGCCATTGCCGTCATTGAACAAGAAGCCCCATCCTCGAAAGAGAAAGAACAAATTCTGAAATTTATCCGCGAGTCCACCAACGGAATCATGAGAGGTATTTCCTGATTCGACAGGATTGTTTTTGAACCGGTACCCAAACGCGCAGCATGAAGATAACATTGAACAACATTGGCAAACGCTTTAACCGTGACCGGATTTTTGGCGGATTGACACACACCTTCAATGAACCCATGCACACAGTCATTGTCGGGGCTAACGGTTCGGGCAAATCAACACTGCTGCAGATCATTGCAGGGAGCACCACTGCAAGCGAAGGAGAACTGAGCTATTCACACAATGGCAAAGATATCCCCGCAGAAGATCTTTTCCGCAGCATCAGCTTCGCTTCTCCCTACATGGAACTTCTGGAAGAACTTTCCCTTGAAGAACACGTTCGTTTTCATGCCGGATTAAAACCTTTCCGAAAAGGCCTGGCTCTGGAAGAAATCGCCGAACTGGCTGAACTGGCGCATGCCAAACACAAACAGATCCGGTATTATTCTTCCGGAATGAAACAGCGGCTGAAACTGACACTGGCCATTCTCAGCGACACCCCCCTGCTGCTGCTTGACGAACCCTGCAGTAACCTGGATCGCAAGGCAATACAGTGGTATCAGAACCTCATCACGGCACACGCCTCCGACAGGCTGATCCTTGTCTGCTCGAACCAGCAGGAGTTCGAATTTTCTTTTTGCAGCGCCAAAATAGAGATGGAAACCTATAAGCAACACCGCCCGGTAAAGGCCTGATTTTCCTTTATTTCCCCAAAAAATATTCGTACCTTTGCAATCCGCAAACCGCGGGCCCGGAGAACTGAAATCCGGAAAAAAATTTTAAACCTTTAAGAAATGGCAGACACAGGAGATATCAATATCGGCACAGTGATCCGGTACAACGGCGACCTTTGTAAGATTGAAGAATACCAACACCGTACTCCCGGAAATCTTCGGGCTTTTTACCAGGCCAAAATGCGCAATCTCATATCCGGGAAACTGGTTGAAAACCGCTTCCGTTCAGGCGAACTTGTTGAAATCGTCCGGGTGGATTATAAAGTGCTTCAATACATTTTTCAGGAAGGCGATTTTATTGTTTGCATGGACAACGAGACTTTTGAACAAATCTATATTTCCGCCGCCATGCTGGGCAACAGCATGAGTTTTCTTAAAGAAGGCATGGAAGTAAAGGTTTCTTTCGAAGGCGAAACCCCGATCCTGGCTGAAGCACCCGTATTTGTCGAACTTGAAATCACCTACTGCGAACCCGGCATGAAGGGGGATACCGCCACCAATACACTCAAACCGGCAACCCTCGAAACAGGGGCCGTGGTAAACATACCGCTGTTTGTCAATCAGGGTGAAAAAATCAAGGTGGATACCCGAACCAACACTTACGTGGAAAGAGTCAAATAAGCTTTTTCTGCTGCATAAAGAAAAAGCCGTTTCTTCTGATCCGGCTTTTTTTATTTTTTAAAAACTACTCACAAAGGACAATCCCCTGATGCTATGAAAATTCCTCCGCATAAGCTGGAAACACTCTCCGCTCTGGTTGATGCAAAATTCATTGGCAACCCTGCTCACCTCATTACGGGTCTCAATGAAATCCATGTCGTTGAAAAGGGTGACCTGGTCTTTGTCGATCATCCCAAATATTACGAAAAGGCGCTCCGCTCCAGCGCTACAACTATTTTTATCAATACCGAGGTGGATTGCCCGGAAGGTAAAGCACTGATCATCAGCAAAGACCCATTCCGGGATTACAACAGGCTCGTGGCTCATTTCCAGAACCTTTCTCTACAGAAGCATTCAGAAGCTGACAAGGCCATTACCGGAACCGGAACAGTGGTTATGCCGGGTGTTCATCTGGGCAAAAATGTACGGATCGGAAACAACTGCACGCTGTTTCCAAACGTGGTCATTTATGACAATTGTACCATTGGCAACAATGTGATTATTCATGCCAACACCACCATTGGATGCGATGCCTTTTATTACAAAAAACGAACCGACAGCCTCGACAAACTGATTTCCTGCGGAAGGGTTATCATCCATGACCATGTTGAAATAGGCGCCTGCTGTACAATTGACAGGGGCGTTTCGGGAGACACGATCGTTGGAGAAGGAACGAAAATTGACAATCAGGTGCAAATCGGCCATGATACGGTTATCGGAAAAAGATGCCTGCTTGCTTCGGGCGTGGGTGTGGCAGGAGTTTGTGTGATTGAAGATGATGTCACACTCTGGGGCCAGGTTGGAGTGAAAAGCGATGTGCGCCTGGGTAAAGGCTGCATCGTACTGGCGCAATCGGGCGTTGGCGATGACATCCCTCCCGGCAAAACCTGGTTCGGTAGTCCAGCCGGAGAAGCTTCCGAAAAAATGAAAGAACTCTTCCTCGTCAGACGGATTCCGGATATCCTGGAAAAACTGAACAAATGAATACAGAAGGGTTGTCATTATGACTTGCCTGTTCAGCGGGCTTTGATTTTTTAAGGGAAATTCTTAACTTTGAAAGAACAGATTATCTGCAGACCTCTATTTCCAAAAGCCTGATTGCTTTCCTTTTTGAAGAAGAAGAATAGTCTGTTTAAAATTGCAAACGGCACGAACAAACAAGAACAAATCCCCGCAATGGCCGACGATATACGAAGTAAGCAGGAGGTGTCAAGACCGAAGATAAAGGACATTAAATTGAGTTCCATTCTGGAAGTCACCAAAGCCATTAACAGCAATTTCTCAACCGAAAAACTGCTCGAAATCTTCGAAAGCATGCTCAAGAACCAGCTCAATATCGGGAAGCTGGTGCTTTTCAGTTTCGATGCGGGCTGGAAATGTGTTCTCAAATATGGGGTTGAAGAAGAAATGGCAAACATTGATGTCACCAGAGAGTTTGGTCACATCAAGGAAATAAGCACCATCGATTACACTTCATCCGCTTCCAACCACACCTTCGAAATCGTCATCCCCGTTTACCATAAATCCAGTCCGCTGGCCTACGTCCTTATCGGCGATCTGAATGAAGATAAACTCGAGGTGAGTGCGGCCATCAAGCATCTGCCTTTTGTACAGACCCTGGCCAACATCATTGTGGTGGCCATTGAAAACAAGAAACTGGCAAAAGAAAATATCCGGCAGGCAGCCATGAGCAAGGAGCTTGAACTGGCTTCCGAAATGCAGAATATGCTTTTCCCCAGCAAATTGCCTGACAATCATCTTTTGCAGATCAGCGCCTATTATCTGCCGCACCAGCAGGTAGGCGGCGACTACTATGATTTTATTCAGATTGACGAAAACGAAATTGCCTTTTGTATGGCTGACGTATCCGGAAAAGGTGTTCCTGCCGCCCTGCTCATGTCAAACTTCCAGGCCAATCTGCGGATATTGTTGAATCACATGTCTTCCCTGACCGATCTGGTCAAAGAACTCAACAGCAAGGTTATGCAGAATGCCAAGGGTGAAAAATTCATCACGCTCTTCATCGCCAAATACAACATTGTCACCAAAATGCTGACTTATATCAATGCAGGTCATAACCCTCCGCTTCTGGCTACGAAAAACAGCATGTCCATGCTTCGGGTTGGTTGTACCGGCCTGGGCATGTTTGATGACCTGAACAAAGTGAAAGAAGGAGTTATCAGCATCGATCCCGGTTCTGTCATCGTATGTTATACCGATGGTGTTGTGGAGATCGAAAACGAGCAGGAAGAGGAATTCGGTGTCAAATTGCTGAAAGAAACCGTCCGGGCCGAATTCGATTCAAGCATGGAAACGCTCAATCAAAAAATCATTTCAGACGTGATCAGTCACAAAGGCAACATGCCCTACATTGACGATATCGCATTATTCAGTTGCAGGATGTTCTGATTGCAGAGGCAGCAGGGTATCGCTGCCTTTGTCTTTGTGGTAAATATCTGCCGCCACCAAAATGGCGATAAAGCCCCAGAATGGTACAGAAGCCTTGTCTGTATCCAGAAAATTGTTCAATCCGCCATGTACCATGTAGGTGACAAGTCCAAGCAGAACAGCAAGTGTTGTTGTCCGCAAATCGCCGCGTGGCAATGAATGAAACAAACGGGATCCCGTCCAGAGCACGCAAACAAGAATGGCTATAAAAGACAGAGCCCCCGGAATTCCGGATTCACACAAAGGGCCTATGTATTCGCTGTGCGCATTGCCCTTATCCCCTGCATTGGTACTGATTGTTGTCCGTTCGCTTGACAATTGAAAAGGAGCGTATAAAAAACTGTAAGTTCCCGGGCCCCAGCCCAGAAAGGGACGCTGGTTAAACATGCGCAGGGCGGAATGCCACCGGTTCAGCCTTTCGAGGTTCGAGGCATCTGTCGATATATTGGAAATCGATTGCACGTGTTCGGTAAGGTTTGAAGAGGAATCCTGGCGGTTTTTTTCAAGTTTCATCACCAGGTCGCTCCACATCATGGTCAGAATAATGGACACGGCTGCAAGTGAAATGACAAAGGTCTTGAATCCGATTTTCATCATGTAAATGACCAGCAGCGCCAGGGCCACGATGAGGCTCACCCAGGCAGCACGGGTATACGAGAAGATCAGGGCAACCGTAAAAACAGCAAACAGCATCACCGAAAAGATCCGGCTTCCGGCAGAAAGAGAGCGGTTAAAAACAAAGGAAACGACAAGCGGGAAGAACATGGCCAGCAGGGCGCCATAAGCCGTGTGGTCATTGAAAAAAGGCGACATGACCCAATGCGCCGCATCCTCTTTGAAACCCAGCTGGGCATGGTTGTACAAAGTATACAAAATGATCATGACAAATGGAATGATGTACAGCCAGGCAAACTTCCGGATGTTCTTGATGTTGGAAAACATCTGAACACCGATAAAATAAAAGCAGACAACAAACCACAACCTTGCCAGCAGGAATTTGAACGAAATAACGGGCAATTCGCTGGTTATGCAGGTAATGAATATCCAGATCAGATTGACAAGAACGTCAATGGTTACCGGATGATGCAGGATGCGCCTGTCGTAATTTCCTTCATACAGAATCCGGAAGAAATAAAGAAGCATAACCCCGATCATCAGCGGTTCGGTTGGAATACTAAGTCCCAGCCGGATATCCTGATCGGTGAGATTGATCGACAGGGGCGTAAAGAAAACGATAATCAGAAGCAGGGTGTCTACCGAAACAAAAGCGAGATAAACAACGATGATGATAACCGGCAACAGATTGAGCCAGTAGAACTCATAAAAGCAGCAGAGTGCATTGACAACCACAAAGGCTGCGCTCAAACTGTAGATCCAGCGTGTTTTTAACTGGTCAGTCAATTGATCCGGATTTCCTGTCAATGCACGAATAGCTTTAAAATTTTGTCATTGTTTGCATTTCAAGAAACAAACAGTCGATGTCCGAAACTCGGTCTTTTATCCGCCTATGGCCACGCAAAACAATCGGCTTATTTGAACTTGGTAAAAACCTCTTTGTTTTCCACGGCAACGATGACCAGCAGAGAAAAGACAAAAGCCGACACAGCGAAAATACAAATGATCACCCATCTGACGGGAGAAGATTTTTTATCGGCGGGATAAGGCTTCGCAACCAGGTTGGCATATGTCAGCACCTTGCGGCTGTCGCTGATGGCATAATCGTACTTGATGCGGGTTTCTGCATAAGTCTCGAATGCTTTCTGGTGCATTTGTTTCAGAGAAACCGACTCGGCACCTTTCTCCTCCAGATTTCGCATCACCGCATCCAGCTCCTTCAGGCTTTCTTTCGATCCGCTGGAAGTGATGAGCTTATAATACCGTTTCAGTGCTTCTTTACTTTGAATATAGTAATCCAGCAATCCGTATTTTTCGCGCAGCACGCGCAGCGCCGTTTCGAGAGAATCAATCTGTACGCGTTTGAATTCAAGCTGATCCTTCAGCAAGCGGACCACCTCCATGGTTTTGATCCGCTGAATGGTCCGGGCTTTCTGATTCATCAGATTGATGAGCGTATCCACCATGTTGCACGCCAGCTGGGGATCCGTATCCATGATGTCTATCCGAACCGATTCAAATTCTGTCCGGCGGATATCCACATTTTCATTGTAGGTATCATACAGGCTGGACATGGCTCCTTTTTTAGTCAGATCCACCTGATAACGCTCGGCGAGGTTAAAACGGTCGCATATGGATTTTCGGATATCGGCAGACTGGAACAACTGCAGCATTTGTTCGGTAGCGGTTTCATTGCCATAGGGAGTCAGATTGGCCGGGTACAGAATGGCAGTAGATTTAAACTTGGGTTTGATGAACCATTCGCAGGACAAGAAGGCACCCAGACAGGCGGCAATGATGACAATGATCCCCAGCTGGAGTTTCCATTTGTACAACGTCCGGAGAAAAGAGAAATTGTTTAATTCACTCACAGTTTTTCTGTTTTACGGAAGCGATTGATGCTATCCAGAATGATTATGCAAATTATGGCAATAAGCAGCGCAGAAGAAGTGGAACCGGCCACGACAACCCATCTGACGGGATATGATTTTTTTTCGGCAGGGAAAGCATTGTTGACAATAAACTTGTGCGGGATCTCCTGTTCGGCATCCACCTTGGCTTCCTCATATTTATTCTTCAGCATATTGAGCTGTTTGGTCTGCAATGTAAGGTTATCCCTCACTGCCAGATAAGAACTGCCATAACGCGCAATGATTTTCAGTTTTTCTTCCAGCGATTTGATGGCCCTTGCATCTCCCTTGGAAATGGCAATGGCATATTGCTCGCTGGTAACCGACGACTGCGACTCGTAATCATACATTCCTTTTTCGTTGAGCTTGCTCATCGAGTCGGCAATCATGGCCACATCGGCCTTTTTCATTTGATATTCATTCTCCACAATGCGGAATGCCTTGGAAGCACGTTCGCGCTGCATGCGTGTGGTGGTCGAGTCTAAAAGTTCCGCAATGCCATTGGCAATCTTCGAGGCCAGTGCAGGATCAACATCCAGCACTTCGATCTTCACCGACATAAACTCGGTTCGTTTAAAGGTGATGTTGTTCTGAAACTCATCGTACAATAAAGTGCGCTTGTACTTGTTGTTGGGGTCGATGTTGTAATGTTTTTCGAGGTTGAAGCGGTCGCACACCTTGGTTCTGATCTCGTCAGAATTCAGGATCTGAAGCATTTGTTCGGCCTCTTCCTCCGCCCCAAAAACCATCACGTCCTGCTTGGCACTGGGGTTTTCTGAAAGAAGCGCTTTGGAAAGAGAGCTTGTTGTGGCCGGAAACATAACCACGGTAGATTTATACCGGTCTGGAATAACATAAGAAACAATTCCGGATACCAGGGCAGCTATAAAAGCCACCAGCAGCAAAGGTTTACGCTTCTGTAAGAAGAAATAAATCAGGTTGGTCGAATCGAAATCGTTCGACTTTCCGGTATCATTCGTCATGTGTCAAATTTTGTGTTGCTTCAATAAGGAAGGCAAAAATAGGAAAATTTATCTAATACGGTAATTTGAAGCGTTTTAGAGCCAAAATCACGATAACCCAACGAAGAAAATGAGGGATTGGACGGGGATATCATAAAAATGGTCTCCAACGGGCGAAGGGTCGTTGAACTGTTGAGCCCCCAAAACACCTAGCCATACTTCAGCATTCTGAACATCGACTTGATGCTGATTTGCCTGATGAGGAAAGCCCAGCAGACGCAGGCAGCTGACATAAGAACAAAATTGGCCAGCCAGCGGTGGTGATCTTCATGATAGGCAAACATTTTGGAAAGAATATTGATACCGATAACCCCGACAATGAATACGGCCAGGGTGATGAGCAAACGGTAATTGACCCTGAACCGGAAGATGCGTTGGGCAATGAGAATCTGGGCCAGAGCCATGATCACCTGGGTAACCAGACTCACATAAGCCGACCCGACGGCATGAAAATAAGGTATCAGGAACATGTTCAGGCTGATATTGATAACCATGCAACATCCTGCAAGTGCGTTCAGATGAAGCAGATTTCCATTGGCCGTGAGCAGGGTTCCGAAAATATAATTGGCCGAAATCGCCACAAAACAGCACATCAGAGGAGCAAAAACAACCGCCGCCTGATCCAGATGATCTTTGTAAATAAGTCCCATGATCTCCCGGCTGTAAAACAGACAGCCCACCGCTATCACAATGGCCGGAGTGATAATCAGATTAAAAGAAAGCTTCACGAGCGATTCGACCGACTCCTTGTATTTCAGCATCCGCGAAAAGGTGGGGAGCAAAATCACCGAAAAGAGATAGGCAATCATATTCGTGGCATCGAGTAAACGAAAAGCTTTTGCGTAAATCCCTGCCTGATCCGCTCCGTTTTCCATGGCTTTCTCATCAAGCCGGTCGATGGTGGCGCGAAGAATCGCTTCGGCTTTGCGGGCCTCGAATGTTTTCAGTTTTTCAATCTTCAAAGCCAGTTCAGCGTTGTAGCGGGGCATTATCCGCTCGAGCATCATGCCATCGATCCGGTTGTAAAATGTCATGAGTTCGGTTTTATCGGCCTCTATTGTTCTCAGTTTTTCAATCTTCAGTGCCAGATCAGCATCGTAACGCGGCAGTATCCTTTCCAGCATAACCCCGTCAATGCGGTTGTAAAAAGTCATGAGCAACACAAGAATGGCAAAGGGGAAACTTTTTTTCAGAATCATCAGGGCAAAAGGATAACTCCATTTCAGTTTCAACGTTTCTGTTTTTCCGGCAACAATGACAAAAGCAATGAGCGCGGTGACGAAATAAGCTCCTGTTTGAATATAGGCAAAGAGCATGATGTCCATTTTGATGCTGAACATATGCCCCCAGAGAATGACCGCACACACCGAAATCATGATCAGCCTGTCGAGCACAGACACTAGGCTGTCTACTTTGAACAAATGCAATCCCTGCAAATTTGAACGCAGGTATAGCACCATGGAAATCAGAAACTGATTGAATCCCAGAAGAAGCAACAATTTGGTGAGACGGGTATCGTAACCGATAGCCAGACCCACCACCACTGATCCTAAAATATAAATCAGGGCAAGGATGAGCTTCAAAACAAACAATGCCGAAAAATGTTTATCCAGCAGGTGATTGTTCTGTGCAATGTTCTTGTTGTTGAAATTGGTGATCCCAAAATCAAGAACGATATTGAGAAGGAAAGAAAAATTGAGCAGGGCAAAGAACTCGCCGAAATTCTGATTACCAACCTGTTCCTGAACGGCAGGCTCGATGCCAAGCATCCAGAAGGGCTTTACCAGCAGGTTAAAAAACAGAAGAATACCAAGGTTGGTAAGAAATTTCTTTTGCATTGTATGGTTAAAGACTGCGAATTTACTCTTTTATCTTGTGTTGGAGTCCTGAAAGGCGGATGCGGGGGTTCGCGCCCTGCCCATAACAAATCATACCGTCCCTGCTTTGTCCCCGGGCAGAAAAATAAAATTCTGTTTGTTCTGTTTATCAAATTTCACCAGGGCCGAATTTTCAACCACATGGATGGAATAACCAAGATCTGTAAGAAGTTTAAAACAACGCGTACGGTTCTCATTCTCCCAGAGTTCGATGTATAAAACCGGCCGGTGTTTGGTCAGCATTTTCTGCCCGCCTTGCAGGACAAAGAATTCGAAGTTCTCCACATCCATCTTCACACCAGTAATGACAATATTTCCCTGAAGTTCGGCAAGTCCGTCGAGGGTACGGAGTGCTGTCTTTATTTTTTCACCCTGGTTCTTATCGGGAATAGAATCATGAACAACATGACTGAGTCCCTGCATGCGTGCCCCGCCTTCGACCGGCATCACCATCTCTACGGTTCCCTCCTCACTGCCCAATGCACAACTCATCACCAACACATTGCTGAGTTGATAATGTTTCACGATGCGTTTTAAAGCTTCAATATTCTGCGGCATGGGTTCAAAGGCGATAACATTGCGCCTGGGCTCTCGGGCCAGATGCACCGTCATGATTCCGATGTTGGCGCCAATATCAAGGACGGTTCCTTCGCCGGGGATCAAATTCAGAAAATAAAAAAAATCACCTTCTTTCTTATCGCTATGAAGAGTGGAGATTTTATATCGGGAAAAGAGATAGAGGTAGTTCCGAAAACCGAACAGAACCTGGAGTATGTATTTTGCGGCGGTCTTCATGAGGTTTGCAAAAATATCATAAAAACCGGAAGGATGCCATTGATTTCCCTTAATTTCGTTTCCTCACTTTTGCACCTAAGAAGCCAGGATTTGGAAATTGTTGTCAATACACGTCTGCTCATCAAAGATAAACTCGACGGCATGGGCTGGTTCAGTTTCGAAACCCTGAAACGGATCACCAAAAACCATCCCGAACACCACTTCATTTTTCTCTTCGACCGCGATCCGGACCCATCGATGATTTTCTCTGACAACATCACCCCTTTAGTTCTTTCACCACAGGCCAGGCATCCTTTCCTTTTCTGGATTTGGTTTGAACTTTCTGTTGGCGGATTGCTCCGTGATGCCGGGGCCGATCTCTTTCTGTCTCCCGATGGCTATCTTCCGCTTTTCGGAAAAACACGAAAGCTGGCCGTCATACACGATCTGAATTTTGCGCATTACCCCAAGGATGTCCCCTGGCTGGTGCGCAAATACTACAATTACTTCTTCCCGAAATTTGCTGCTGTGGCCAGCCGGATTGCCACCGTTTCCCAATTTTCAAAACAGGATATTGAAACAACATACGGCATTGATGCCGATAAAATCGATGTGGTTGGCAACGGGGCCGACACCGCTTATGTTCCACTGAAGGATGAAATCAAAAAAAAGGTGAGAAAAAAATACGCCCTTGATTGCCCCTACTTTCTGTTTGTAGGCTCCCTTCATCCGCGCAAGAACATCAAACGGCTTCTCCAGGCATTCGATTCATTCAGGGAAACGCAGAACTCGGATATCAAATTACTGATCGTGGGTCATCGTTACTGGTGGACTGCCGAACTGGAAACCGCTTATACACAGATGAAGCACCGCGGGGAGGTGGTATTTACGGGTCGTCTGCCACAGGAAGAATTGTATATGGTCATGGGTGCGGCATTCGCACTGACCTATGTGCCTTATTTTGAAGGATTCGGAATCCCCCTGCTCGAAGCCATGCACTGCGATGTTCCAGTCATCACTTCCAATACATCCTCCTTACCCGAAGTGGCAGGAGACGCTGCACTTTATGCCGACCCTTTCTCAGTTGAATCCATTTGCCAAACCCTGATCGAACTGGTGAATGATGAGGCCCTTCAAAAAAGGCTGATTGAAGCTGGCAGGCAAAGACGAAGTCATTTTTCATGGGATATCACAGCTAAACTGCTGTGGGATTGCATCGAAAAAACGGTTCAGCGATGAGCAGTTGGCAGTTGACAGTTGGCAGTTGGCAGTTGGCAGTTGGCAGTTGGCAGTTGGCAAAGAAAAAAAACAATGCAGAATAGGTGGATGTCTTTGCAGTTTATTAAACAACAAAAGTTCGCTTTTTCAAATTTATTTTTACCTTCTTTTTTGCAAACGGGCAACTGCAAATTGCCAACCAACCTCGGGCGGGGAAAAAGGAGCATCAAACCGGCAAACCCAATGAAATGCTGAAAGGATATTTCCATAAAACCGGAATCGAGGCCGGCTGCGATGAGGCCGGAAGAGGCTGTCTGGCAGGACCTGTATTTGCCGCGGCTGTTATTCTCCCTAAAAAATTCCGCAACACCCTGCTCAACGACTCCAAAAAACTCAGCGATAAACAAAGAAAAATACTTCGTCCCATCATCGAAGAACAGGCCCTCGCCTGGAGTGTTGCCACAGTTGAAGCGGCGGAAATTGATCAGATCAATATTCTCAATGCCTCTTTCCTTGCCATGCACAAGGCCGTTACCACACTTTCATCCGTACCCGAACTTTTGCTCATTGATGGCAACCGGTTTAAGAAATACAAAAACATTCCGCATCAGTGCATCATCGAGGGCGACGGCAAATACCTCAGCATTGCGGCAGCGTCCGTTCTTGCCAAAACATACCGCGATGACTACATGGATCAGCTCCACGATGAATTTCCGATGTATCACTGGATAAACAACAAAGGATATGGAACCCTGAAACACCGCGATGCCATTCGGCAATATGGGTTCTGCAGGCATCACCGCATGAGCTTCCGCCTCCTGCCCGACCAACTTGCCTTCGAATTTTAGTTCCTTCTCCCAAACCACGCCGAACGGCCCGGTTTTCCGGAATGGTTTCCCCCTGCTAACCAAAATTGAAGTTTTCCGGTGAAATTCAATTAACAGATCGATGCCAGTCTTACTAAATTCTAACATCTGCTTGATTTAAAGACGAATGCGAGCTTTTTAGGCACAAATGACGGATAATTTGAGATGAAATTCCATATGCTTTTATAAAATGATTTTGACGCAATTGTCGGAGTAGGAAAACAGGAATCTGTATGTTAACTTTGAATATCCACAATGTAAAATCATTTGTAATTGAATATGCTATGAAACATAAACTATTTCTGTTGGCTGCATTCTCATTCACCGTCTGCACAAGCCGGGCGCAGGTGGTCAAAATTCTTTTTGACGGTTCTCATGCCGAAACCTGCAGCAATTCTGACTGGATTCCGGATTCGGATTTGCATGACATCAGTTTCAGCGGCGGCCCGGCAACGTGCTGCAGCGGAAACAAATCCGAAGCCCAGCGTTTTCCGACTCCTGCTCAATCTGGAATAACAGCCTCAACTCCCGAAACGTATTGGGAGGGAGGATTGTCTTATTGGGCCGTGGATTGTGCCAAACACAATTACCAGGTGGAATCTTTGCCCTGGAACGGAAAAATCACGTTCAATGATGTTACCAATGTACAGGATCTCAGCAATTACACCATTTTTGTTGTCGACGAACCCAACATTGTTTTCTCTGCCGCTGAAAAGACGGCCATGATGACCTGGATTAAGGAGGGCGGCAGATTGTTCATGATTTCTGATCATACCGGATCGGACCGAAACGGTGACGGCTGGGACTCGCCTGCGATCTGGAACGATTTTCTGACCAACAATACTGTCAATTCAAGCAATCCTTTTGGCATCGCCTTCGACCTGGCCAATTTTTCAGAAACGACCACCAATGTGGCCACATTGCCCGGAGACTCCTGTCTGCACGGACCCATGGGCAATGTAACGGAAGCCATGTGGAGCAACGGAACCTCAATGACCATCAATCCCGCTGTCAACCCTGCCGTAACAGGCGTGGTTTACATGACCGCCGCCACCAAAGGAGGAAATACGGGAGTCATGTTTGCCCACAGCCGGTTTGGGAAAGGCAAAATTGCCGCCATGGGAGACAGCTCGCCACCGGATGATGGCACCGGAAACCCCAGCTGCACCTTATATACCGGATACTCGGTAGATGCCGCCGGAAACCACCGTCTGCTGATCATGAATGCAACCATCTGGCTGGCGGAAAACGACGGTGTGGCCACGGTCATCAATTACGATCAGTCGAAAGTGAAAGATGTCTCTTTCTTTCCAAACCCGGTAGGCGAAACAGCCAATCTGCGTTTCCGTCTGGAGGACAATGAGCGCCTGAAGGTGAGCATTTGTGATTTATTGGGAAGGGAACTGATGAATGTAAGTGACGAATCGCGCATGGCCGGTGAAAATGGTCTCAGCTTCAGTACGGCAAACCTGCCTGCAGGCGTTTATTTTTATAAAATTGCAAGTGATTTTGGCGCTGACGTCGGGAAATTCATTGTCGGGCAGCACTAGTGCCTTGGCAGGGCTGATGCTCTCAAAAAGCAATAGAATAATATAAACAAAGCATTCTTGAAAAGTTAAAAGGCCCCGCATTCCGGGGCCTTTTCTTATTGTGTACTTTTCCTTCCGGTTGCATGGATGCATTATGTTCAGAAAAATATCAATCGCCTTTATTGCCTTGCTCCTGGTCGCTTCCTGCACCTGGTTCTATTTTCATCTGCGCCGGGCAAAAGAACCGGTGAACAATGCGCTTTCAGCTATTCCGCAAGACGCCTCTTTCATACTGGAAACACGCCAGGTTCAAAATCTTTTTCACCGGGTCAATGAATCCAATATCATCTGGCAGGACCTGATGACTGTCGGGTCGTTTGCCTCCCTGCAAAGCAATCTTCATTTTTTGGATTCGCTGATTTCTAACAATGCCGACATGTCGGCTCTGCTTGAAGGACATTCCCTGTATATCTCTTCCCATCCGGCCGAACAAGGCTCCAACTACCTGTTGGCCTTTGCGCTTCCAGATAAAGCATTGAAAGAGAAGATTGAAGAATTTATCCGCAGCCGGTTTAGCGTACGGCAACAGCAATCCGACATTGCCGTATTGAGCACAGCCAGCCGGCGCGAAGTTTGTTTTTACGCATTCAGCCAAGGCATCCTGCTTCTTTCTCCGAGCGAAAGCCTGGTTCTGAAAGCTGTCGGACAGAGCAAAGCCATGCATTCTTTGCTGGATAACAAGCGCTTTGCTTCCGCAGCCAGCACCTCCAAATCTTCGGGTTCCGACTTCAGGTTCTATTGCAACTATTCTCAAAAAAGTTTGTTCCTGAATACTTTTCTGGAGCCCTCGTTTGCCGAAAAACTCAAACAACAAGGCAACTTCTCGGGCTGGACCGCCCTTGACGGATCTGTCCGTGCCAAATCTCTTGTCCTTAACGGTTTCACTGAAGCAAAACGCGATTCAGACTTTCTGGATTTGTTTCGCGGCCAGGATCCCCAGGTTCCCGAGGCCCTTTCCATGATGCCTTCAAACACGGCCAGCTTCCTTTATTTCGGCTACAGCGACTTTCATTCTTTTTATCAGAATTACTCCAGACTGCGCAGCTCTTCCGCGACCGGGTTTCTGGATTCCATAAACAAAAGGTACGATTCCGATCTGGCAACAGACTTTGCCTCCTGGACTGAAAATGAAACGGCCGTTGTCACCACAGAACCCTCAACCGAATCCACCGATTTCTCCGCCTGCAATTTTGTACTGCTACGCTCCAACAACATGGACCGGGCTCAAAAAGCCCTCGCCGAATTATGCAAACTGGTTTGCAAAACAGACTCGGTAAAAACAGATACTTTTTCTTTTGGAAAACATCAGATCGGGCAATTGAAAATTCAGGGGATCTTGCCGGCTTTGTTTGGAACAGAGTATGCTGTCAGGGAAAACTATTATGCGGTTTGCGGCAACTATTTCCTTTTCGGCAACAGTCTTGCGGCCCTGAAAAGTTACCTGAACGCGATAGACGCCGACCGCACACTCAACCAGGACAGTCACTACAATGAATTTTCGGCGAACCTGTCCAGCAAATGCAATGTCTATTTCTACAGCAATATTGCCAGATCCCGACTGATTTATGCGCGGAATGCTTCAACCAGCTATGCATCGTCCATCACCCAAAATACCGATCTGCTTATCCGCTTCGAAGCCCTTGGCGTTCAGTTTTCATCCCAGGGGGCTCTCTTTTACAACGACATCTACCTGGAAGAAAACCCGATTTACAAAAAAGAAACAGCCTCGCTCTGGGAAACGAAACTTGACACCACCTTTTCCGGAAGACCGGCCTTGCTGCTGAATCACATGACCAACACCCTCGACATTTTTGTACAGGACGAAGCCAACAAAATCTACCTCATCAGCAATACAGGTAAAATTCTCTGGTCACGACAGCTTCCTGAAAAAATCCTCAGCGATATTCACCAGGTGGATGCGTTCAAAAACAAAAAACTTCAACTGATTTTCAACACCCGATCCCGTATCTACCTGATGGACCGAAACGGGAAAGATCTGGGGGGTTACCCGATTCAACTTCCTTTTCCGGCAACCAATGCGCTCGCCGTGCTTGATTACGACAAAAGTTTCGATTACCGAATCCTGATTGCCTGCGCAGACAAACGCATCCGCAATTATTCAATAAAAGGAAAACCTGTGGATGGCTGGAAGCCGACACAAACCAGCGACAGCATAACGGCCCTCATTCAGTACTGTTCTGCCGAAGGAAAAGATTACATCCTCACGGCAGACATCCAGGGACAGATTTATGCACTCGATCGTCACGGAGAAATCCGCTTCAGCCTGAAAGACCGGTTACCAGCTCCACTGAATGTCTTTAACCTGGAAAAAGGAAAGGATCCGGCCCATATAAAGATTCTCGCTTCCGATTCCCTTGGAAACATTACCCGCATAAGTCTTGCAGGGAAAACAGAACACATCACATTCAAACCTTTTGGAAAACATTCCCATTTTTTATACCACGATTTGAATGCCGATAAAAGCCCCGAATTTATTTTTTTGGATGAAAACGAACTGTCTGTTTTCACCGAAGACAAATCCCTTTTGTTCAGTTATACTTTCAATGATACCATTAACCAGGCACCCTTCATTCTATCTTATCCTGATCACCACAACCGCATTGGTCTTGTTTCAGACAAAAACGACGAGCTGTATCTGATCAATGAAGCCGGTCTTCTTCCCTCCGGCTTTCCGGTACGCGGCCGCACGGCATTTGATATCGGCACCATAAACAATGACGATGCACATATTCTGATATGTGGCGAAGGGAAAAATATATACGCATATTCTGTCCCTTAGACGATATTTTTTCTGATATTTGCTTACTCGTAAACCATCTGAATGAAGACAATTACTACGCGACTCTGTATTCTTTTTCTTTTCCTATCCCTTACCTCTTCCGCACAGGACTTCATGGGATTTTCCATGAGCAATTTTTCTGGTATTACAGGAGCCTATCTCAACCCGGCCTCAACAGCCGACAGCCGCGCCATTGTCGATATAGAACTGGGCGGGGTGGACTTCAACCTGTCCAACAATTATCTCAACCTGAACAAGGAACCCTTGCGTCATCCCTTAAATTTTCTGGATTCGAATTTCCAGAAACAATTTCTCCGGGAACCGATCAACGGAAACACCAAAAACATGTTTCTTGGAGTAAGTGTTCACGGACCTTCATTCATGATCCGCTTAAATCCAAAAAACTCCATCGGATTTACCAGTCGTGTAAGAACATACGTCAATATGGATGGACTGGAACCGGCTCTTGCGCGACAGCTATACAAAGGATTAAAAGATACGGCAGATGCTTTTCAGGTACTGGATAACAAAAAACTGAATATTGAAGCCATGTCCTGGGCGGAATACGGAATTACCTATTCCCATGTGTTCATGGACAAAGGGAAACACTTCCTGAAGGCAGGAGCCACCGTGAAACTGCTGCAGGGGCTCGGTGCCACGTATCTGACCATTTCCGATCTCCATTACCATGTTACGGGAAAAGATACAAATGCCTATGTGAGTGCAAAAGCAAGTCTTGGCGCATCCTCCAACATGTCGCTCTTCCCTTTCAAATATACTTATCCAGGCATGTCCATTCTCGGACTGGGTGGTGATATCGGAGCGATTTATGAATACCGCCCCGACTATGAAAAATTCAAATACGATATGGACGGGCAAACCAATCTGGATATGCGCTGGATGAATAAATACAAATTCAAGGTCGGCCTGTCTGTTCTCGATATCGGACGCATCAAGTACAACAGCTCCACCGACAGCAGATCCTACGCCGGAGACATCAACATCTGGACGGTTGCCAAAGCCCAACCTAAAAATGTCGCGGCTCTTGACTCGATGATGACTGCTAAAACCGCCGCCCTCCGGACTCCGGTTAGCAACACCTTTTCGATGAGTCTTCCGACAACCATCAGCCTTCAGGCCGATTACCAGATTTACAGAATTTGTTATGTCGGACTTATTGCCAATTACGCCTTTCAATTTAAGGGAGCCACAAATGCCATTCATGAATTGTCCAGGGTGGCTATTGTTCCCCGATAGGACCACGACTGGTACGGGCTTTATCTGCCTGTTTCCTACGATCAGAACAACAACTTCAACTACGGTGCGAATATTCGAATTGGCGGAGTCATTTTCGGAACCAATTCGCTGAACAGCTGGTTCGGACCCAACGACGCGAACCGGATCGAATTTCACATGCTCGTGAAAATTCCGATTCTTTACAAACGGGTCAGAGACCGCGACAAAGACAAAGTATCTGATAAGAAAGACGAATGTCCGGATGTACCCGGCACCTGGGAATTCAAAGGATGCCCCGATCGGGATGGAGATCATGTTCCTGACAACGAAGACGAATGCCCGGATCAGCCTGGTTTAAAGGAATTCAAAGGATGCCCTGACCGAGATGGAGACGGAATTATTGACAAGCTGGATTCCTGCCCGGATGTCAAAGGCCCTAAAGAATTACACGGGTGCCCCGATCGCGACGGAGATGGTGTCATTGACAAATACGATGACTGCCCCGATGAAGCCGGCTTGCCCAAAAACCATGGCTGTCCAGACCGCGATGGCGATGGGGTGATTGACAAACTCGATCTGTGTCCGGACAAACCAGGGCCTGCAGATAACGAAGGATGCCCTGTTGTTAAACTGATGGTTCTGGATGCCGAACACAATGTGGTTCGAAGCGCCAAACAACGGCACGACGGCACCTTTAATTTCGAAAACCTGAACAGTGATCAGAATACCTTATACAGTATAGAAGGAGAGGATACGGACTCCATGAAGGTCCTTCACCTGGTCATCGACGGCAAACCAAAAACCGTTTACAGGTCGCCAGCTACAGGCAAGGAATTCAAACTTCTTGCGAATGACCCAAGTAAAATGAGCACGATGGAAGAAGTGGATGTTCCAATCAAGCTTACCAAAGTGGAAGAACAAATACTGAAGAAGGCATTCAGCAATCTGGAGTTTGAATCAGGCAAAGACATCATCTTACCGGCCTCTTTCACATCGCTGGATGAACTGGAAAAAATGATGAAGAAAAAACCGGAATGGAAACTGAAGTTGAGCGGTTATACCGATAACTCAGGAAGCAAGGAGGCGAATCTGAAGCTCTCAGAAAAACGCGCCCGGGCTGTTGCCAATTACATGATCGGCAAAGGAATTGAAGAGAACCGATTCAAAATACTCTGGTTCGGGCCCGAGAATCCGATAGCACCAAACACCACCCCGGCCGGAAGACAAAAGAACCGCCGCGTGGAAATGCTCATTATCGACTAAGCATTTGGATATTGAGGTGTTGGAGTCTTGATGTTAAAAACAACAACCCAACACCTCAGCACTCCTCAATACAAAGGCGTCCATCAACTTTTCAATACTTCAATACATCAACACGCAGATCCACATCGTTGATTTCGGGAGCCGCAAAGTTCCTTTGATTGCTGAGATGATTGAATCTCTCGGTTGTACCACACGCATCCATCCCTGGCAGAGCATTGATCATGATTCCCTGAAAGAAGCAAAGGGAATTGTTTTAAGCGGATCTCCAGCCTATCTGACAGAAATTGATCATGCACCTTTTCATAAACAATGTGGTTTTCTGAAAGAAACGGTTGTGCCCGTTCTTGGGATTTGTTTCGGTCATCAGGTCCTTGGGATTCTGCATGGAGCGCAAATTTACCGGGGAGCAGAAGTGCGCGGGCCCAATTCCATAAAAATCGTGGAAGCCGATCCTCTTTTTAAAGGGCTTGGAAAAGAAACCCTGATGACCGAAGATCACACCGAGGGCATTAACCTGCCTGAAGGGTTTACACATCTGGCTTTATCGGCATCTTATCTTAATGAAGGCATGAAACACAAAACAAAACCGATTTGGAGCATTCAGTTTCATCCGGAAGTCAGTGCGGAAAATGGCTTGCTTGTGTTTCGGAATTTCTGTACTCTCCTCTAGGGAAAAACGCCGACGCACTGAAAACAATTTTACCACAGAGGCTGTTTGCCATACTAAGTCATGAGGCTTCTCGTTAATTTATTTTTTTTATTGCCCATTGCAAACTGCCTATTGCAAACTATGTTATGCCTATATTCGTCCGAATTAGTTACCTGCTGATTTTAAAACACGCTGCTCAATGGCATTGAATTATATCTGGATCGCTTTCTTCCTCATTGCATTCGTCGTTGCCCTGGTGAAACTTATTTTCTTCGGCGACACATACGTTTTCCAGAAACTGATGGATGGCACATTCGCTTCTTCTAAAACAGCCTTTGAAATTTCCATCGGACTCACCGGCCTGATGACTTTCTGGCTGGGAATTATGAATGTCGCTGAAAAAGCAGGAGCCATTCGCATTCTTGCCCGCATTGTCAATCCATTCTTCAGCCGCATTTTTCCGCAGATCCCCAAAGATCATCCCGCCATGGGACAAATCGTCATGAATTTTACGGCCAATATGCTGGGCCTGGGAAATGCCGCAACCCCTCTGGGCTTAAAAGCCATGCAGAGCATGCAGGATCTGAATACTGAGAAAGATACCGCTTCCAATTCGCAGATTATGTTTCTTGTCTTAAACACGGCAGGATTTACATTGCTCCCGGTGACCATCATGATGTACCGTCTTCAATTCGGAGCGAAAGATTCCTGTGATGTTTTCATTCCCATTCTCCTGACAACCTTCTTCTCCACTTTTGTCGGAATTCTCGCCGTTTCCATCCGACAGAAAATAAAACTTTTTGATCCTGTTCTCCTTGCCTGGGGATTGGGAATAAGCGCCTTTGTAGGCGGTACAATCTGGCTTTTTTCTAGAATGGATTCCGCCCAAATCACTGTCGTTTCCCGCGTGGTAAGCAACCTGATTCTTTTCAGCATAATCGCTGCATTTATTGGCTATGCGCTTTTCAAAAAAGTAAATATCTATGAGGCGTTTATTGAAGGGGCGAAAAACGGTTTTACCACTGCCATTAAAATCATTCCATACCTGGTTGCCATGATGGTAGGCATCGCGGTATTCCGCACTTCGGGAGCGATGGATTTTCTTATTCAATGTGTCAGCCATGCCTGCACGGCTATTGGAATGAATACAGATTTCGTCCCTTCACTGCCGACAGCATTGATGAAACCGCTCAGCGGAAACGGAGCGAATGTCATGACACTCGACGCCATGAAAACGTACGGTGTTGACTCATTTGCAGGAAGGCTCTCAAGCATTGTACAGGGCTCTTCCGACACCACCTTTTATATCATTGCCCTCTATTTTGGTTCTGTGAACATAACAAAAACACGTTACTCCGTTACATACGGACTCCTCACCGATTTCGCAGGATTTCTGGCCGCCGTGTTTATGGCGTATCTGTTCTTTGGGAAGTAAATGGATTTTTTCGTTGACCTTTCTTACATCAACACCCCGCCACACTATTTTTTCTTCTTGGAATGCCTGAGGAAAAGAACGTCACCCGGTTTGGGCTGAGCGTCTGGCTTGAGATTGTTCTTTTTACAGAGAAACTTGAGCTTGATGCAATATTGCTGGGAAATGGAATACAGGGTGTCGCCCGCTTTAACCACATGGTAATCGGCAGATCCGTTTCTTCTTTTCGGATTCAGATAAATCCTTTGTCCGATAGCAAGCCTCGTGTTTTTATCCAGTTCATTGTATTTGGGCAACTCCCACCCGCCTTTGGCAAACTCCTTTGCAAGACTTTCGAATGAATCACCCGCTTTTGCAAGCACCCAGTTGCGTTCGCTCGTCTGCTGAATGGCATGTGCGGTATTGTCCCTGGATTTATCCGTCAGATGAAGCTCTGGATTTGAAGGCTTCTGAAGGGGCGGCATAGTAAGATCCTTGTCGTAAAGATAAAGCTCGTTCTTTTCAATGATTTCCAGCAACCTCTCCTTGTATCTTGGCTCTGTTGCATAACCCGATTCTTTAAGTCCTTTTGCCCAGCCCCGATAATCCGTGGTACGCAAATCGAAAAGAAAAGCATACCGCGGCCTGGATTTCAAAAACTGAGAATGGTCGCTGTAAGATTCGAGGACTGTTCTGTATTTCCGAAAACATTCATCTTTCGCATCATCATCTTTGACATAGGTTGGACCGCTCCAGTCGGTATGGCATTTGATTCCGAAGTGATTGTTTGCATAAACGGCCAGATCGCTGTTCCCGTTATCACTCTCCAGCATACCCTGTGCAAGTGTTATGCTCGCCGGAACCCCAAACATTTGCATTTCCTTTACCGCATCATCCTTGTAAATCTCCACATACTCCTGCGGACTCAGTTTCCTTTCAGATGGTTGAGCAATCAAGGTGCCACCCGACAGCAGGATCAGGAGCGGTAAAACAAACAGTTGTTTAATAGCGGGTATCGTCATTTACTTAACGGGATGAACCAAATACAAAGCTATAAGGAATGCCATATACCTGCAATTGCTGAAAAGGGCTTTTTTGAACAGCCTGATGTTGATATGAATATGGGCGCATTTACGCCATGCTCATCAAAGGCCGGGCTCCGGCGCCACCGGGTTCCCCTGGACTCCCCCACTGTGAATGGCCAGGATCTTCGAACCTGTCTTGAAAAACCCTTTCCCGGCAAGATCATAAATGCCGAACATCATTTTTCCGGTGTAGACATGATCCAGTTGAATACCATGCTGTTTCTTGAACCGGTTTACAAATTCAGGCAACTCAGGCTTTGATTTACCATACCCTCCGAAATGGTAGTCGGTCATTATTCGTGTCTGGCTGGCTATCTCCTCACCGGCAAAATCCGCAACCGCTTTCTGCAAAAAAGAGCCTCCCTTCAAAGCCGAAAAACCAATCGACTTTCCTCTTCCTTTATCTGAAGAAGCGATACCAGCCAGGGTTGCTCCCGTACCACAGGCACAGCAAACATAGTCCGCCGATGAATTCAGAGAATCCAGGATTTCCCGGCATCCTTTGACACCCAATGCATTTGAACCGCCTTCAGGCAACACATACAGATCCTTGCCAAATTTTTCATTCACCCAATCCATAAGTGCATCCTTGTCCGAATACAAGTGACGGTCCACATACTGTAAGATCATACCCTGATTTTGAGCAAGCAGCAGGGTATTGTTGAGAGGCAAGTGCTCCTCGCCCCGGATAATGCCGATGGTAACGAATCCAAGTTCGTTTCCTGCGGCGGCAACGGCACTGATGTGGTTGGAATAGGCGCCTCCAAAAGTCAGCATGCCCTTTTTCTTCTGTAAACTGAACTCTTCCAGATTGTATTTCAGCTTAAACCATTTGTTCCCGCCCCATAAAGGATGAATCAGGTCCAGGCGAAGCAGATTGAGCTCCAGCCCGAGACTGCTGAAGAAGGCATCATGAATTTCATTTACCGGTGGCATTCCAACACTCATCACATTTTATACCTTTGCTTTGACAAAGATAATCTTTCAAATCGCCTGAAGATGCAGACTTTTTTAAAGTACGAAAAAAGCTTCTGACTTCAAGTTGACAGGGTCGGATTGAAATTCACCGAAAATGACCGAAGCAGAAATGAAAGCGGAATCAAGGGTAAAAAGCCAAGAGAAAAGATTCGGACTCAATCACCCGAAAAAAACCTGATGGACAATTACGAAAGCCCAAACAAACTGGATCCCGAAGACTTCTATTACAGTCCGGAAGGATATATTATTTTTACGGCCAAATATCTTTTAAAGAGAGGCTTTTGCTGCAAAAACGGCTGCAAGCATTGTCCCTATGGCTTTAATAAAAAAACAGGCGGTTTTGAAAAAAAAACCTGAACAGAAAGCACTTTTATCCTTCATAACGAGAATATGACAACGACAGAATTCCGCAACCTGATCAAACAGGGCATTCCCGATAAACTTCCAAAAGCAAAAACATTTGATGATTCATTGAATCATGCTCCGAAAAGGAAAGATATTTTAAGTGCAGAAGAAAAGATTCTTGCCATACGAAATGCCTTGCGCTATTTCGACAAAAAACACCACGTTGTTTTGTCAAAAGAATTTGCCCTGGAGTTAAAAACATACGGACGTATTTACATGTACCGTTTCCGTCCCGAATATAAAATCCAGGCCAGGCCTATCAGCGAATATCCGGCCAAATGCAAACAAGCTGCAGCCATCATGCATATGCTCAGCAACAATCTGGATTACGCCGTTGCACAGCATCCGCATGAACTCATTACCTATGGGGGTAACGGAGCCGTTTTTCAGAATTGGGCACAGTACCTCCTGACCATGAAATACCTTTCTGAAATGAGCGATGAACAAACCCTCGCTCTTTATTCGGGTCATCCGCTTGGCCTGTTCCCTTCTCACAAAGACGCCCCTCGGGTTGTCGTAACAAACGGCATGATGGTTCCGAACTACAGCAAGCCGGATGATCTGGAACGTTTCAATGCACTGGGTGTTACGCAATACGGACAAATGACTGCCGGTTCATTCATGTATATCGGTCCGCAGGGAATTGTCCACGGAACAACGCTTACCATTTTGAATGCAGGAAGAAAATTCTCGAAGTCGGCATCGGAAGGTTTGCCGGGGCAGGTATTTGTTTCATCCGGACTCGGAGGCATGAGCGGGGCACAGCCCAAAGCAGCCCGGATAAGCGGTGCAATCGGTGTGATCGCCGAAATAAATCCGAAAGCAACACATACACGTCACAGCCAGGGATGGGTGGACGAGGTATATGATGATCTGGACAAGCTGATTGGCAGGGTTGAACGCGCACGAAAATCGAAAGAAGCTGTTTCGCTGGCCTACCAGGGCAATATCGTGGATCTGTGGGAAAAATTTGCAGAAAAGAAAGTAAAGGTTGAACTCGGTTCCGATCAGACCTCGCTCCACAACCCCTGGGCAGGGGGATATTATCCGGCGGGATTCAGTTATGAGGAATCCAACAGGATGATGGCAGAAGAACCGGAACGCTTCCGGAAAGAGGTCCGTAAATCCCTCATCAGACAGGTTGCTGCCATCAATAAAATGTCGGATCAGGGCATGTACTTTTTCGATTACGGCAATGCTTTTTTGCTCGAGGCCAGCCGTGCAGGTGCGGATGTCCTGCTGAAAAACGGAAAGTTCAAATATGCTTCTTACGTACAGGATATATTGGGACCGATGTGTTTCGATTATGGATTCGGGCCTTTCCGTTGGGTTTGCACATCGGCTGATCCGAAAGATCTGGAAAAGACAGATCGTCTTGCATTGGCTGTTCTGGAAAAAATATACAAAACAGCTCCTAAAGAAATCAAACAGCAACTGGCAGATAACATCCTCTGGATCCGGGAAGCTCAAAAAAACAAACTGGTTGTCGGCTCTCAGGCCCGCATCCTTTATGCAGATGCAGAAGGACGGATAAAAATTGCGGATGCGTTCAACAAAGCGATCCGGGCAAAAAAGATTTCGGCACCCGTTGTGCTGGGACGCGATCATCACGATGTATCCGGAACAGATTCTCCTTATCGGGAAACTTCAAATATTTACGATGGCTCACAATTCACTGCTGACATGGCTGTGCAGAATTTTGTAGGTGATGCCTTTCGCGGCGCTACCTGGGTCTCTTNNCCGGATATGGCCGTACAGAATTTTGCCGGAGACGCATTCCGAGGCGCAACCTGGGTTTCGCTGCACAACGGAGGCGGTGTCGGTTGGGGAGAAGTCATCAACGGAGGTTTTGGCATGGTGCTCGATGGCACACCGGATTCTGAGCGGAGATTGAAATCGATGCTTTTCTGGGATGTCAACAATGGTATCGCCCGCAGAGGCTGGGCCAGAAACAAAGAAGCCCTTTTTGCAATCAAAAGAGAAATGAGCCGCAGTAAAAAACTGCAAGTCACATTGCCGAACCTGGTGGATGATCAATTGCTGGAGGGCCTGTTTTGAATTTGGGCGTGCCCCTGAAGTAT
>PLXK01000139.1 GCA_003151415.1 Bacteroidota bacterium
AAATGAGCTTAAAATGGAAGGAATAATGAACAATTTCAACAAATTGTTCAAAACTTCGAAAGGATTTAAGCCTGATTTTGAGAAAAACAGAAATGAGTCCTGGATTTAATCGGTTCCCTGATTGAATTTTAACTTGCTTATTTGGCGGCAATTAAACTGATCATATTGTTTGCCAATGCATTTTCCAGAAATGGCATTTGCAAGCTGATTATCCGGAAGCCATATTTTTTAAACAAGGAAATGTAGTTATGCGAATTAAAAGTGATCATTTCCCGGGCTGTAGAATTTTCCTGTTTGTCAAAATCTTTGTCAACCGGTTCGCAAATGGCGAACGAAACGTGTGCATATGTGGAAGAAACGAAACTTAGTAATTCTTCAAGTTCATTTTGAGTAAACATTTCAAAGGTTCCTGTGCCTATTATACAGGTGTTTTCGACATGTTCTGTTTTAAGATAGTCCAGTAATTCAGTATAAATGAATTTTAAATTTAAAACGGAGCCGTACTTTTTATTGTTCTCTTTGATAATTCTTTCATTCAAATCAATGCCGGTGAAGCGGGTCTCATTCGTATGCTGGGTGGCCAGGTGAGCAAGAAACTTACCGGAGCCCGTTCCAACTTCGATGACATTGGAAATGTGTTCATTTTTAATATGTGTGTTGAAACGATCGATAAAATACTGCCTGGGAACCAGGTAGTGTTCAAAAAATATTTTTTTATCGTCGTAATACGAGGCCCTGGTTCGGTGCCAGTTTTCACCCGCCTCATTGCCCCAGAATTCCGATCGGTTCCATTTCCGTTTTTCAGCGTCACTCAATTTCTGAAACACGTCATTGATATGTATATTGACAATAAATTTCCACAGACTGTTCGTTCCGGTAAAAATCTGATCTTTGCTTTTCTGAATTAATTCCTCGGAGGATAGTTTATAAAAAAGCTTGCCGCATTTCATTCCCAGAAAATTACCGACCGGATAAAGAAATAGCTTTTGATAAAGAACTATCGGAGGCGTACTGAATAACCGATAATAAATTTTTTTCATCGTGATGCCCCCGAAGAGTCTATGATATTAATTAACAATATGTAATGTAATTATTAATGTCTGTATGGAGCAAAGATGAGAATTTTAATCCGTTTAACCGCAATAGCAGTGGCACTATCGGCACAGCCTAGGAAGTTTGAATGGCATTTGAATGGAAAGTGGGGTGAAGGCAGCCTTCTGTTCGGGGAAGGAAACAACCCAATTCAGGGGTTTTTCTTGAAATAGTTGGTGTTGAAAAAGGTTTTGTAATCGGCCTGGTTTTTTTCGTGGAAAAAAGTACTGAAATTTTCCATGGACATGGCAAATACCTCAACCGAGGCAAGCGCAATGTCTTTGAATACATCCTTGTCACCTTTTACGAATTCGTAATAAGTCATAGCCGCTTTCTTGTCGGCAAATTCTTTCACATTTACATAATACACGTCTTCGCCAATAGGAATGCTGGTGATAGTCAGATTGACCGTACTGAAGTACTGCTGGTTAAAATTTGACAGATTGGTCTTGAAGGCATTGATGTCTGTGCCTTTTCCATTTAGCACGATGACTGCGTAATGCAACACGTCTTCTTTATAAGTGTATTTGTCTTTCTTGGCCAGTTCTGTTGCAATGGAGTCGGCTTTTGCATTGGCTTTTTCCCCGCTCTGAAACCGTTTCGCGGCATCAAGCATAGACTGAGCCTGTTTGTGGATGTCATCTTTGGGGTATTTCATCATCAGTGCTGTCAATGCCGTTTCATAAGCCTTAATATCTCCCGAATGTCCGATACAAAGTGCATTCAGGTAATCAAACTTAGGAGAAAGCTTGCTGCCCCCGTACATGGAATCTGCCACTGCACACCGGCTCATCACAGACGAATAATTACCGGCAGAATACTGGGCATAGGTTTCGGCGTAATAGGCTTTGATGATGTCCACATTGCCGCCTTTCGCGTTTTTGACATTGGCTGAATTTTTAAGCAGTGCCACCAGTTCTGAATCTGGAAATTTGGTCAGAATTAAATTACGGTAATAGTCTGCTTTGGCCTGATCTTCCATGAGCAGATAAAGGCGGTAAAGAAAATAATAGGAGGTTGGATTGTATTTGTTATCAGGAAAACGGGAGAGCATTTCCTCAAAAGCGGCGGCCGATTTCGTATTATTCATCAGGGCTTCCTTATAAATGGAGCCCGAATTGTAATAGGCATCAACGATCTTAAGATTTGATTTGTCTTTTGCTTCTTTGGTCAGTGGAAGGTTTTTTAAATAGAAGGCACGGGCAGTATTGGGTGCAGCGACTCCTTTTTTTGACCCCTTTCCGCCGGCGGCAACAACTTCAGGGTCCTGCTCGGTTGTCGCAGGACTAATTTCTCCGTAATTGGTTGATTCCTTCCCAAGCCGTCTCCAGTTATCTTCCAGTTTTCGGTCTCCCCATTTCTTTCTGAAATCAGTGATTCCAAAACTGATTGCCGAACTGTTATAAAAATACCAGGAACCGGCTTCCGAGGTGACGGTGGCATTTGGACTGCCGTTGAGCGGCAATAAATTGTTGCCATTGCTTTTTGCATTCAGTTTTTCTTCTTCTTTTCTTTTCTCTTCGGCTTTAATAGCAGCAATCATTTTATCGATCACCGCATTGCGGGAGGCTGAATCCATGGAAGCAATCTTCTGAAGGCTGTCTTCAACGGAAATGATTTTCAGGTTTTTGATCAGTTCGTTCAGGTTTTTTCCCTTGGAAACAATCAGGTCATAATTCGGAAATTCTTTTTTGATCATGGGCACGAGACTGTCATAATAAGACTGTGCGTTTTTATAGTCTGTCTTGTCGTAATACAGATCGGCGAGCTTCAGGAAGGAAAGTGCTTTTTGCTGACGGTTTTTCAGGCTGACCCGTACCGATTTTTTCAGATAAGCAATGCCGGCTTCTTCATTGTGTTCGCGCAATTCGATTCCGGCCAGGGTGTAATAGATCTGATCGCGGAAGTCTTCATTTTTAAAATCCTTGGCCATTTTCAGCAACTGCTCTTTGATTTTTTGACCTTTACCATCAGAAAAATCATAAAGTCTGGCATGGTTTAACTTTGCGTTAAATTCCATATCGTAATGGGGTTTCATGGATGCAACCTGGGCGAAAAGTCCGGATGCTTTTTTGTTATCCCCCATTTTTTCATAAAGCTGCGCAAGCACAAACATATACCGCGAACGTTCGGTTTTGTTTACAGAAACGGGCCCGTTTTTAAGGGGGCCAATTGCTTTCAGTGGCCCTGATGGCTCAAGCATGGCAATGGCCTTGGTCAGATTTCCAATTGCGGGCTCGTATTGTTCGCGTCTGATGTTATAATCGGCAGCCAGTGCGTATAGTTCCGCATTTTTACTTTTTGGAAATTTTTTGTCGTCTTTCAGTGCAGTGATCAGCTCTTCCGATTTAGAAAAGATACTGGTTTCATTGTAAGTGCGGATGAGCCAGAGAAAGCCATCGTAGTGAATCGGCCATTTTGCATATTTTTTTGTCACGTAATCGAAGGCGTCGACAGCGGCGAAATACTCCTGTTTGTAAAACCTCGCTTTGCCGATACACATAAAACAATCATCAATCCAACTGTTGGCGCCAGCTATTTCCACGTTTTTCTTATCCGTGATCATATGGCGCTCAATGGCGCTCGTGCATTTCTTAATCGCCTTGTCAAAATCGGCAGACGACATTTTCAGGTTGTCTTTCGAGGCATACTTGAAAAGAGGCAGGATAACCGAATAATCGTCGACATAGGATTTGTTGATTTTATCAACCCCATCTTTTATGGCTTCCCGGGCATAGTAATAACCGTTATAGCGGGTGTTCATGCGGTGATAACCGCGGGTTAACCAGGTGTTCTTTTTGGTCGAACAGGAGGAGAAGCCCAATCCGGCAAGAAGGGTGCAGACAAGTATATGGAGATATAAACGTTTCAAAATCAATTATTAAGGCCTAATCAAAATAACCCCGGCTTACACATCAGACCTCTGAAGATGAAAAACGGACAAAACACAAATTTATTGTAATTTTCCATGAAAACAGGCAGGATCGAGATTTCCTGAGTTCTTTTCAACCTCCCTTGCATTATTCTCATTTGTGTTCTTTCCAGGCATTCCGTTTTCCGGCTGTGTTTCATTGCCTATCTTTACTTCCAAGCTATGAACCGATCGCTGGCCATATATCTTCTAGTTCTCGATTTTTTTGTCTTGCTTATTGGCGTGGCGGCGGTGTATGCACTTCGGGAATCGACTTCAATTTGGGGCACGCATTCGCTTGTTCTTTTTGCCGCCGTCTTTCTTTGCCCGTTTTGTTCGGTTTTCTATATTTTTTCCACCCGCAACAGTTTTCCTTCACCCGAAAGAGAAATCAATACGGGCATCATTGATGATCTGCCTTCGGCAGAGGAGATCAAATTCCAAAAGGTATCCGACACGGTTAAGGTGATTGGGATCGTGACCTTCCTGCTTTCTTTGGGTTTGTTTATCGAAATATGCTATGGAATCTATGCGGTTTATGCCAATGGAATTTCCGGAATTCGTTTTCGTTCCAATTCGGGATTGAGTGTGGTTTTCGTGGTTTTTTTATTCAATGCCCTTTGTCAGCCCTGGTATGTCTGGCGGACTTTTAATAATGTGAAGATGAAGAAACCGGACACAAACCGGGAACACAATTAGCAATAACCGGATTTGGAGTATATCCAAATAGGGAGAATGGTCTGACCGGACCTGCCTGAAGTCATTGAATCCGCATGAAAAAATTATTTTTCGTTTTGGTCATTGTGTTTCGTGTCTTCTGCCTTTCAGGGCAGGAAAATCCCAAACTTCCGGGTGGCCTGGAAGACATGTGCAGGTATATCGTAAAAAACACGGTGTACCCCCAAATTGCACTTGAAAAAAACATTTCGGGAACCGTACTATTTACGGTCTCAAAAACCGGAGAAGTAACACATGTAAAAATCAGAAAAGGCGTTTCTGCTGAATTGGATAGTGCCGCATTAAAGGTGATCAGATCACTGCCCAGGTGTATGCTATCCAAAATGAACGGAATGCTCATTGAGACTCAATACAATTTGCCGATCGTTTTTTCTATTAGTCAGGACGGTAAACCGAATGTCACCCAATGCGATAATTATGGAAAATAATTGAATCTGGCAAGCTGTTTCGAACCGAAATCCAGTCACCCAATAAATTTTGAAAACAACAATTTTCTTTTTCCTTCTTCTTGGGCATCAGGCTTTCTCGCAAACGCCCAATACACTGCTTTGGGAAATAAGCGGCAAAGGATTAAAAAGTCCGTCCTTCGTTTTTGGAACTTATCACCTCATTACCAGCACCTACATCGACTCTTTTCCGGTGATCCGCCAGAAATTGGAAAAGACAGAAGCTGTTGCCGGCGAAATGGTGATTGATGTTGGGGTAAGTTCAAAAATTGCTTCCGCTGTCGTCATGAAAGATTCTTCGCTTACACAACTGCTCAGCAAAGAGGATTACCAATTGGTTGGAACTTATTTGAAGGAAATTACAGGCATGGATCTGTCTTTATTCGACAAAATGAAACCGGTGGTGATCAGCACATTCTTATACTCACCCATGCTCAAAGAGGATCAGGGAAAAGCGATGGACATTTATTTCCAGGACCTGGCCAAGGGTTCGGGAAAGAAGGTGATGGGGCTGGAAACGGTGGAAGAACAGATCGCCCTTCTTTTTGAGGGGAGCTCACTCAGGCAACAGGCGCAACAGCTTGTTCGGGCTGTGAAAGAAAAAGAGGAAAATAACCGGGAAATGATGGAGATGAACCGCTGTTACCGGCTTCAGAATATGGATTGCCTTGCAAAAAGCCTGGCCAGTGGAGGAGAATTTGGCCCGGATGAATTGGATAAGCTTGTTTACAACAGAAACAAAAAGTGGATGGAACTGATCCCTGAAATGATGCAGACACAAAGCGTTTTTATTGCCGTTGGCGCGGGGCATCTGCCTGGTGATAAGGGACTTTTGAATTTGCTTAAAGAGCAAGGATATACGGTCAACCCGGTAATGATGAAATAGTGTTGATGTCTGGTTTGTTGTCGAACCATTCAGTTTGCTGTTTGGCTGATTTTCTTGTATGAAGGATTGAATCCACTATGTTTGAGTTGTTTTGCAGTTCCTGTTTTTATATCGAAGAAAATGGCCGGATCTTGGACAAATTCTTCCGAAAACATACTGCAAAGAACGAGTGCCTCCAGGAAGAGGCCCTTTGGGGCAGACCCGACCCCGATTTTTTATCGGAGCTCATCCGGTGCTTCAGACCCGTTTTCAACAATCATCTATTTTTCTATAAATTCGCACCATGCTTTTCAAAAATATTGTTGGTCAGGAGGAGATCAAAGCGCGGCTGATTCATTCGGTAAACGAGAACAGGATCAGTCATGCTCAATTGTTTCTGGGGCCTGAAGGCTGTGGCAGTCTTGCCCTGGCATTTGCCTATGCACAATATGTTTTTTGCAAAGACAAAAAAGAAGAAGATTCCTGCGGAATTTGCCCGGCCTGTCTTAAATGCCAGAAGCTTGTTCATCCCGATCTTCACCTGGTATTTCCGATTGCACTTTCAAAGGATGTCAGGGTCAGCGATCACCTTATTGCCGATTTTCGCGAAGCTTTTATCAGCGATCAGTATCTGACTTTGCAGGGCTGGTTCAGCAACCTTGGGGCTGAGAACAAACAACCAGTGATTGCCGTTGATGAAAGCGCAGCCATACTTCGCAAACTGAGCCTGACTACGTTTGAAGGAGGCTATAAGATCATGGTCATCTGGCTTCCCGAAAAAATGAATCTCCAATCAGCCAATAAGCTCTTGAAGATTCTGGAGGAGCCACCTGCAAAAACACTTTTTTTACTTGTTACCGAAAATGAAGACCAGCTTCTGCGCACTATCGTTTCCCGGACACAGCTGATCAGCATTCAAAAAGTACCCGATAAGATATTGACGGCTGTGCTTCAGAAACAGCACGGACTCAGTGCCGATGCTGCGTCAAAAATTTCTTTTCTTGCCGACGGAAACTATGCCTCTGCCAAAAGACTGATCAGCGAAAACGAAAACGCTGCCTTGTACCTGCGCCTTTTTCAGAGCTGGATGCGCGCCTGTCTGAAATTTGATGCGGTAAAAGTGATTGAAGTGATTGATGAAATTACACCCCTGAAAAGAGAAAAACACAAAGAATTTCTGAATTATTCGCTGGGGATTTTGCGCGAATGCCTGGTGATGAATTATGCGACCACTGCTCTGGTCAGATTACAAGGAGAGGAACTTGAATTTGTAAAAAAATTCGCGCGGTTTATCCATGCCGGGAATTGCGAACGGTTCATCGACGAAATCAACAAATCTTCTGCCGCCATCGAACGCAATGCCGCTCCCAAAATGCTCTTTATGAATCTTTCATTTAAAGCAAATGAATTGTTGAATATTACCGTTTCAGCATAAATTTTCCCGTTTTATCTATTTGTTTAGTTTTTTCTTTGGGGGCGAATTCAGCTTTCAGTTTCAATTTTTTCGTGGCTTTCGGCAGTCAAGCCTTAAGACGGGTGATTCAAATGAGCCGACATCGGCATTCATTAATTATATAAATTGTAAAACAGTATAAATATATGATGATTAACAAGTTGCCTTTCAATTTCCAAAGTTTCGTTTTCAAATTATTTGCAATCCTTTGTTCGGATTTATCTTGAAATGCACTAAATTTGCATAATGTTTCCGTTATAATATATTTGTAATAAGGCCTTGAACAAGGTTAAAATGAGAGTGTATTTTAAGGTACAGAAAATTTAAAATGAAGCAGCACGCAGAATCTGTTTCCCCTTTGATTTTGAAGATTTGCGAAGTGAGAAATTCTTAAGTACCCTGATGCTCGCCAGGGCTTAAACAAAATCTAATTATTTCAAGATGAATCGCATCAAGGAAATATTGACAGAGCAAGGGAGAACTCAAACCTGGTTGGCAGCAAAAATCAATCGGAGTTATGTCGTAACGACGAATTATGTCAACAACAAAACGCAACCCAGCTTAACAATACTTTATAAAATTGCTTCCGTTCTGAAAGTGGATGTACGCGAATTGCTCGTTTCCACTCATGGTAAGCATTAGTCCATTTTGTTACTGCCTGTCTTTTTCTTTCTCAGATTTCACCTCTGTGTTCGTGTCTGCAATCTTCTTTAAAAGTTCTGAGCCAATCTTTGGAAGTTCTGAGTAAATCTCTTCAAGTTCTGCCGCAATCTTTCGCAGTTCTGAGTAAATCCTTTCAAGTT
>PLXK01000182.1 GCA_003151415.1 Bacteroidota bacterium
CACCTATTGAAACAAGGGGGAGAAAAACAAACAACGCTATCGGACAGCTGCGATCTCATTGTTTGCAAAAACGGATTGAAAATAAGCGCAAAGATTTTGGTCGTAGGTATCACCGAAATAAAATACAAAAGATGCGACAACCGCAACGGGCCCGACTTTACAATTAAAAAATCGGAAGTAGCAGCCATCAATTATCCCAATGGGACACAGGACGTATTTGAAACCAAGGACCCGGAGGGAAAGGAACAAATAGTGAATGTAAAGGCAAAGAGGAGTCTTGTATTCGGGATTTCATCCATCTTTTTCGCCCTGGCTTTTTCTGTTGGTTTTATTCTTTTTCTTTTTGCCGCTATCATTTTGAGTATTCTTGCAATTGTAACTGGAATAATGGCGAAAAAGCAAATCAGAAAAAATCCCGATTTATACAAAACCAAATCATCGAGGCTTGCAAAAGCCGGAATCATTTGTGGAATCGCCGGACTAATTCTTGTGCCTCTTACTTTTATTGTCTATTTTTTATTTATTTTTTCCCCGTAGAAAAGGGCAGGCTCATTGAAATTGTTTTTCGCGGCCTTCCTATCATCATCATTTTAAACCTTTTTGCCTTCAATAAAAAAACGAAATAAAATGAAACAGGCAATACTAGTCGCGATGTTCTTTCTGCACAGCTTTTTGTCTTTTGGACAAAACGCAAAGGCAACGGCGCTCCTCAATGAAGGTGTAGCCCTGCATGATCAGGGGAAATATACCGAAGCCATTGACAAGTACAAGGCATCGTATCAGCTCGACAGCAACAATGTGGCCTTGTACAGTGAAATGGCGATGACTTATTCAGCCTTAAAGGATTTTGAAAATGCCGGAACCATCTGCGAAAAAGCCATCGCCAGATTTCCAGGCAGCCCAACACTGAAAATGATTTACAGCAATTACGGCAACAGTCTGGTAGAACGGCAAAAACCGGAAGAGGCCATTAAAATATTCGATGAGGCCATCCGCAAATACCCCGATTACTACATGCTCCCTTTCAACAAGGGAATCACCGAATATCATCTGAAAAAACCGTATGCCGCCCGAGCCTGTTTTGAAGATGCGATCAAACTGAATCCGAAACATGCCAGTTCGTGGTACTATCTGGGAGTTGTTGAAGATGCCTTCGGCAACAGAATTCCGGCCGTACTAGACTTTTCAAGATTTCTTATACTTGAACCCAAAGGACCAAGGGCCGATCAGATTCTTCCATTCCTGACCAGGAAAGTGAATGGCTTGTATTACCTGGAGAAAAAAGGCGAAGAAACGTTTACCTACAATTCGGCAGCAAAAAGAACCGACACCAGTGCCAATGGATTTGTCGAGGCGGAATCCGGACTCAAAGCATATGTTGAATTGTCGGCAACACCCAGTCTCTCGAACCGGACACAAACCGAACTCGATAAATTTGAGGCCCTGTCATCGGTCATTTTTGAATCGCTCGAAGAGTGCAGAAAAAGCAATCAGGGATTCTATGGCGATTTTCTTATCCCTTATTTTATTGAGCTTGATCAGAAACAACATACCCGGGCATTCACCTATTTCATCAATCATTATGAAACGAAAAATCAGGACGTGGCAAACTGGCCCGACAAAAACGAGCCAGCCATGAACGCGTTTATTGCCTGGGATAAAAATTACCACTGGTAACAGATACACGCCGTCCTACAAAAGGAATTTCTTCACATAAGGCGAATTTTCACCCAGGCGTTGAAAATGTCCGGAAGGTCCTTCCCCGATAAATTCAGAGAACCAGGATTCGTGCTGAACCTCCTCGTTGAGGATGCTCAAAGACAGCTCATAGGTTCTGTGGTCTTTTCCGAAAGTCAGATTGCAGATGTGGTTATAGCCACGCACCGCACAACGCTCAGCCTCCACCAATACCTTCAGCATGGCTTTTATATCGCCTGGGTTTTCGGGCAGATAGGCCGGCGGGCAAGCCGAGATGTCATGAAAATCGTTCATGTTGCGGGGCAGTTTTCCACCCAGTTCGTAAATTCGCGGAACAAGGGCTTCGAAATGATTCCTGTCCTCTATTCGGGCATCTTCGGTCATGGCTTTTAATCCTTCCCCATCCAAACCCGTAAGGTTAACCCTGAGGATGGTGTAATAATAATACGTGGTGAGTTCTGCCGATGCATTTTTGATGAGCAATTTGACAAGGTCATCCACATTGATTCCTGCTTTTTCGACTATTTCGCGTGCTACTTTGGCCATTTTGTTTGTTTTTTGGTTAAATAAAACAATATATTTTAACAGTATTAAATATAGACAAGCGAAGAACTGAAGGGAATGATCTTTATTAGTTCTGCAGAGGATGCTGATCAGTATGCTTGGGTTCCAAATCAAACTACAAAACCAAGTAAATCTTCCTGCTGATTTCCTTACTTTTACCCTTGCAAAGAAGAAAACAATTCATTGTTTCAACACCCCAATACATCAACACCCCAACACCCGACAAAATGGCCAAAACCCGAACAACTTTCTTCTGCCAGAACTGTGGTGCCCAATCGCCCAAATGGATAGGCAAATGCCCCTCCTGCAATGAATGGAACACCTATGTCGAAGAAATTGTGCAGAAATCCACAGATACGAAGACTCCCGGAATAAGCAGTCCTTCAAGACGCGTACCGAAACCTCAGCGGGTTGAAGAAATAGATCTCAATACCGAACAGCGTTACGACATCGGCGACAAAGAACTGAACCGTGTGCTGGGTGGGGGCATTGTACCGGGCTCGCTGGTACTCTTTGGAGGCGAACCCGGCATCGGCAAATCCACACTGATGCTGCAGGTGGCATTGAATGCCAGGAAATTAAAAGTGCTCTATGTTTCGGGTGAGGAAAGTGAACAGCAAATCCGCATGCGTGCCGAACGCATCGGACTGAACAACCCGAATTGTTTTATTCTGACCGAAACCAATACGCAAAATATTTTCCAGCAGATCGAGACTCTTCAGCCTTCGCTTCTCATTATCGATTCGATACAAACACTCTTTACCTCTCAGATAGAAAGCTCGCCCGGCAGTGTGTCGCAGATCCGGGAGTGTGCGGCAGAAATCATGCGCTATGCGAAAGAAAGCAGCACGCCGGTATTTCTCATCGGACACATCACCAAAGACGGTAGTCTTGCCGGCCCCAAAGTGCTTGAACACATGGTCGACACAGTGCTTCAGTTCGAAGGCGACCGCAACCATGTGTACCGACTGCTCCGTACGACAAAAAACCGCTTTGGCTCTACCAATGAGCTTGGCATTTACGAAATGCAGGGCAGCGGTTTGCGTGAAGTGAGCAATCCTTCAGAGATTCTTGTGACAAGCCGCGAAGAACCCGTAAGCGGAATAGCCATTGCGGCCACCATGGAAGGCATGCGCCCCATGCTTATTGAAACACAGGCTTTGGTAAGTTCTGCAGCCTATGGTACACCTCAGCGTTCGTCTACCGGATTTGATTTACGCCGGCTTTCCATGCTTCTGGCCGTACTCGAAAAACGTTGCGGATTCAAACTTGGCGCCAAAGATGTTTTTTTGAATATTACCGGAGGAATCAAAGTGGAAGATCCCGCCATCGATCTGGCTGTGGTCTGCGCCGTATTGTCTTCCAATGCCGACATTCCGATTCCGCAGAAAGTGGCTTTCTCAGCCGAAGTCGGACTCTCGGGCGAAATCAGACCCGTCAACCGCATTGATCAGCGCATTTCGGAAGCCGAGAAACTCGGCTATGAACAAATCTTCATTTCGAAATACAACCAAAAAGGCCTCGACCCTAAATTATTCGGAATAAAAATTGTGATGGTGGGTAAAATCGAGGAGGTTTTTTCCCTGCTGTTTGGGTAGATGGAAAAAATTGGCAAGAGGAAAAGAAGTTGACAGTTGGCAACAAGATAAAAGGGGAAAGAAGTTTGCAGTGGGCAATTAGCAGTTGGCAGTTGGCAACAAGATAAAAGGGGAAAGATGTTAGCAGTGTGCAATTGCATATTGCCCAGGAAACTCCGAAACTTTCAGGCCGTACGCTTCTTCGAAGGCTTTGCAAGATTCGACACCTTCCGGTTTTTTTTCAACTGCACTTTCATTGTATCCCAGTATTCTTTACCGTATCCAACAAGGATTTCAGAACCTTCGGGGATGTTTTTCCTGGCCACGATAAATACGCGTTTGCCGCGCATCTCGTAAAATGAATTGTTTTTAACCCCTTCCTTTTTAGTAAATCCCTTGGCATCGTTGGCATAACGGGCCATATGCTCTTTGGTGGGACGGGCATCGATGCAATATTTGCTGCTCACATACATAAAATAACCACCCTTACCCTTCTCCTCGCGTTCGAGACATTCTGACCAGGGGATAATTTCGCCTTTGTATTCAATCACGTCCTTACCGCGTTTGATGGGTGCTTTTGTAAAAAGTCCTTTTCCGGAATTGGGGAGATCTGACGGTTTGATGTAGAGCATATTCTCAGTTGTTCTTTTCTTTGCTTTTTTTGTTCCTGATTGAAAGCGTTTCCCAGCCATAAATATCAAGGCTTAAAGATGAATTAAGCCCGTAAAAATAAGAATCTTTTTTAACTTCGGCCAAAGTATAGACAGATGACCAACCAACAACAAAAATACGTCAGTCAGGTGACCAACGGGTTTATCTTCAGCCTTTTTTCACTGAAGCAAGCCCCGATGATTTTTTTAGCCGGAGTCAGGGTGAAAGAGCTTGATGAAGCACACGCGGTAACTACCGTCAGGCATCGTTTCCTGACCAAGAACCCCTTCGGCTCTTTGTATTTTGCCTGCCTGGCCATGGCTGCAGAACTCAGTTCGGGTGTTGTTGCTCTGATGTATATCAAAGACGCCAAACCGAAAGTATCCATGCTGGTTACCGGAATGAAAGCCGAGTTTATCAAGAAAGCCAAAGGCCGGATTTCGTTCACCTGTTCGGACGGAAAGAAAATTGCAGCTGTCATTGCAGAAACACAAAACACCGGAGAAGGTGTCACGGTAGAGGTCAAAGCCACCGGAAAAGACGAGGCGGGTGATGTTGTAGCTCAGTTTGTTTTTGTCTGGTCGTTTAAGCGCAAGAGCTGATAACGCGGCCTTCGAAATCCCACCTCCATTCCCCTTTTCTTCTGTTACCTCATCCGGCAATCGGAATCCGGGTTATTGCCCAATGCATTTCGAAGATTTTTTTAAGGAGAATAATTATATTTGAACAGAAAAAAAACAGAGCAATACCGACAATGGAAGCGAGGGCAGAAAAGATTGGGAGAAGACCTACAGGAAGAAAATTAAAACTTATCCTGCTGGTGTGTGTTGTGTTTTTTTCTGTGCTGGATATAAAGCTGGCCGGATCGCATATGGCACATACTTTCCATTTGTTCCGCAAGGCGCATCAGATCATTCCGGTTTTTCTTTTCGGATTTACCTGTTGGGCTTTTATTCTCGCTTTGCCATTGGCCCTTGTGCCATTCAAAAAACTGTCTTACAAACACAGGTATATGTGCAGCTCCTTGTTTCTGATTCTGCTGATGGACCTTGCCTATCTTCTTTCTTTTGTATTCATGTCCCTCCGCCATTGATTCCTAGGGATTGGTTATAGGCAATTCAATCATTCAGTATATCGGGAAACCACCTTGATTTACCCTGAATCCAAATGTATCGCTGCTAAATACCACACTAATCAAATGGAGAAATGACCAAATGAATATCTTCGGTACAACACTCTTCTTTTTCAATTCAACAAGATAGCTCGCTTATCCAATTCATCCTTCCTTGCTTTCAATTTAGCTACTGAATTGTTCAATTCGCTCACGTTTTCTTTAGATAACGTCACTTAATTGTTCAATTCGTTCACGTTTTCTTTAGATAACGTCACTTAATTGTTCAATTCACCCACGTTTTCTTTAGATAGCGCTACTTAATTGTTCAATTCACCCACGTTTTCTTTAGATAGCGTTACTTAATTGTTCAATTCACCCACGTTTTCTTTAGATAGCGTTACTTAACTGTTCAATTCACTCACGTTTTCTTTAGATAACATGACTTAATTGTTCAATTCACTCACGCTTTCTTTAGATAGCGTTACTTAATTGAACAATTCACCCACGTTTTCTTTGGATGTCGCTACTTAATTGTTCAATTCACTCACGTTTTCTTTAGATAGCGTTACTTAATTGTCTGCTTCAATCAATTTGAGGTTCAAAATCAATATGTTCGCTTTTCTCAGAAGTGTTTATTTCGTTGCCTGCCCGAAAAGGTACATACTTATATGAACTGGCTGTCTTCATCCATCCCCGCACAAGATCATCGGTATCGGGATAATAAATGGCCTGTTTGATCATTCCTTTCAATTCATCGGCCGATTGAATGTGTATAGAGCGGTCGCCATAACCGAAACCGGCATAATGTCCATTCTCCACCACAACCACCGAATACTCTTCCGGTGTTCGACCCTTGTCAATGAGCGCAAAATCGGCATCCTTAAAAATGTATTTGTCCAAAACTTCCTGCGCCCTTTTGTTGTATACGTCTATTTCTTCTTCCCCGGCACAAATCCCGTTGCATTTTTTCAGATGGTGATCAAAACAAACCGAATCATCGGGTGTCAACCCGCAATAACGCAAACACAAGGTATGTTCTTCCAGCATGGATTCCAAACGGCTCCGTGCCGTACCGTACGTAACAAAGCTCAGCAAGGCATTTTCTGATTCCTGACTCGGCACAATTTTGAAACGGATAATTCCATCGCTGTCTTTGAACCAATCGATACATTGTGTAAACGAATTGGCTTTGCGCATACGGTTGAATTCGGGTTTGTGTCTTTTTATTTCTTCGGCTTCGCGAAGCAAGGCAATGAGTTCGCCCCCGCACAATTCAAAATCAATGTCCTGCAACTGGTTGAGCATTTTCAAACTCTTTTTTTCCTTGGAGTTGAAATGACTCATGGCCCGGTGTCGCATATTCTTGCTCTTTCCGATGTAAATGATATGTCCTTCTTTGTCCAGGAAATAATAAACCCCGCAGGCTTCGGGCAATTTATCGAGCACATACAATTTGATTTTATCGATGCGCCGGGTCATCAGTTCGGTGGCGCCCAGATTTTTATATTGAGGATTCATGCTTTTGAGCTGCATGAGCAGGTCGAAGAGCTGTGCCGTAGCCAGGGCATCACCTTCGGCACGGTGGCGCGCCAGGTTTTCTATTCCAAGCGAATCGCAAAGTTTACCCAGGCTGTAAGACAATTTTCCGGGCAGAAGTTTCCGGCTGAGGCGAACCGTACAAAGGGTTTCCCGTTTGTATGTATAACCCAGGGCAGCGAATTCCGCGCGCACAAAACCATAATCAAAACCGACATTGTGCCCGATAAAAACACGGCCTTCGGTAAAGGCCAGAATATCTTTGGCCACCTCGTGAAAACGGGGGGCGCCGGCAACCATTTCATCGCTGATGCCTGTAATGCCCCTGAAAAAAGAACTGATATGACACTCGGGATTGATCAGTGTAGAGAACTTATCGACCACCTGCAAGCCGTCGTGCAGCAGAATGCAGATTTCAATGATGCGGCCTTTGCGGAATTCATACTTTCCTGCACAGGTTTCTATATCAACAATTGCGAACATGTAGCCGGGGGTCAGAAAAACGAACAATTCTGTTTGCACAAACTACAAAAAAAATGGCGAATGCCGATCGGCAAAGACAAAAAAAAGAGGTTCAATCACAGGAATTTGGAAACAGAATGAATTAAATTTCATTTCGATGTGTGATCACAATCAGCCTTTGAATTGATATCTATCATACTTCAGGCAAGCTAAATCTGTCGATATTGCTGAATCTTTTTGAAAGAACCAGAGCGGGGCACCTGGCCGGATGGTTTGCCCCCTGAATATGATTTCTGCAGGAATAGGCCAAAGGTGCTTAATAATAATGAAATGCCTTGAAATTGACTAACTTGGAACCGAAACCAGCCGAAAGAAAAATGAATAACAAGCAGGAACTTGAAGCCCTCTTCGCATTCGCCGTCGAGGGAATTCTCGTGACCAACAATGCGGGAGAAATCATCCGGATCAATCCGGCCGCCGAGTACATGTTTGGCTATGAGGAAGGCGAATTGCTTGGAAAAAAAATAGAATCACTCATTCCCGAGACCCTTAGGCACAAACACGAAGGCCACAGGGCGGATTTTGCGCACAGCCGCTATTCTCGCGCAATGGGAATAGGCATGGATCTGTTTGGAAAACGCAAAAACAATTCCGAATTTCCCCTTGAAATAAGTCTGAGTCCGTTTACATCTGTTGAAGGGAATCATTTTGTTATTGCTTTTATTATCGACATCACCGTTCGAAAAGCGCAGGAAGAAATCCTCAGAGGAACATTGACTGATCTGCAGCATTTTTCAGAAGAACTCAAAGTTTCGAATACAGAGCTTCAGAATTTTGCCTATGTGGCCTCACACGATTTGCAGGAACCGCTGCGCAAAATTCAAAGTTTCGGCATGCGGCTGAAACAACTGGAAGCTGAAAAGCTCTCCACCCAGGGCACAGATTACCTGGACCGCATGTTAAATGCGGCCTCCCGGATGCAGGTGCTCATTACGGATCTGCTTTCGTTTTCAAGGCTCACTTCCGGCGGTAAATCCTTTGTGGCGGTCAATCTCAATACATTGCTGGAAGAGGTCTTGTCCGATTTGGAGGTCAGTATCGAATCGGCACAGGCCAAAATCATTGCTTCCTCCTTACCGGTTATAGACGCCGAGCCGACTCAAATGCGGCAGGTCTTTCAGAACCTGATTTCGAATGCCGTCAAATTCAGAAAAACCGGCGAACAGCTTACGCTTCATATCCATGCCACAGAAAATGATCAAACCGTGGCCCTTTCATTTCAGGACAACGGAATCGGGTTTGATGAAAAATATACCGACCGGATCTTCAATCTGTTTGAACGCATCGAAGGCAAAAGATTTGATGGAAGTGGAATCGGGCTTGCGATTTGCCGCAAAATTGCCCTCTGGCATGGCGGAACAATTACGGCAAAGAGTGAATCCGGAAAAGGCGCCACGTTTATCCTGACCATCCCGTCCCGGCACCAGAACACGGCCAAGGACGTTATTCATTCAATATAAACCGGAGCGTGGGCGTTTGTGTGCAGATCATCTGTTTTCCGGTGATAAAACAAATAAGAAAATAGAAGTAAGCAGAGATGAGTAAGCAGATTAAAATACTCATGATTGATGATGACGAAGAAGACTTTATGATCACGCGTGATTTATTCGCTGAGATAAAGTATTCGGCCTTCAGCATCGACTGGGTTTCCTCTTCGGAAGAAGGCCTTGGCCGCATCGGACAGAAGGAGCATGATGTATACCTGGTGGATTATAGCCTGGGGGCAACCATTGGCCTGGACCTGATCCGTGAAGCCATCCGCAACGGATGTGAGCAGCCCCTGATTCTGCTGACCGGTCAGAATGAAATCGAAATTGATGAACAGGCGCTCCTGTCTGGTGCTGCAGATTACCTCATCAAAGGAGCCATTTCCGGTCACGATCTTGAACGATCCATCCGTTACAGCATTGAACAGGCGAAAAATGTACGCGAAATCAAAGCCCTCAATACCGGTCTTGAAAAAAGAGTGAAAGACAGAACCCTCATTCTGGAAGAGGCCTTGAAGGAGCTTGGCAATTCAAGGGAAGAGCTCAGCCTTGCCCTTGAAAAAGAAAAGGAACTGAACGAACTCAAATCCCGTTTTGTTGCCATGGCTTCGCATGAATTCCGGACTCCGCTTGCAACCATACTGTCATCTCTGTCGCTGGTATCCAAATACGGAGAGCAGGGCGAAAAAGAAAAGCAGAACAAACACATCAACCGGATCAAATCGGCAATCGTTCACCTCACCGATATATTGAATGATGTGCTTTCGCTCACCAAACTCGAGGAGGGCAAGGTGCATATCTCCCATGAAAAATTCAATCTTTTTGAAGTAGCAACAGAAGTGGTGCAGGAAATGCAGGCCATTGCAAACCCCGAACAGCAAATAAAGTATACCCATTCCGGAGAAGAGATGGTCGTACTCGATAAAAACATTCTCAAACACATTCTTTTCAACCTGATCTCCAATGCACTGAAATTTTCGCCGGACAGAAAACCCGTGGATGTATCTACGGAAGTATTCCATACCCATATCGTGCTTATGGTGAAAGACCGGGGTATCGGCATTTCAGAAGAAGATCAGCAGCATCTTTTCGAGCGTTTTTTCAGAGGGCACAATGCAACGAACATTCAGGGAACCGGACTGGGTTTGAATATCGTGGCCAAATATGTTGAAATGATCGGAGGAACAATCGATTTCCACAGCAGACTTGAAGAAGGAACCACATTTACCGTTAAGGTGAACAACAGCCGCGAAACAGAGCTTAATTAAATTCATTATTAAACAAAAGAAAATGCAAAAAAAAATTCTACTCATCGAAGACAGCCAGGAGATGCGCGAGAACACCGCTGAAATTCTTGAGCTTGCAAGCTACCATGTTGTTACGGCCAGCAATGGAAAAGAAGGCGTGGAACTTGCCCAAAAGGAAAAACCGGATCTGATTATTTGCGACATCATGATGCCCGTTCTAGACGGATACGGGGTGTTGCATATGCTTTCGAAAAGCGAGGCAAGCTCCGGGATTCCGTTTATTTTTCTCACGGCCAAAGCCGAACGAACTGATTTTCGCAAGGGGATGGAAATGGGGGCCGATGATTATATCACCAAACCTTTCGACGACATGGACTTGCTCAATGCCATCGAAAGCCGTTTCAAAAAATCGGATCTGCTCAGAAAAGAATTCAGCAAAGACTTTAAAGGACTCAACGAGTTTGTGAACGATGCCGGCGGTCTGGATGCCCTGAAAAAACTTTCGGAAGAACGCGACGTGAGGATCTGCCGCAAAAAGGAAACCGTTTACACACAGGGCAATTTCCCTAAAGGAATTTACTTTGTGCTGAAAGGAAAAATTAAAACCTACAAAGCCAATGAACTTGGAAAAGAACTGATCACGGGCTTATTCAAGGAAGGCGACTTTTTCGGACATCTCGCCCTTTTGGAAGAAGACAAATACAGCGAAGGCGCCATGGCTCTGGAAGATTCGGAAGTCTGCATGATTCCCAAAGAAAGTTTTTTTGCCCTGATTTATAAAAATGCGGAAGTATCGCGCAAATTCATCCGAATGCTTTCCGACAATCTTCAGGAAAAAGAAGAACAGCTGATCAAACTCGCTTACAACTCTGTCAGAAAAAGAGTTTCAGAAGCACTCCTGACCCTTTACAGCAGGTACAAAAAAGAAAACGAGCCCCGCTTCAGCATGCACATTTCACGCGAGGACCTGGCCAATCTGGCCGGCACTGCACCCGAAACAGCCATCCGGGCATTGAGCGATCTCAAGGAAGAAAAGCTCATTGACATCAAAGGGAGCCTCATCAGCATTCTTGATGTGGATAAACTCATGAAAATAAAAAACTGAGAACCGTTTTCCTGTTCACCACCCTGAATCCTGTCTGCTAACAGGATGGCCGAATTCTCCGGGTGGTATTCTCCGGCAAAAAAGACAGCGTTTTGTTTTAAAAAACAAACCGAAGCCATAAACCAGCCTGCAGGATAGGCTTACAGCCTGACCCGGTATTCTACGGCCCGGATGCCGCTTTTCAAAAATATTTCTTTTTAGCCGGATTGCGGCAACCACATTGTTCATATTGACGCAAATCACCACGGGTTATGATACGCATCATTCGGATCGGGGAATCAAAAATTTACTTTTGAATCGTGCCGCATCCGTAAACATTCGGGTTTGTGTGTGACTATGGAACTTTCAAACAGAGCATTCTAATATCAGACATATGAAAATCAGTATCAACGATCACCGTAAAGTCAATGCCATTCAGGCTGAATTCAGTGAAATGTTTCCATTTCTGAAAGTGGAATTTTATGCCAAACCCCACAAACCGGGCGGGGCAGCTTCGGGGAAATTAATCAAATACGGAAGCAAGACCATTGCAGAATGCAGGACTATTCATAACAAGGGAACGCTGAACATCAGCCCGGAAATGAGTTGCATGGATCTTGAAAGCAGCTTCAGGGATGTATTTGGTTTAAAAATAAAACTGTTCCGGAAATCAGGCAATGAATGGTTGCCGGTTACATTGACCGAAGGATGGAGCCTCATGGAACAAAATAGCCAGGGAGAAGCCCTGGCCAGGTAATGAGGCAAATACCATTTTAAAAACAACCGGAAATCGGAGACTTTCTGTTTCTGTAAGAAATCCAAAGACAATCCCATGACGATTCCTCTTTTTCCAGCTTCAAAACCTGCCCGAAATGAAACGGGTCAGGTTTTCGCCTTTTATGGCTGCTCATATATCAAAAATTGAGTTTAAACTGTATCTTCCCCCAGGCAAAAAAAGACAACAACTGCCTAATAAACAACATCTTACCCAAACAAGAGCCTTCTCCCCGGCCCCAGGTAAGTTATTCTGATCGCCGAATATAAGATGGGAAAAAGCCTTGAATGTTGGTGAATGTCAAATCTTTACCATATATTTGAGAATAGGCATTTCCGTCTGAATCCGACATTGTCAATTATTTGTTCTGATTTCATTTTTTTTCATCGAACCGCATTGAAAAATCAACGCATTCGGAATGAATTTTCGACGAATATCTCAATGAAATCAAGCTTCACAGAATACTTTAGATTCGTTCTTAATATTTCATTTGTCGGCACACTCGAATTATGCACACGACGACAGATCATTTCCGGATGAGGATTGGGATGATCTGTTTACGTTCGAAATTCTTAAATGTTTCACAAGTGTTGAAATTGCAAAAATGATGCCTTAATATTTTTTCTGAAACGTTCGTTGGCTCACACACACAAATTGCGGCGAATCACACGTCAGACACACACCGAAAATCATTCACATGCGGACAAAATTACCCAGACTTCTTTTTCTTTTTTCCTTTCTTATATCCACACTCAGCTACAGCCAGTTAACAAATCAATTTTACTTTTTTAAAGGAGATACACTGGATGGGTTTGATGTGATTGACAATTACAAAAAAACTTTACTATTTGGTGCCGAGCATCACCTGACCGACCAGGAGATTCGGTTTTGCATGTATGCAAAAGAAAAAACATTTGTCGCCAAAAAATACGCTCAGCCTGTCCTTCCCCCTGATAATCTGATGAGTCATACCGGATCCGGAATACACCCGCTGGCCGGCGCCTGCAACAACATTGATTTTGAAGGTGGATTTACCGGGTGGACCGGATTTGTCGGTTACAATAAAAATTCGACCGCTGCCCTGACAACTGTCGGAGCGGCGGGCATTAACACACTGGGACCAAACTCTGCTGAACAAACGTGCTCCTACCACACCCTCGTTACCGCAGCTGCAGGAACCGATCCCTGGGGAAAATTTCCCGAATTGTGTCCCACGGGAGGAACCACCTCGGCCAGGCTCGGCGGAGAAGACATCAACAGGTGGCAATGGAGCCAGCCGCCAAACAATTGTGTGGCGGGGGGAGGAAATGGAACCACCACCGCTTACAGTGGAGGCGAAGTGCTCGAACAAACATTTCTTGTTTCCAAAGCCAATGCCATGTTCACCTACAATTATGCCGTTGTCATGGATGCATCTCCCCACAATCCTGGAGAAATGCCTTATTTCAGGGCAGAAGTTCTCGACCACACCGGAGCTGCCATTCCTTGTCTGAACTACTACGTTCAATCCACCNNCTTTTATTGTCCGTGGGTTTCCAGCAGCTTGAATTTAACCACTCAGATCGGCTTTAATGTCACTGTTCGTTTTACTGCCGCCGGTTGTATTTACGGAGGCCATTTCGGATATGCTTATGTCGATGCCGCCTGCGGACCTGTTCAGGTTCTTGCATCAACGCCTGAAGTGTGCATGGGCGGAACCCTGGATCTGACTGCTCCTCCAGTAGGACCCGGAGGGGGAAGCTATGCATGGACTACGGTTCCTCCCGGAGGGTCCGGAATTGCCGGTTCATCCACCGGTGCAACCGTCACCGTAAATCAACCCGGAGTGTATGAAGTGACAGTTACCCAAGGCGCGGGATGTACATACAAGATTGATACGACCATTGCTTTTTTCCCATTGCCAACGCCGGTTGCAACAGCCACGCCAACAACATGCGCTCTGCCTGCAACGGGAACCGTAAGCGTTACTTCAGCCACCGGCAATACACCCTTTACCTATTCCTGGAACACAACTCCTTCGCAAACTACGGCAACGGCAACCGGTCTGGGTGCGGGAACCTATTCGGTAACCCTGACAACAACTGACGGATGTACCGGAACGGCCAGCGCAACAGTGACCATACCTTCGGCACCCACAGCCACAATAGCCAATACTCCCGTAAGTTGTTTCGGAGGAACAGATGGTACGGCAACCGTTACTGCCGCTGCCGGCAATCCCGCGTACACCTATTCCTGGAATCCGGCACCGGCAAGCGGAACTGCAGCAACCACAACGGGACTGAGTATCGGCACTTATACCTGCACGGTCACCGATTCCAAAAGTTGTACAGTCACTGCAACAACAACCATAACA
>PLXK01000160.1 GCA_003151415.1 Bacteroidota bacterium
AGAGCAATAACGTAACCACGGGCCGGATTTATAAGACCGTAATCGAAAAAGAGCGCCGGGGCGACTATCTTGGCAAAACGGTTCAGGTTATACCTCATATAACCGATGAGATCAAGACCCGTATCAAGCTTTTGGGGAAAACAGGGAATTATCAATTTGTCATTACAGAAATTGGTGGCACCGTGGGCGACATCGAATCATTGCCTTACATCGAAGCCGTTCGTCAGTTGAAATGGGAACTCGGCAAAGACGCCCTTGTCATTCACCTTACGTTGGTTCCCTACCTAAGTGCCAGCGGAGAACTCAAGACCAAACCCACACAGCATTCAGTCAAACTTCTTCTGGAATACGGAGTTCAGCCCGACATCCTGGTTTGCCGCACCGAGCATCCGCTTAGCCGCGAGCTGAAGAACAAAGTGGCCCTTTTCTGTAATGTCGAGCCCAGTGCCGTTATTGAGGCGCGGGACGCATCCAGCATTTATGAAGTACCGGTTCTGATGGAACTTGAAAAACTGGATCTTGTTGTCCTGAATAAACTCCAGCTCACTTCCGGAAACTACAATTCAGAAATGACTACCTGGAAGGCTTTTCTGCACACGCTGAAACATCCCAAACAGGAAGTCAAAATCGGACTCATAGGAAAATACATTGAACTGAAAGATTCTTACAAATCCATTGCCGAATCCTTTATCCATGCGGGAGTGGCAAACGAATGCAAGGTGCAGATCGAATGGATCCATTCCGAAAGCATTACACCTGAAAATGCAGCAGATAAACTAAAGGGACTGAAAGGAATTCTTGTTGCTCCTGGATTTGGAAACAGGGGGATCGAAGGAAAAATCAACACCATCCGTTTTGCACGCGAAAACAACATTCCCTTTCTGGGTATCTGCCTGGGCATGCAATGTGCTGTAATTGAATTTGCCCGCAATGTGATGGGACTAGCCACGGCCCACAGTACCGAAATGGATCCCGATACGGCCTATCCGGTCATCTCCATTCAGGAAGCGCAAAAGAAAGTAGTCAACAAAGGCGGAACGATGAGACTTGGAGCTTATACCTGCCAGATTGCCGAAGACACAAAAGCCTTTGAAGTATATAAAAAGTCTGCAGTAACCGAGCGTCACCGGCACAGATACGAATTCAACAACGAATATCTGGAAGATTTCGAAAAAGCCGGAATGATTGCTTCCGGACTGAATCCGGAAGGAGCCCTTGTAGAGATCGTTGAACTTAAGAATCACCCCTGGTTTGTCGGGGTTCAGTTCCATCCCGAATACAAAAGTACAGTCCTGAATCCGCACCCTCTGTTTGTCAATTTTGTAAAAGCGGCAATTGAGGTGGGGGTGGCTGTGGTGAAGTAAAACAAATCCGCTGGGAATCTCCGATCTTTTTAAATACCGGTTTGAACAAAAACCAGGAGAAAAAACGGCTCGTCTATCAGTTGAATTTCTCTTTCAACTTCAAAAATCTCATTTCAAAAAAGACATAGGACAGATGGGCCAATAAAACTGTTGTCAGCAACGGAATTGTGAAGCCCCAAAAATGATTGAAATGAACATGCAATCGTTTCTCTAATTGGGGCATCAGAATAAAAGGCATCCATTTGTGAAAAAGATAAATTCCATAACTGATCTGACCCAAATATTGCACTGCTTTGTTATTGAAAAACACGGCTGCCGGTCCTTTAAACCCTTTAATGCATCCCACCACCAAGGAAGAGCAGAATACCACAAGGAAGAAATAGGCCAATTTATTAATAAAAACCTGCTCAACACACTCGCTCAGAATGAGGAAGCTCAGGGAAACAAAAATCAGCAGGGTTTTGTACTTATTTATGAGTTCTATCCATTTATTCGAAGTGTCTTTATTCAAATAATAAGCAATGAGTGCTCCGGTACCCAGGGTGTCAAACTGAGCAATGGGAAGTGTTTTACCATACTCATAGGGCAAAATAAACTTGAATAAAAAACTGGAAATAATAAAAAGAAAAATGATCAGGTGCTCTTTCTTTTTGGGGGCAAAAAGAATAAGAAAAGGCCATATCAGGTAAAATTGTTCTTCAACCGCCAATGACCACAGGTGACTAACCATATAATCTCCGGTAACATGCAGGAAGAACAAAATATTTGTGGTGTAGGTATAAAAATAAATTTCATCTCCCTGGCCAATTCTCCACATGGGAATATGAAAACAAAAATGCAGAATGGTTAGACCGATCAGGATGAGATAATAAAGGGGAAAGATCCGGAGGGTTCGCCGGATATAAAAGTTTTTCAGGATGGAAAGCCGGGAGAGGATGCCTTCTTTTTGTTTTAATAATATGGATGTGATTAAAAATCCGGAAATCGTAAAGAAAATTTGTACACCGTATCGGCCAAAGGGGAAGCCTCCCCGGAATATCTCCAGCAAATAATGACTAAGGATTACAAGAAGAACCGACAAACACCTCAATGCGTCCAACTGGTCAATCTTTTTAATACTCGAATTCATTTCTACTTAACCATTTTTGAGTTGATTATTGCCCACCATACTGAATGACAGATTCAGTACTTTACAAAAAAATCACGATTGCTCCCTGAAAAAAAGAGTTGAACTTGAAACATTTTGCCGTTATCAAAAACGCGCTCGCTGTCTGTCTGTGTCAGTCAACCCAATCAAGCCTCCAAAGGGTTGAATTGATTTTGTCTGTTCAATCGTCCAACCCTTATTATTAGGGAATACCTGATAAAAGTTTTGCTTGAATATTTTTTCGAAATTATGAATTTTAAATTAGGCAAGACCTATTTACGTCCATATTATCTTGATATTTCTGTTTAAAAAACCTGTTTTATGAAATAAAATAACAGATTTTATAAGATAGTTTCATGAAATCCAAATCCGGGACAAATACTTCGGGCAAGGCAATGAAACAATCAGGACGCTAACCTTAAAAACAGTGCTTTCATTTTGCCAGGAATCCGAATGACCGGATTCTGAACCCTTAGCCTTCTTATCCCTGTCTCGAAACCACACAATCCGGCCATTTCTAAAAAACTGTGCTTTGGGAAAGTTGAACTTTATCTGAATTATTAAACTTATCAACAATCAGCCTGAATAATTGTAACTAAATCCTTGTTTGGACGTAAAAAAAGCACTCGATTATTGGGTGAAATACGTTTTTTTTGCCTGATATTCATATCTTTGACCCTCAAAATCCCAGGAATACCCTTAACAAAGCTAATACCGTACAACCATGACTCAATCTACCCTCTCAAACACGTTTGCCCGGATCGTTTTCCTGTGCTGTATCCTTTTGATACCTTCACGGATGTTCTCCAGCAACACCTACACCTCCACAGGAGCAGGCGGAAATTGGAACGCTCCAGGCTCGTGGTCTGAAACACCCGGAAGTGGTGGATTCCCCATTGCAGGCGACAGCGTGATTATTGCTTCCGGAAGTCCGATAACCATCAATGTGACTTCCTCGGCACAAAGCATCAATATTCAAAGTGGTGCCACCCTGACCGTGAGCGCCGCCGTAACACTGACAAACACNNAAACTCGACGGTACCCTGACAGGAACATCGAGCGTAACGATGAACAGTGCCGGCAATTTGTTTATCGGAGGAAGCCAGTCTCAGACTTTTAACGGTTTGCTGGTTTTTCCTGGTTCAGGGGCAGTGTATATCCGTTCTGGAGTGGTTATAAACAACGCTGCTGCTTATGATATCGTTCTTGGCACCGGAGCCGTCGTTCACAATTCAGGAACAATCAGCGTAAACTTTCTTTATAGTGCTGCCGGGGCTTCCTGGATCAATGCGGCTAATTCTTCCTTGAGTGTTTTTGCAAATTTTCGTACCGTTGCTCTGGATGCAACGGCTTCACCCAATACCGTTATTTACGCCAATTCAACAACAAACATTCTTTCCGGCACCTATTACAACCTGACCCTGACGGGTGGATCGGGCAGAAATCTTACCGGTGCCACAGTTGTACAAAACAATCTGTTCATCAATGGATTGGTTGCCACTTTGAATGGAGCTGGCTTTTCTCTGACTCTTGGAGGCAATTTGACCAACAGCGATCCAAGCTCTACTTTCTCAACCTTAGATCTGACTTTAAACGGTTCGGGTGCGCAGACGCTTTCCAAAGTAAGCGGAACAGAAACAATTAAAAGCTTAACAGTAAATAACTCAGGAGCAGGTTCAGTCACATTGAGTACCCCCTATGTTGTCACCACCGCTCTTACCCTGACCAATGGATCTTTAAACACAACCTCTTCCAATACATTGACCTTAAATAACGGCGCCACTTTGACAGGAGGTTCAAATACATCCTTTGTGTCCGGACCGATGATTAAAATTGGAAATTCGGCCTTTACATTTCCATTGGGCAGTGCCAGCTTAGGAGCCAGCGCTTATCACCCTCTGTCTATTTCTGCACCCTCTGTGGCTACCGATAAATTCAATGCACAATATGTTGCCGTTGGTCAGGCCCTTGGTTTCTCAACAGATGACAGTGTTCAAAGCATGAGCACCTGTGAGTACTGGAATTTAACGCGGTCAGCCGGATCATCCAATGTTCAGGTAACACTGGGATGGAACGCCAACAATTGCTCCGGCGCTACGTATACGAGCTATCGCATAGCCTCCTTCGACGGTACACAATGGAATAACCAGGGAGAGGGATCATTCTCCGTTGCCGGAAGCACCGGAACAATCACAACAAGAACGGCATTGACTTTTGCACAGTCGTCTCAACCGCTTTGTGTTGCGCAGCAAAGGAGCACGAGTACTGTTTTCACTTCCACCGGAGCAGGGGGAAATTGGAATTCAGCTGCATCCTGGACCTCAACCGGAGGAAGTGGAAGCACGCCAGCTGCAGGCGACAGTGTTGTTATTGCATCAGGAAGCCCCATTACGGTGAACGTGGCTTCTGCAGCCAGAAGTATCAATATTCAAAGCGGCGCATCGCTGACCATCAGTTCAGCTTTGGCATTGACGCGGTTTTTCCAATTTGACGGAACAGCCACAGGCAGCGGCGCCATTTCAATGACAAACTCTGCAAATGTATTTATAGGCGGATCGCATGCAAATACCCTGACCAGCAGCATCAGTTTTCTTGGAGGCGGATCCGTATTTATTCAATCTTCGGTAGTCCTGAACAACAGTGGTAGTGGCAGTGG
>PLXK01000014.1 GCA_003151415.1 Bacteroidota bacterium
GAAAAGACAGGCGTTTTTTCATTTCGCCGATAATTTCTTCCAGTTGAACCGAAGGGGTAACGGAGGCAAATACAAACTGATCCCAGGAACCAAAGGGTACTTGGGGTAAATTGTCTTTTTCCGTTGGAAAACATTCGGCCTGTTCAAATTCGGGCATATGCAGGNNCAAAACGTCTTCCATGATAACGGCAGCGGATCTGCTTGTCGGTGCAGGCATGCTCAATCAAAATATTGCCCCGATGGGTGCAGACATTTGAAACACAATGCAGTTTGTCTTCTTTGTCTCTTGTGAAGAGTACGGGCTCATCCAGAAAACCCGGCAGGATTGTTTTGGGCACCAATCCTCCCGAAAGCCTCAGTTCATCCGTGTCACCCAGAAACTGCCAGGTTCTGGAAAATATTTTTTCGGCGGAAGTTTTGAAGAATTCTTCGGAAGTGTAAAATTCGGAAGACAGGGTGGAAGCCTTTTTAATGTCGGGATCTATGGAGAGTTTTTTCATTTGGACACGAATGGTTTACAAGGGGCAGTCTGCAGTTGGCAGTTTGCAATTGAAATCAATCGGCAGTCTGCAGTTTGCAAAAAAAATAAAAAAATAAATAATTTTTGTCCGTATTTGGCTGGCATTTTTTCTTGCCCGACTGCCAAAGCACATTGCCAACTTCTTTTTCTTTTTTTGCCAACTGCCAACTNNCTGCCAACCGCCAACCGCCAACCGCACATTGCCAACTTCTTTCAATGCCTGATAAAATTTGTCGTATTGGCCTGTGCAGCAGCTGTGATAACGATATCCAGAATGTTCACATGAGCCGGCCTTGTCGCTGCCCAGAAAATAGTGTCTGCAATATCTTCGGCGGTCAATGGATTCAGGCCTTTGTAAACGCTCTTTGCACGTTCTGCATCGCCCTTGAAACGAACAATTGAGAACTCGGTTTCGGCAATGCCTGGGTTTATGGCTGTGACTTTTATTCCATGAGGGAGAAGATCAATGCGCATGCATTTATTCAGGGCATCAACGGCATATTTACTGGCGCAATACACGTTGCCGTTGGCATAAACTTCTTTTCCGGCAATGGAGCCGATATTGACGATATGCCCCTTTCCGTTTTCGATCATCATCGGGGCAATGCTGCGGGTCATGTAAAGGAGCCCTTTGACGTTGGTATCAATCATTTGTTCCCAGTCATCAATGACGCCTTCCTGTATCGGTCCCATACCTACAGCCAATCCGGCATTGTTGACGAGGATGTCTATTTTTTTCCACTTGGGTGGAATGGAGGCGATGGCACTCTGAACTTCGCTGAGGTGACGCACATCGAAACAAAGGCTGAGTACATCGACTTTGTATTTCGATTTCAATTCAGCCGATAATGTATCGAGCCGATCTTTTCTGCGGCCGGTAACAATAACATTGTACCCGTTTTTTGCAAAGAGTTCTGCCGTTGCTTTTCCGAATCCGGCGGTGGCGCCGGTGATGAATACGATCATGGTTGAGAAAATTAGCTGTCCTTTCTGTTTAAGAGCGGTCTTTTTCAGAAGGAATAAAATAAATCAGGATTTATTAGCCTGGCCGAGTTTGCTGTGCCGGTGGCTGTAACCGAAATAGATGACAAGACCGATGATCAGCCAGATGCCGAATCCAATCCAGTTCTTCAGTTCGATTTCAGCCATCATGTACAGGCAACTGATCAGTCCCAGAGCCGGAATGAGAGAAAGGCTGCTTCGGTAACACCAGACTGCAAGAGCAAAGGAGATGAGAATAAAGATCCACATCGGGATGTTTTCTTTGACGACGGCCCAGCCGTCCAGATACTTGACCGAATCCGGAAGCACCGAATTTCGGATAACTGTTTTGACCTGGTCGGGCTGCAGTGCATTTATTTGCGCCGCAGCTGAATCTGCATTTTCAGAAATTCGGAAATCCGGAACATACAAAGATTTGGCGGTTTGCTGCATTTTGCTGAGATCGGCAGCTGTTGTTTTGTGGAAAATAACTTCAGTCGTATTTAGTTTTCTTGTCTTGAAGAAATCCATCATGTTTTCATGGTTCCAGATCCAAAGCGAAACGATGCTGGCGACAACCATCAGCGGGGCAATGTATTTTGCGTTGATATAGGGTGTTTTGAATTTGCCCCGGGGGGCCGTTGCATCGTTTTGAAGTTTGAGTACCCCGGCACAGACAAGGACAAAGGCAAAAAGCGTTCCGATACTGCAGAGGTCGGTAACCATGACCAGGTTCATGAAAAGACAGGGAACCGCGACCACAAATCCGGTCACGATCGTTGCAAAAGAAGGTGTGTGAAATTTAGGATGTATTCTGGAAAAGATTTTGGGAAGCAATCCGTCGCGGCTCATACTCATCCAGATGCGGGGCTGCCCGAGCTGAAAGACCAGGAGTACGCTTGCCATGGCAACAACTGCACTCACTGCAATGACTCCGGAAAGCCATTTCATGTTCAGTTTTTCAAAGACGAAAGAAAGCGGATCTCCAACGGCAAGCTGGTTGTATTTAACCATTCCGGTAAGAACA
>PLXK01000212.1 GCA_003151415.1 Bacteroidota bacterium
TTGATTGTATCATCTTTTGATTCACAACATTTCCTTTTGAAAGGCCGACAAATACATCAGCGCCTTTCATGGCTTCCGCCAGATTCGTCACTCCTTTTACTTTGGATGCAAAAAATATTTTATTGCTGTCCAGGTCGGTCCGTGTTTCAAGCAAGGGTCCTTTGCTGTCAAGCATGAGGATGTTTTCTTTCGTGGCACCAACGGCGATGTATAGTTTCGCGCAAGATATTGCGGAAGCACCGGCGCCGTTCACGACTATTTTTACTTTAGAAATATCCTTGTGAGCCACTTCACATGCGTTGATCAGTGCAGCGGAAGAGATGATAGCTGTTCCATGCTGGTCGTCATGCATGAGCGGAATTTTCAGGTCTTCTTGGAGCCGGCGCTCGATTTCAAAACACTCGGGCGATTTTATGTCTTCCAGATTGATTCCACCAAAGGTTGGAGCGATTGCTTTTACCGTTGCCACGAAGAGGTCCACATCTGTGGCGTCGACTTCAATATCAAAGACATCGATGTCAGCAAAAATTTTGAAGAGAAGTCCTTTACCTTCCATTACAGGCTTACCGGCCAGTGCGCCGATGTTGCCAAGGCCGAGTACTGCGGTACCATTGGATATAACAGCAACAAGATTTCCTTTTGCCGTGTACTTGTAGACATCATCCGGATTGGCTTCTATTTTCAGGCATGGCTCTGCAACACCTGGAGAATACGCGAGAGAAAGGTCACGGGGCGAACTATAGGGTTTTGTTGGGACAACCTCAATCTTACCAGGGCGACCCTGGGAGTGATAATCCAATGCGTCTTCTTTTCTGAATTTGGCCATACTAGATTCCGTTGGTAACTCGCGAAGGTAATAAAATGTTTGAAGGCGGGCAGGCCTTAAAAAGAGAACGCTTCGCAAGGGATAAATCCGCTCACAGATCGTTACTCATTCTTCGCCCTAGAATGCCGCGCTGACAGCAGGGCTTTCTCAATAAGACCAATTCATGGAAGCGGGAGATACGGCACCCCATAGCTTCCTGCAATCCGTCCCTACAAATACAGGCTTTCGACAGACGGTCCGGAAAGGCATTAAAAATCTCCATCAAGCGTTTGAGCTTACCGAAATAATGCCTAAAATTGCAAACTTTTTAACCCGCAAAAGCATCTTGCAAGCAGAACAGATCCATAGCATCGAAAAAGCAAATCCTTCAACAAGTAAACTGACTGATTATGCGCAGTTTATCAAGCTTCGTTTGTCAGCCCTTGTGGTTTTTTCTGCAGCCATTTCCTTCCTGATCGGATCAACGGGCCCGGTTAACTGGATGAAGCTCTTCTGGCTTGTCATTGGCGGTTTTTTGGTGACAGGGGCTTCGAACGGTTTCAACCAGGTTATAGAAATCGATCTGGACAGGTTGATGAATCGTACGCAAAACAGACCTTTGCCCCAGCACCGCATGGGTGTTTCTGAAGCCCTGATTTTGGCTGCTTTCATGGGAATTTCCGGAATCCTGATACTCTGGATTTTCATGAATCCGCTCAGCGGCATCCTGGGTTTCCTGGCTTTGTTTCTTTATACCCTGGTATACACGCCGCTCAAACGCAAAACTCCTTTCGCCGTCTTTGTCGGAGCCTTTCCAGGTGCCATTCCTCCTATGCTGGGTTGTGTGGCAGCCACTTCCGGTCATGGGTCCATTACTTTGGCAGCAATTCTGCTGTTTGCCGTTCAGTTTATCTGGCAATTCCCTCACTTCTGGGCCATTGCATGGGTTTCAGACGAAGATTACCGCAAAGCCGGTTTCCGTTTGCTTCCTTCCGGTGAACGAGATAAAGCCACAGCCTTTCATGTCCTTGTTTATACTTTGTTTCTTTTGCCGATAAGCCTTTTCCCGGTATTCTTTCAGCTCTGCGGTTCTGTCTCAGCAGTTGTTATTCTGGCAGCCGGTACCGGTTTTTGTTACCAGGCATACAGACTTTACAAAGATTGCACAGTCAAGGCTGCAAGACAACTGATGTTCGGTTCGTTTCTTTACCTGCCTGTCGTTCAGCTGGCTGTATTACTCGGAAGATAAGATGATAACCATGACACAAATACCATCGCAAGCGCAGGCCGAAGACCGCCAAAAAAAAGAAAAAGTAGGGCGCGATCTGATGTGGCTGGGACTGTCGTCCATGGCCATTTTTTTCGGCGGACTGACAAGCGCCTATATTGTCAGGATGAACGGGGGAAACTGGAAGGACATTGCCATGCCCTCTCAGTTTTATGTCAGCACGGCATTGATTCTTTTCAGCAGTGTCACACTCAATATGGCCCTTTCGTCTGTTAAAAAAGGGAAGTCGCCGGCCCGTTTCGTTGCCATAACCTTCCTTCTGGGTATCGGCTTTGCACTGTTTCAGTTTCTTGCCTGGAGAAGCCTGAACCATTCCGGCATTTATTTTACCGGAAAACAATCCATTGCCTCGGGTCAATATCTGTACGTGCTTACCTGGGCCCACCTGATGCATATGGTGGCGGGACTTATTTCCGTGGGTGTTGTTGCTGTCAAAGCTTCCCTGGGAAAATATTCAGCAGAGAATTACAATGGAATGCGGATCTGTGCAATTTTCTGGCATTTTCTGGATGTATTGTGGATTTATCTTTTCCTGTTCCTGTTGTTTGTCAGATATCTTGCATAAAACAACTTTGTCGAAGAATAAAGCCGTTTGTCTTTATTTCTCAGGCATTGAACCCGGATATCCGGAATCCGGGGTTTTCAGTCAGAGGCCTTTGGGAACTGCGAAAACCCCTTCATTGAGCTCTTCTTCAGGAAGATAATTTTGTAATTTAAAATGATTATACGCTTCAATTAAAAAAAAATCAGTAAAATTGTCACCTTAATACACAGGTGAAACAGCTTCAAAATCTTTCAGTTTAAACTTTAAACAGTATCCTTATGTCAGATCACGCATCGGCAGATTATCCGTCGAATTGGGGAGGCGGAGTATCGCCGCTAAAAGTAAGCTATGGTAAGTTGTTCATGTGGTTCTTCCTGATTTCGGATGCGCTCACTTTTTCTGCTTTCCTGAGCGCTTACGGCTTTATGCGTCATAAATTTTCAGGCGGAGAATGGCCGGCACCCTCTACGGTGTTCCACCACTTTCCTTTTGTACACGCCGAATTGCCGCTGGCTTATGTCGGTCTGATGACTTTCATTCTGATCATGTCCTCGGTGACAATGGTGCTTGCCGTTGAGGCCGGCCACCGCAAAGACAAGAAGGATGTGATGATGTGGATGTTCTTCACCATCATCGGAGGTTTTGCATTTGTAGGTTCTCAGGCCTGGGAGTGGTACCACTTCATCACCGGAACAGAAGCCGGTCACTGGAAAGACCTTATTGTAGACGGTAAAGTGACAAAAACACTCGTTCATGGAGCCAATCTGACTTACAATGAATACGGCAATTCGCTTTTCGGGGCTTTCTTCTTCTTTATCACAGGATTTCACGGGTTCCACGTTTTCAGCGGTGTCATGATCAACATCACCATCTTTATCATGGTGGCCAGAGGAGTTATGGAAAAACGCGGACATTACGAGATGGTGGAAAAAGTAGGTCTCTACTGGCACTTCGTTGACCTTGTCTGGGTATTCGTATTTACATTCTTTTACCTGCTGTAAGGTTCGGGAACAGTACCGGAAGAATTTTTGTTCAAGATTTAATTAGTCAACACATATATTCAAAGCGCTATGGAATTCCACGACGACTTTCCACAATACGAATTCAGGGATCAGCACGGTGAGGCTGAAGGAAAAATACAACGCAAACGGCTTTGGAAGGTATTCTGGATCATGCTCGGGATCACTATTTTTGAACTTGTACTTGGTTCTTATGCGGCTTCTACAGGAAAAGTTGATAAAATGGTGCTGATGACGGTCTTCATCGGTTTCACCATTCTGAAAGCCTATTTCATTGTGTATTCCTTTATGCACCTGGGACATGAAGTGAAATCCATGAAATGGATCATCATCGGACCCTATACGCTTTTTATCCTGTATCTGGTATTCATGGCTACAGTTACCGAAGGCAATTACTCCAAAACACACCGCGTTTCCGGTCCTGATAAAGTGTATCCGGCTCCCGTCGAAGGTGCAAGCGAAGGAGTTCCTGCAGAAGGAGAAAAGAAATAAACATCCGGCTGAACAGGGATTGACACAAAATGAGAAAAGGAATTATTCTTTTAACCGTATTGCTTCTCCCCATCACCATTTACCTCATTTTCGCGGTAAGTACAATACATTACGTTCCTGTGCATCATTTCGGCCCGCGTTCTGCCCGGATCATTACGGTCAATGGCAATCAGAAAACCGATTCTGTCTATCATGCTATCGGTTCCTTCCAATATAAAAGTTCGGCAGGCGTTCAAAAATCTGAAGTACTCAAGGGAAAGATGTACATCGCCTGTTTCATGAAGCTGGACTCTTTCCGAAACCATTATAACTGCTCGGCCCTTGAAGGCTATAACCGACTTAATAAAGGTGAACTGGACACTCTTCATTTTGTTTTCTTCTACCCCCTCTCCAGAGATTCGACACAGAAACTGCCCGACTATGCAGATACCCTGATGCTTAAAAAAGATCATTGCTATACCTTTTATGCCGATGACCCCAATGATCTGGAATACCTCAAGAAAGAAAATTACTTCAAACGCGACCCGAAAGACACGAAGACGCCCTGGAAAACAGACATGGATCTGATCCTTATCGACACAAAAGGATCCGTTCGCGGCTATTACGACGGACGTTATACCCCCGAAATTATGCGTCTTGTGGAAGACATCAAACACATCAAGTTTCACGACGAGGCCGCTGGCATGGAAGAGAAATATACCCCCAAGAAGAAGTAATTCCTTCTTTCCTCCCTATTCCCATAATCCTGTTTATCTATTTTTTAGCGCCCCTCATTTGCTTCCCATCTTATTTTTAGCGTGAATCAAAACTGATTTCAGGCGAATAAGCACTTATTTTTTTATCTGCTTCAGATAAGCTAATTTGCATATCCATAAAAATTCTACAGGAATGCCAAAACGTTTTTTACTTCTGAGCCTCCTCTTGATTTCATTGAACAGCTTTTCGCAAAAAATTGTTTTGCAGGGTTTCTGGTGGGATTACTGGAACTCCAACTATCCCAATGGCTGGTCCAATTACATGGCCGATCTTTCTCCCCGACTCAAGCTGCTGGGCATTGATGCAGTATGGGTTCCTCCATCGATCAAAAACGGAAACCAGGGAGACGGCTATTCTCCTTTTGACGATTATGATTTGGGCGACAAGTATCAGAAAAACATTTTGAAAACCCGGTCGGGCGACAAGGATGAATTGCTGCGCATGGTTGCTATTCTTCATGCCAATGGTATCGGGGTTGTGCAGGACATCGTTCTGAATCATTGCGATGGAGCCGGAAGCGCCAGCGGTGCCGGAGGCCAGGATCCGGCGGCCTGGGAAGACAATGTAACGAGCAAATACAAAAATTTCAGATATTCCTGCTTCATCACTCCGGCAACAAATGAAAGCGCCGCAGATTATTTAAGCAGACAGGGGCGCTTTTCAAAAAACTGGGAAAACTTCCATCCTGCACCAACCGACAGCTCCGTTACGGGCGACTGGAATGTGGTCTGGTTCGGGCCCGATATCTCATACTATGCGGGGGCCTATGGCCTGAGTTCCAATGCCGTTTACAATCCGCTGCAGGATTCGAGTTACATGCGCAAAAACACAAGGGCCTGGTGCATCTGGTATAAAAAACAAATGGGCTTTGACGGGGGCCGGTGGGATGCCGTTAAAAACTATCCTTACTGGGCCGTGGAAGATTTATTATACAATCTGCAGCACAATGCCGGCTGGGCCAGTGGAGGTGACAGCATGTTCAATGTGGGCGAATGGGTTGGAAGTGCTTCTGACGAAGACACCTATGAAAACAATGTAAATAACCGGGAAGGAACTTTTGACTTTGCACTTCGCAATGGAATTTATCAAATGGTTTCAGGCAACGGCAACTTTGATATTGGAACCATTCCATCCTATCAGCAGTCAAACAGAAGTGTGACCATCGGTGGAAATGTCATTCAACGCACCTGTCCATTTGTAAACAGCCATGACTCCTTCCGCCCAACACTCGATGCCAGCGGAAATTATACCGGATGGAACACCGGCAGCGAACTCATCCCGCATATTGATCCGTTTGATTCGCGTTTATCTGCCGCATATGCCATCGCCTTTGCCGTTGATGGAAATCCAATTGTTTTTTTTGAGGATTTGTTTGATGTAGGCGGGACAGGAAAGCGTTTTTCCCACCTTCCAACCAATGCAGCCGATCTGCCCATCCGAGGCGACATTGCCAATCTGATCTGGTGCCGGCAGAATTTGAATTTCGGGGCAGGTGCATACAAAGTGCGTTACCAGGCAGCGGATCATCTGGTCATCGAGCGCAGCGGAAAAGCTGTTATCGGCATCACAGACAATTATACCGCCTGGCAGAACAATTACGTACTGACCAATTTTGCACCAGGCACACAGCTGAAAGATTATTCCGGAGCCAACGGATCGTCTGTTCTTACCGTAGATGCAAGCGGCGGTTTTAACATCAACACCCCTCCCTGTAACGGAACGGCCTTGCAGGGACGTAAAGGATATTCGGTCTGGGCACCTGTCAACGCAGTAACCAATTTCTCGCTTGCCCCCTACTCCACCACACAGGAATGGGAAATGTCCAATGACCTGGGCGACAGTCATGCCAGTTCGCTTGGACAGGGTGGCGCATTGCCAGCAAACAGCACCGCTTGCCGTATCGTTGGGAATGTATTTGCGGCAGCCGGGAGCACAATCAATGTCAATGTCTACCCAAAAGATTCCACTCAAAACATCACCGTTGAATTGCTGAAAAACAACGTCGTTGTTTATTCGCAACAGGGACTGGGCACGCTGAATGGTTCTTATCTGGCAAGCGATACAGCCTGGTATACGGCAGTGATCAGGAACAGCAGCATAAGCAATAAAGCACAGAATGTGTACGTCAAACTGAATTACACCGCTCCAAGCCTTGCTTCCACATTGAAATTCCCATCTCCGGGAAATATAAATTGTGCAAATATTCTTACTTCGGCAGGCGTCCAAAAACAGCCGGGCAATTCGGGCTATGTTTATCCCAACCCTGCCACTCCGGCTTCATTGCATGTGGTTATCATTTCCGGAGAAGAGAAAAACATTACCCTGAATTTATTCAGCACACTCGGAAAATGCTGTTACAAGGAAACTATCCGGGTTTACAGAGGCAACACCGACATGCCGTTGAGTTTACCTGCCAATCTTTCGGCAGGCATGTATCTGCTGGCCGTTCCTGAAATGGATTTGAAATTCAAGGTCATTATTCGCTGAAAAATCAGTTTGCTTGAAAACGAAGGGTCCGTTTTGCTGAAAATGAAAAAACCGACGGAAACACCGTCGGTTTTTTCCAATCAAATTTGTTCTATTTCCCTTTGTAATCAAACTGCTCATAAACTGCTGTAGTGGTGACAGGCGCTTGTGTGAGTTGCGTTTTTCTTCGCTTTGAACAGTTTTGCCAGCATGATTTTATTTTTTAAAGATGATGCATTCCTGATGATTCGTTTTCTTTTGCTTCAAGCAAGTTCGAATCCCGGTAAATGTATGTCCTGCATGCTTCAATGCCCGCGAATTTTAGTGAACTGTTCACTATTCCCCCTGAAGTGACGGTTTGACATGTTTTCATGGACTAAATGAACTGTTTTTTGGCGGGTTTTTGAGGAATGGAAATATAGAA
>PLXK01000065.1 GCA_003151415.1 Bacteroidota bacterium
TTTTCAGCGAAAAAGCGAGTGGCGAAAGCCTGACCCTGAAGTCAAGTGAAGCGCGTACTTCAGGGACACGCCCACAACATGACATCCTTGAAATTAAACCCAAAAATCAAGTTTTAGCCCATGACTCATTACCCCATCAAACTCAAACTCCGCATCGACTGGAGTGAAATGGATCTTTTCGGGCACGTCAACAACGTCTCCTTTTTCAAATACATGCAGGCCGCCCGGGTCAATTACTGGGAAGTACTTGGCCTGTCAGACTCGTATGAGAGAACCAAAATAGGGCCCATTCTGGCATCCAGCCAGTGCGATTTCAAACGACCTTTGTTTTATCCGGGTAACATTACGGTTCAGTCGGGTGTCGAAAGTATCGGTGAAACCAGCTTTTGCATTCTGCATCAGATCGTGAATGAGAAGAATGAAATTGTGGCCGAGGGAAAAGACGTGGTGGTGCTTTTTGATTTCAATACGAATAAGAAAATGAGTATTCCGGACAGTATCCGGGAGCAGGTAGGGGAGCTGGAGAAGAACTGTTGATTGAAGATGCAATTCAATTTGGATTTTTAAACGTAAAACCGGATTATGCGATGTAAATCAATTTTTTTCAGCCTCTTGCTTTTGCCTGTTCTGTTTTTGTCAGCCTGCAAGCATTTTCGCAAAAACACAGGCTGCCAAATGAGGCTGGTCTTGACAATTGAGCAAAACGGAGAAGTTGTCAGTGTCGGAAAAAAAGCAAAAATAACCGAAATCCTTCGAAAACGGTTGTTGGAATTCGGGTTTGAAAAAGACCAGATTGTATTCAATGATGAAGGAAAAAATTTGCAGCTTATTTTGACAAATGTGGACATGAAAAATGAAAAAAAACTGATGAGCGCATCCGAATTTCATCTGAGAACAAACGAGGAATACTGTTCAATGATTAAATTTTTAATCAGTTCCAACGGAAGCGTTCGGTTCTGGGAAACGATTGAAAGCGGAGAATCGCTTGTCAAATTGATCGCTTTGGACAGTGATTTGGGGCTGAGGGATAGCCTTCTTGCTTCAAAAACAAATATCCGTCCGGATTCTGCTAACGCGGATCATTCTCTGCAGGCCCAACTGAAGAAGAGAAGACACAATATCGCCCTTTCCGAAAGTCAACTCAAACATCCTCTTCTGTCCATTCTTCAATTGAATATAAAACAAACTGAAGACGGTAAATTGGAAGCTGTCGCCGGACCGGTTGCGGGTTTTTCCTTGCCAGCCGATACCGCAGCCGTTAACCGTTATTTAAACAGCGATCTGGCCCATCATAAATTGCCCGCCAATTTTGTGTTCAAATGGAGTAGCTCGTACAGCAAGGGGACTCCAGTACTTGCTTTGTATGTTTTGAATTATTCAAGAAAGGAAAATGACGGACCTGCGATGGTTTGTTCATCATTCAAAGGCGTGAGAAAGGAATATGCTCAGGATAAACAAGATGAACCAAAAATCGATATTGCCATGTCGCCTTCAGATGCTTTTGTATGGAAAAGGCTGACAAATATGGCAAACGGCCAGTGTATCGCCATGGAAATCAATGACCGTGTTATCTCTGCTCCGAGGATAACCGGCGAAGTCCAGAATGGCAGATCATCTGTTACCGGTGCTTTTGATGAGCCCGATGTCAATGCAATGGTAGCATTGATGAACAATCCTGTCCAAAAAGAAAAGATACAAGTCGTCAGTCTGACTACAAAGGGTTGTCAGGAATAATAATATGGAAGTATAGGACTAAAACCAGCGATTTATCATTTTAGAGTTTTTTGCATGATTTTTGCTTGTATTCAGGTGTTTATTAAACAAACCCTTTCCATGAACAAACTGCTCGTTTCGTTAAGCGCCCTTTGCCTGACCTTGTTATCCTGCAATGACCAGAATGACCTGTCTCAACCCACCGGAACAACTTCAAGCACTTACGGACGGGGCGGAGGAAACAACAACACGAACCCCTCGGCTTTAACCCTTGGCGGAACCAAATGGCAGCTCACGCAGTACCGCGATCCCTCGATGACCAGCCCGCAACCCAGAACCGATACTCTTGTCTTTAGTGATGCCACCCATTTCACCTGGAGCCGTGTGGCTTCCAATTACTCGCTGGTTTCAAACAACAATTCACTTGCCCTGTCTTTGTTCGGGACTCCGTTTGGAGATATAGGAGGGATGCCTGCGTCCAATTTTCAGACTTACGGACAGATTATCGATGTGCCTTTCACACAACTCAATATGAACAACGGACAGACCTATTATCTGTGGTTTAAGAAACTGCCTTGATTCCTGATTTTTTCGGGATAATGAAATCCATCAAAACTTTAGCACCAGCCGTAAGCTCAGCGTTCTTCCGGTAAGGTAATTCGGGACCGCATATTCCCTGCCGGTTACATCCTTGATCCAGAGATAGGAAATGGTGTTGTTGGTCTGCAGCAAATTCATCACTTCCAATCCCACCCAGGCCGATTTGATATAATGAAAAGGGTTTGACAGCTTCAGCGGTTTTGCTTCCTTGATCAGCTGATAGGAAAAACCGATATCGATTCGCCGGTAGGCCGGCATGCGAAGCGTGTCTTTGTATTTAGCCGCATCGGGCGGGCCGAATGGGAGGGAGGAGCCATACAGTAAACTCAAATGCATTTTGGCATCGGGAAAGCGGGGCAGTTCATCCTGAAAGAACAGATTGAAAGTGACCAGCTGATCGGTGGGAAGCGGAATGTAACCGGGAACCACTTTCACGCTGTCCACATGTTTTGAATTGAATGTGTATCCGGGAATGATCATTTGCCCGTCGCTGTTGTAAAAATTGTAATAGGATGTATTGGCGATCTGTTCGCGGGTTTGAAGAACTCCGATATTCAGCCAGGACTCAATGCCCTTGATAAATTCTCCGTTCAGTTTCAGGTCAACGCCGCGGGCATACCCCTTGCCGTCGTTGTTGGCATAATACTGAATGTGTACATCGTCTATATTGTATGGATTCAGATCGTTCAGGAATTTGTAATAGGCCTCCACAATTACACGGAAAGGGCGGTTCCACATCCTGAACTGCTGGTCGTATCCGATGACCGTATGGATACTCTGCTGTGCCTTCACATCGGTATGCAGCAGCCCGTTCTGATCGATCAGCTCGCGGAAGAAAGGAGGCTGGTAATAGTATCCGGCAGATGCACGAAACACAATATCTCTTTTCCACCGGGGTTTATAAGCAAAGGTTCCGCGGGGACTGACCACTGTTTGTTTGTTTACATCCCAGTAATTGGCGCGCACTCCCAGTGTCGCAGAAATGAAAGAGGTGTCCTTCAGACGGAAATGAAAAGCATTTTGAAAATATCCGGACACCCGGTTTGAAACCAGGTGATTCTCGGATTTGACAACATCCTGCATAACCAATTCGTTGGGTACATTGTATGGAATGGTATATCCTGCAGAATCCAGCATTTTCCATTCGCTGAGGTTGTTGTTCAGAACTTCCGCCTGGAATCGGGTGCCCCAGCTCAGGTTTAGCCAGTTGTTTTTGCTGAACCAGCCTTTGTGCTCAACATTGGCAACGGTGGCATCCAGATAATCGCGTGTATGATCCAGGAAAGTGCCCACCCCCCGGTTGACTGTTGCTTTTCCGAAATTGGATTTCCCAAAATCGTTCTGAAGGTCATCAATGAAGTACTGACCTTGTATGTCGGCCGTTTCGGTTTCGTTGTCGCGGAAAACCGAGGTAATGAATTTCAATTTAAGACGCTCCTGGTCATCCACCAGCTTCTTATATGTAAGCGTCAGGGCCCCGAAATCGGTTTGAAATGTGCTGATCTCCTGCCCGTCAAAATAAACATTGAGCTGCATGGCCTGATTCAGGGTGCCGAATTCCGTTTGCCTGTCGGTGGGAACCTCCTGGTATTTGTTTTGTGCCAGGTTTCCCAAAATGCCGAGTTGCCATTTGTCATTTATATCATAGGTCATGAACAACTGGGCATCTCCGAAACTGGGTTTGTAATCACCGTGCGTGTCCAGGGTGTTGAGCAAATATTGATTTGTTTTGTAACGCACGCCAAGCATGTATGTAAACCGCAGATCTTTCGAAGTACCTTCGGCTTCAATGCTTCCTCCCAAAAGACTGCCCGATACCGTGGCCCTGGTTTCATTGGGTCTGCGGTATTGCACATCCAGTACAGAGGACATTTTGTCTCCGTACTTTGCCTCCCAGCCACCGGTAGAAAAAAGAACAGATGAAACCATATCCGGGTTCACAAAACTAAGCCCCTCACTTTGTCCCGATCGCGAAAGAAACGGACGGTTAATTTCAATATCGTTGACATACACCAGATTTTCATCAAAACTTCCGCCCCTTACAGAATACTGAGAGCTGAGTTCGTTATTGCTTGTGGCGCCGGCGAATTTCAGGGTGGCGTTAAAGTCGCCGCTGGCGCTGGGCAGGGTAGTGAAAATGATCGGGGAAATCCGGCGCATTTCAGAATTGCGTGTGCCGTCATCTGTGATGGTCACCGTTGCACCGTTTATGGAAAGAACCATGTTCAATTCAAAATGCTCCCCGTCATTCAGATGAAGGACACGTTCCTTTTTGCGGAACCCTTTTTCAAGATTGGAGAAGATCAGGGTAATGTCTTTGGAGGAAGGAACGGTGATTTCGTATCGTCCGTCTTTGTTTGTCGAAACCGGGGCTGTGGTAGAACCCACAAATGTGACCAGGGTGTGTTCAATACGGATGCCGTTTGAATCGGAAACCATTCCGGATACCGTGGCTGAATGCTGTGCAAAAACAGAACCGTTAACGAATATAAAAAGCAGACCGAGAAAACAATGCCGGAACAAATTCATCAGAAGTATTGAAGTGTTGAAGATAGGAGGTCTTGAAGGGTACTCATGCCTCTTGAATTGAACATATCAGTTGGTCTTACTTGTCCAAACCAGGATCGGTTGTGGGAGCCGTTTGTTTTTTCTTGAAGTCTCCTCTTTTCCATGCTTCTACAAATTTATACCAGGCAATCGGGTTTAGCAGGTTATTGGGTGGCATCTGGCCTGCATAATAAAGCTGGCTGTAATGCTGTTGCATTTGTGTTTTAAAATTCATGCTTCCGTCATTGGGCATGGCTTCGGCACGGGCCGACATTTGAGCTGCATCCAGGTTCCTGCGGGCACGATCCAGATCGTCATCGGGAATCGGATTTCTGACAAACGCCTCTTTGAACTGCTCCTTGGTTGGCCAGGGATAAATGATCACATCTTTCAGTAAAAAGGTGTCTCTTCTCAGCATCTGAATGAGCGAATATTTGTTGGCCACTAGCGTATCCGGAATAACAAAAGTGTGCGTTTTGAAACCCAAAGCACTGAAATCAATGGTATCGCCCGCCTGGGCTACGAATGAAAAATAACCAAAAAAATCGCTCATCGTTCCGTGATACGTATTCTTTGCGAATATGCTTGTATTCGGAATGGGACGCAAACTGTCATTCTCCACAACAACACCCGAAAACTGAATCAGGTTTCGTTCCTTGATTTTGTTGTGTTTGACTTTGGCTTGAGCTGATGCCATAAGGCTAAACAGACAAACAACGACGGTAAAGAATATTTTGGGTGATTTCATCGGAAGATTTATTACTCAAAGATACAAATTTCCGATACCCATATTCCGCTCCTGTCGCTCAAGCCGAATTTATAACAGCCAAAAAGTGCTTTTATTGTGTCGTAAATGATTTATTTCTCTCTTTCTGACAGGGATTTCGGCGAATTGCTTTAATTTCACTTCAGATTTCAACCCGCTATCTTATGAAAAAATCATTCCTTCTCGGCCTCGTTTTCTTTGTCTGCCAGTATTCATGGGCACAGATCAGTATCGGCACGGCAGATATGCCCCTGGTGAATGATTCTCTGAAAGTAAGTCTGACCAATACCGTTGGTTCCATAAACCCTGCATTGACCGATACCAATTACGTCTGGGATTTCAGTACACTGACTGCCACCAGTCAGAACACCGAACATTTTGACAGCCCATCCAGCTTTGCTTTTCCGTTCAATCTTCTTTTTAATGTGACAAATACGAGCTACGGACTTTATAATTATACGCCCAATTCAATCGTAACGCCAATTCTGACAATTAACCTTTCAAAATCCTATGATTTTTTCAAAAACAGTTCAACCGATTTCAAGGAAACAGGAAAAGGAATATTCATTAACGGCCTGCCCGACAATGCCCCGTATTCAGCAGATGATTATGTATACAGATTTCCCATGCACTACGGCAGCGTAGATTCATGCGATTATAAATTTGGAACCTGGGTCAGCAAGCCGTTTTATTACGGCCAGACCGGACACCGCGTAAACCATGCCGATGGATGGGGCAGTGTAAAGACTCCTTACGGAACATTCCAGGCACTTCGGGTCAAATCGGTGCTGAACATGATTGATACCATTTATGTGGATACGTTTCATATCGGCTTTAACCGCCCACGTCCGCTGACCATTCAATATAAATGGCTGGTTCAGGGAGGAAAAATTCCGGTCCTTGAAATTGACGGAACCCAGACCGGGGGTGTTTTTACGGTGACAAATGTCACATACCGCGACAGTGCACGGGCAGGGGTTGCCCAGGTGGGGATACAGGAATTGTACAACAAACCAACAAGAGTAAACACCTGGCCCAACCCGGCATCAACGGCAGTTTTGTTCGACATCCAGGGAATTCAGGCAGCCTTTATCGATGTGTTTGACGGGAACGGAAAAATCATTTCTGCTTTCAGAATCAGCGGCGAAACACCCTTGCTCGATGTCAGCAATTATCCTGCGGGGATGTATTATTTTGACGTAAAATCGAAAGAAGACCGTGTCATTGGCAGGGGCAAGATTGCCGTGATGAGATAATACAGATCTTTATCTGACTGTGTATAGATCTTAAGTCCTCCGGGCAATCTATACAATTCTATCTTTGAATGCCTCAACTCTTTTTTCTCTGAAAACACAGCAAATCAGTATTTCAGATCACGTATTCTCCTGAATACGGAAACAGGGTCGGCCGCATTCCAGAGGGCACCGTATACTGCAGCACCGTCAAATCCGAGATCAGAAACTTTTAATACCGAATTCCAATCGATACCTCCCAGGGCAATGACTTTCGGGGCATTCTCTTTTTGTTTGAATGCCGACAGAAAGGTTTTTAACATTGGATATTCGAAGGCAGCCCGGGTACCTGTTTTGCTAATGCTGTCGAAAACCGGGCTCAGAAAAACGTAGGTGTAAGATTGCTTATTCTGGTCCAGCTCCAAAAGCGAATGAAAGGATGCTGAAACATTCAGTCCGCCGGCTTGTTTCAGCATGACCAGTGTTTCCGCATCTTTTTTTGCTTTTTCGGTCAGATGAATTCCTTTAAGTCCAAGCCGTATGGCCAGGGAGTAATGTCCGTGGAGTACGATGCGTTTGAGGTAGGCGGGAGGGATTTTCCGAAGCAGATTCTCCAGATCCTTTTCGTTGGTTGTTCCGGTACGGATATGAAGACATTGCAGATCCTGTTCGAACATGGAAATGAGGGGCTCAATCAGGGGTTCCATCACCCCGGCATCCACAACTGCAAGAAGGCTGAACTCGCTCAAGAATCTGGATGATTAAAATATTTGAATAACAATAAGGAAAAAAAGGCAAAATCAAAACGCAAACAGGCAGATTAATTGACCTATTTCTAATGTATTTTTCGGGGTCAAAAGTAAAAAAATTATATCTTTAAGCGGTTTTCCGTGTGAACAGAGGAATAGCCAAATCAAAGCCAACTATAAAGATTGACCGTTATCTATGATTTTTCGAACGAAAGTTAGGCACTTTTGGTACCTTTTACTTACTTTTTTCCTGTTTTTCGCTCTTCAGACCGGTGTTTATGCACAGGCAACCTGGTATTTCACCTTCGGAGGCAAGATCGAACAAACAAACGACAAAGGAAAAGATGTAGGGTTGGAAGGTGCGGTCGTAACTCTTATAAAAGGCTCAGCTTCAATTAATTCTACAACAACAGGTGGTGGGGGTAAATTTTCTTTCAAACTTGATCCCGATGCCGATTACACCATCACGGCTACCAAACCCGGTTACATCACCAAAAAATTTGCAGTTTCCACACGAAATGTTCCGGCAGACCGTGCCCTTCATCCTTTTCAGGAATGGAACATTGAAATCGTGATTTTTGAAATGTATCCCGGACTCGATTATTCGGTGCTCAACAATCCCGTTGTCAAAATTGTTTACAATCCCAGCAAAGAGATCGATGATTTTGATTACGACAAGGCCTACAGCGATCAGATCTCTGCGGCTTCGGCAAAACTGGAAGAGCTGGCCCGTCAGGCCCGTGAAAAAGAAAAGCTGTATAGCGCCGCCATTGCAAAGGCAGACAAGGCTTTTGAAAAAAAGGATTATCCTGCTGCCAAGGCCGGTTATGATGAGGCCTCCAAAATCAAAACGGCCGAACAATATCCCAAAGATAAAATCAAGGAATGCGACGGCCTGATTGCCGCGGATTTAAAAAACAAAGGCGCGGAAGCTGATTACAAGGCTGCCCTTGCTGCCGGCGATGCTGCTGTGGCCGCCAAATCTTACGATGCAGCAAAGACCAGCTATCAGAAAGCCGCTGATCTGAAGCCATCGGAACAATTGCCCAAAGACAAACTCAAAGATCTTGCAGGCCTTGTTCTTCAGCAACAGATGGCTGTTGCCAATAAAGTAAAATACGATGCAGCTGTTGTCAAAGCCGATAATGCCATGGGATCCAAAGATTATGTGGCTGCGAAAACGGCTTATACCGAAGCGCTTGGATACAAAGCGGACGAACCATACCCAAAGGCTAAAATCAAAGAATGTGATACCCAGATTGCCAATGCCGGAAAACAGGCCCAGATCGATGCCGATTATAAAACGGCAATGGCAGCGGGCGACGCGGCCATGACGGCAAAAACATACGATGCCGCCAAAACCAGTTATCAGAAAGCCTCCGATCTCAAACCAAGCGAACAATTGCCCAAAGATAAACTCAAGGCCATTGCCGATTTGCTCGCCGGAAAGGCGAAATACGATGGGGCCATTGCCAAAGCAGACAAGGCCATGGCTGCAAAAGATTATGCTGGTGCAAAGTCGGGGTATACCGAAG
>PLXK01000126.1 GCA_003151415.1 Bacteroidota bacterium
CGCTCAGGGCCAGGGATTTGTACCTACCGCCGAATACATCACCAACAGCGATCTTCAGCCTATTGCAGCCAGACAAAATGTGGCCCAAAAAATCCTGAGACTCAACGCCAAACTCGATTTCAAGGCCAGCCCAAGCGTTAACTTTACCCTGGGCGGTTCCATCGACTACAACAACAGACATGATTTTATCTATGAATACGCACTTTTCAACCCGGTCAACAACCCGCAGGTGATCGAAACCACCTGGAGGGTATTTGCCAAAGTCACCCAGAAATTCGGCGGGGTGATGACCGATTCAAAGGATGCCAAGGAAAAGTCGGCTTCCAATGTGCAGAATGCCTATTACACCATCCAGGCCGGTTACAGCGATTTCCGCCAGGTTGTTCAGAGCGATGTGCATCAGGACAATTTGTTCGATTACGGATATTACGGTCAGTTCAATCAGTACAAGGCAAGAACCTTTGCTCCCGGACAGGTTATGTATAACGGTCACCTGGTTAACGGTTATGTTCAAAGCGGTACACGCGATTCGCTCTTGACCTTTACACCTTCTGCTCTTAACCCTCTTGCCGCCGATTACACTTCGGAATATTACAACTATGTGGGCGCAGGAAATGTAACCACAGGCGCCCAGGTACAGCAGGGACTCGGTCTGCTTAACGGCGACAGGCCTTCAAACGTTTATTCGCTTTGGTATAACACCGGCCGTCAGTATGGCGGGTATGCCGTTGTCGATAAAACCCAGACCACAGTCCGCGCCAATTTTTCTGCGGATGTATTTAAAAACCACGCCATCCAGGTTGGTTTTGAATATGACCAGCGTTCGGAAAGCGAATACACCATCAACTCCATCGGTCTGTGGACCCTCATGCGCCAGCTTGCCAACTTCCACCTGACCCAGATGGATTTAAGCAACCCGATTTACGTTCCGGGCGGAACCTATGATTATTTCTATTACAACCAGAAATACGATCCTACTTCACAGACCCAGTTTGACAAGAGTTTGCGGACTGCCCTGGGCATGGCCGTGAACAGCACAACCTGGATCGATGTGGATGCTTACAAACCCAGCACATACTCGCTTAAGATGTTCAGCGCGGATGACCTTCTGAATTTTGGAGGAAATCCGAATCTGAAATATTTCGGATACGATTACACCGGACAGAAAACCAATTCCAATGCAAGCTTCTCCGACTTCTTTACAGCCAAGGATGCCAACGGAAATTTTGCCCGCGAAATTCCTGCTTTCAGACCGATCTACATGGCCGGTTACATTCAGGACAAGTTTGACTTCCGCGACATCAAATTCAACGTGGGTCTTCGTATCGACAGATACGATGCAAACCAGATGATGCTCAAAGACAAATACCTGCTTTATGATGCAAAAACGGCAGGCGAAGTAGGCAACCAGTTTGCTTCACAGCCGCGTCCAAGCAATATCGGAAGTGATTATGTTGTCTATGTCAATGCCATTCAGAACCCCACAGCCATTGTCGGGTACCGCAACGGAGACACCTGGTACGACGCAAACGGAACGTTCGTGACCGACCCCTCTGTTCTTGCTAAAGCCACCCAAACCGGAAACATTACCCCTTACCTGGTTAACCCCAATCAAAAGGCGGTTGCCGTAACGGCATTCACTCCTTATGTTCCGCAGGTGAATTTCATGCCCCGTATCGCATTCTCATTCCCCATCTCCGAACAGGCCAACTTCTTCGCGCATTACGATGTACTGACCCAGCGCCCTTCCGGTGTGAGCAGTGCAGACCCGATCAACAGGCTGAACCCCACCGATTACCTTTTCTTTGAATCCCTGCAGGGCAATATCCTGAACAACCCGGCTTTGAAGCCTGAGCGGACAACCGACTACGAACTTGGATTCACACAGGTGCTTTCTGAAAAGAAGAATTCCTCCATCACGCTTTCCGCTTTTTACCGCGAAATGCGTGACATGGTTCAGATCACCAAGATCAACCAGGCCTATCCGGTGAGTTACCTGACTTACGGAAATATTGACTTTGGTACTGTCAAAGGATTTACAGCAGCCTATGATCTTCGCAGAATTAACGGTGTTGCACTGACAGCCAGCTACACGCTTCAGTTTGCCGACGGTTCCGGTTCCAATTCGGGTACTGCTTATGGTCTGGTCAACACGAATCAGCCGAACCTGCGTACAACCATTCCTCTGGATTTTGACCAGCGCCATGCCGTTGTGCTTAACGTTGACTATCGTTTCGGTTCCGGCGGAAATTACCACGGACCGGTTTGGACCAAAGGAAAAGGAGACGGTGCAAAGACAATCAAGGTTTTGAATAACGTCGGTGCCAATCTGGTTCTCAGGGCCGGTTCAGGTACGCCTTACAGCGGACAAATGAATGCCACACCGGAAGGACAGGTTCCACTGGGTGTTGCTTCACGTCCGACACTGGCAGGAAGCCCGAATGGTTCACGTCTGCCATGGCAATACAGAATGGATCTGCGTGTCGATAAAAACATTGACCTGACCTGGGGCGGTAAAAAAGAAGGCTCTCAGAAAAAAGCAGCCAATCTGAATGTGTACATCCAGGTTCTGAATATTCTCAATACAGCCAATATCCTGAGCGTATACCGCTACACGGGTAACCCGAACGATGACGGATACATCAACGATGCTGCAACACAGTCTGTCATTGCATCCTCGCCCAGCCAGCAATCCTTTAAAGACCTTTACGCACTGAAAGTAAATAACCCAAGCAATTACAGCATCCCGAGAAGAACCCGCCTCGGTATTTTACTGAGCTTCTGATAAATACTTTTAGAAAATTGATTTGATATAAATTTTTATGAAGATGAAAAGAAATAATCTGATAGTTGCGGCCACGGCGATTTCCATGCTGTTTTCTCTTGAAACTTTTTCAAGAGAAGAGATCGGGAAAGTCCCTGCCAGCAGTACACCAAGTCATGGAAGGGGCATGGCAAACGGAGGAGTGAGTACACTGGACAACTCCTGTTCACCGGCTACTGCCAAAACAGACATGGATATCAACAACGTGAGAACCAAAATTCTTTCGGGCGGTGATATGTGGTGGGATTTGACTTCGGCCAAATACGAAGTTCCAAAGGGCGGAGGTGCGCATTCCATTTTCGCAGGATCTCTGTGGATCGGCGGACTTGATGCCGGCGGCCAGCTGAAAGTGGCGGCTCAGACCTACCGTCAGAACGGTAACGACTACTGGCCGGGTCCTCTGGATACTGTCAACGTGTCCATCACCTCCGATCAGTGTCAGAAATATGATCAGCATTTTAAAATCACCCTCAAAGAAGTCGAACAGTTCAACGGTTGGTTCACCAATCCATCCGATCCGGCTTACGCAGGATATACTATTCCGCTTTCTATCTCAACCTGGCCCGCACACGGCGATCCTTCGAAAAATCAGGCACATTTCCTGGCTCCTTTTTATGATGCAGGCGGTAACCAGACTTACGATCCTTCACTGGGCGATTACCCCGGATATGATCTGAGCGGTCAGGCTACATGCGGATGGAGACTATATGGCGATGAATCACTCTGGTGGGTGTTCAATGACAAAGGAAATATCCATACCGAAACCAATGCTCAGGCTATTGGTCTTGAAATTCAGGCGCAGGCTTTTGCCTTCTCGACCAATGACGAGATCAACAACATGACCTTTTATAAATACAAAATCATCAACCGTTCCAGTTACACCATGCAACACACCTGGTTTGGTCAGTGGATCGATATGGACCTGGGTCTGTACAGCGATGACTATGTGGGTTGCGATGTAACCCGCGGTTTGGGATACACCTATAACGGAGCCACCTGCGACGGAACCGGATCTGTAGGCACATACGGTTGTCAGCCTCCGGCCTGCGGTTGTGACTTTTTTCAGGGTCCTATTGCAGATCCTTTCGACGGAGTAGACAACAACCGAAATGGTATTGTCGATGAACCCAACGAACAGATCATCATGTCGCAGTTCATTTATTACAACAACGACTTTAATCCTGTTAACGGAAACCCGCGCACTGGTACTACCTATTACAATTACCTCAAAGGATACTGGGGCGACGGAAGTCACATGACTTACGGAGGAAATGGTGTGAACACCGGTGTTCCTTGTCAGTTCATGTTTCCCGGAACTTCCGATCCCACAGGTTGGGGTACCAATCACGTACCACAGCCGGCCTGGAGTGAAATCACTGCCGGTAACCCTCCCGGAGACAGACGTTTCATGCAATCGGCAGGACAATTTACGCTGCAGCCCGGAGCCGTAAACTACATCACCACAGGTATCGTCTGGGCACGCGCCACTTCCGGCGGACCCGCCGGTTCTGTTTCATTGCTTCGTCTGGTGGATGACAAAGCACAGGCTTTGTTTGACAACTGCTTCAAAGTACTTAACGGACCTACCGCCCCCGATATGGCCATTCAGGAACTGGATAAACAATTGATTATCCGCCTGAGCAACAAGCCTGCTCCGCTGTCGAACAACTATCTGGAAAAATATGCTGAACTGGATCCCCAGATCCTGGCTATCGACACCTTCGCCTCACCGACATTCAACATTATCCAGAATGCCGATTCGTTCAAATTCGAAGGCTACCAGATTTTCCAGTTGCATGATGCAACGGTTTCTGCAAGCGACATTGACAACGTGGACAAGTCAAGACTTGTTGCGCAGTGTGACGTGAAAAACGGTGTTTCCCGCATCATCAATTATGTTCCAAACAATGACCTTGGAGGTGCTGTTCCACAGGAAATGGTTGTGGGCGCTGATAAAGGCATTGTGCATTCTTTCAACATCACCACAGATGCATTTGCATTGAACGACCGGCGTCTGGTGAATCAAAAGACATATTATTTTATGGCTGTAGCTTATGGCTATAACCAATTTATTCCTTACCAGCAGGATGCGCCTTTCCAGCCTGCGACTCCGCTTAATCCGTCGCTTGCCGGTCAAAAACTGCCGTACAAGAGAGGCCGTCAGAACATCCAGCTCTATAGCGCCATTCCGCACATTCCGGCTCCTCAAAATGGAGGTACCCTTGTTCAGGGAGCTTATGGTTCAGGACCTATGATCACCCGTTTTGACGGAAACGGAAACGGAGGAAACGTATTGGATCTCACTCCTGCCTCGACAGCAGCCATTCTTGCAGCTCCCGCTCCCAAACACAGACTGGACAACGTGCAGTATGTCGGTGGTGCCGGTCCTGTAAACATCAAGGTGGTTGATCCCCTGAATGTACCTGTTGGCGATTTCAGTTTGTATTTCCATGGCAGTGCCACAACAAACATCATGAACCCCGCCACGGTCTGGACTTTATACAATGAAGATACCGGAGATTCTACAACAACTGTAAAATGCTGCGGCAATCAGTCTGGATCGAATGCCAGAGCCACACAGGGAATCGGAATTTCCAATGAACAGATTTTCCCGAATTGGGGAATTTCACTGACCATCAGTCAGGTGACCGGTGTCCCATTCAATGCCGGTGAACAACTTTACCCATTCCTCGAAGGAACAATGACCTTTACCGATGACACCAAAAACTGGTTGACAGGTATACCCGATGCCGATGGTTACTCGGATTACAACTGGATCCGCGGTGGATCTCAAAAGGCCAGTGTAACAACCAATTGCGATGCGGCTTTTGACTCTTACGCAGGTACAGTCGGTGGAGTTGCCACCTTCATCGATCCTACAGAACAATACTCGAAAGTGCTTGGCGGAACCTGGGCTCCATATCGCCTTTGTGCTTTCAGTCACGTGGTAACCGGATCGCTTTGCAACAGAAACGGACCAGCCTGGGATCAGTTCATTAACCTGACCAAGATACAGCAGTTGCCAAGTGTGGATATCGTCATCACCAACGATCAGAGCAAATGGTCAAGATGTCCGGTATTTGAACTCTCTGACCAGCNNGTTGGTTCCCGGGTTATGCAATCAACGTAGAAACCGGTGAGCGTTTGAACATTGCTTTCGGTGAAGATTCCTGGATGGCCGGTTACAATGGCAGAGACATGAAATGGAACCCGACCGCCGATGTTGTCGATCAGCTCATGACCAATGTATGGGGCGGAAAACACTACATCTATGTGTTCGGACACAACGGAAAATATTATCCGAACCTGCACACGACCGATCCTCTTCAGATCAATGTACCGGCATACGATGGCGGAGCTTTCATTCACGATAATCTGATCACACTGAACCCGACCAACAAACGGAACGTGTATAAAGATTGTGCCTGGGTGGGCGTACCGATGCTTGTTGCCGGTCAGACTTTGAGATCGACCGATGTCAAAATCAGATTGCGTGTGGCAAGACCATATATGACTTACCTGAACCTGGCCACCGATTCAATGGTTGGACCTCCTCCAAATAAAACCGATAAATTGTGGTACAGATTCAGCACGGCCAATCTCAGTACAAAAACCAACAACTGGCCTACTGCTTCAGCAGCTCTGAACCTGATCAACATTGTTCCGAACCCATACTATGCGTACTCTTCTTACGAACCAGACAAACTGTCGAGCATTGTGAAGATTACCAATCTGCCAGGTACCTGTACGATCAATATATACACCATCAGCGGGCTTCTGGTAAGACAGTACAAGAAAAACAATGACGTCACCTATCAGAACTGGGACCTGAAGAATACAGCAGGAATACCGATTGCCAGCGGACTCTACATCATCAACGTGGATGTTCCCGGAGTCGGTCACAAAATTCTCAAATGGTTCGGTGTACTCCGGCCGATTGACCTGGATTCATTTTAATAAACTGAAAAAAGTAGTACTCTAATTGTTCGGATATGAAAAGAACTTATAAGAAAATAATTTACACCTCGGCTATTGGCTGTATCCTTTTTGCAGGAAACGCTTTTGGAGGAAATCCGCAACGTACCGGTCAGGCAGGAGCGCAGGAGCTTCTGATCAATCCCTGGGCAAGAAGCTCGGGTTGGGCAGGAGCGGATATCGCAGGATGCCGCGGACTGGAATCCATGTTTTTGAATGTGGCCGGAACGGCTTTCACGCAAAAAACGGAACTCTTGTTTTCGCATACGAGCTATCTCGTTGGAACCGATATCAATATCAATTCCTTCGGATTTTCGCAGCGTGTGGGTGAAACCGGTGCCCTGAGCCTGGGAATCATGTCCATGAATTTTGGAAATATTCCCATCACAACCGAAGCGCTTCCCGATGGTGGCGTTGGAACCTATTCTCCATCGTTCGTAAACATCGGTATTTCTTATGCAAAGGGCTTTTCGGAAAACATTTTCGGAGGTATGACCGTGAGGGTGGTTTCTGAAAATCTGCCGAATCTTTCCGCCAAAGGCGTTGCTCTGGATGCGGGTATTCAATATGTAACCGGAAAAAGAGACAATATTAAATTCGGTATCTCCCTGAAAAATGTCGGGCCCCGCATGCAGTTTCGCGGAGACGGTCTTTCTTTTGTAGGGACGGTTCCCAATACCGGAACCAATCTGACCGTGGAACAGCGTTCTGCCGAATTCGAAATGCCTTCGCTGATGAATATCGGTGGTCGGTATGATTTCATCATGTTGAAAGATAGTTCTGCCAAACTCAACCACCGGGTGAGTCTTGCTGCGGCCTTTGTTTCGAATTCCTTCTCGAAAGATCAGTTTCTTCTCGGTTTGGAGTATTCGTTCCGCAATTACCTCATGATCCGTGGCGGTTATGCTTACGAACAGGGCATTTTCAATATCGATACCCGCACAACAGCCTTTACCGGACCTACTGCAGGTGTTAGTTTTGAAGTCCCGTTTGGAGTGGGTAAAAAGTCGACTTTTGCCATTGACTATTCTTACCGTGCGACGAACCCATTTCAGGGTTGCCACACCATCGGGGCCCGTTTGAATCTCTAAGTTAATTTGTTTAATTTTACTGCACGAAGAGAGTTTCTGGCCTCAAGCCAAGGAATTCTCTTCGTGTTTTAGTCTATAACCGGATAATACTAGTGTCATGTCAAAGATTGTATATTTTACTGAAGAAGGCCTTAAAAAGCTGAAAGAAGAACTTCATTTTCTGGAAAGCAAAGAGAGAAGTTCCATTTCCAAACAAATCGCGGAAGCACGCGATAAGGGAGATTTATCTGAAAATGCCGAATATGATGCCGCCAAGGAAGCACAAGGCCTGCTTGAACTGAAAATCGGAAAGCTCAAGGATTCCATTGCCAATGCCAGGATTGTGGATGAAACCCAAATGGACAATTCGAAAGTGTACATCCTCTCAACGGTAACGATTAAAAATTCGAAGAACGGGGCCAAAATGAAATATACCCTTGTTCCTGAAAACGAAGCCGATCTCAAAACAGGAAAAATATCCATCAATTCTCCCATCGCCAAAGGCCTTCTTGGAAAGAAAGTGGGGGAGATTGCCGATGTGACTGTTCCCAATGGCACCATGAAATTTGAAATCGTAGAAATCACACGTTAAAGCAGAGACCCGGCCCCGTTTTTGAAAACGGTTTGTCTTTACCCTTGTTTATTCTTTCAATTCATGCAGAAGATGAAGAAGAAAGACTATGCAAGCCCAACATGACAAGGGATAAAATACCACACGCCAATGCCAGCACTCTTTCCATCGGCTTGCTGCTCAGCTGCTGAAAAATGGGGCTTTGTTTTTGTCCTGCTTGCCGTTTTTTCCTGCTGTAAACAAAGTCCTGAGCAAAACAGGAACGGCTCCGATCCAAATGCTTCTGTTTTTTCGGTCCGGCTCAAAAATCTCAAAGGCCAAACCGTTGATCTGAATGCATGCAAACAAGCCAGGGCAGCCGTTTTCTACTTCCTGGATCCCGAATGCCCGCTTTGCCAGGGATATGCTCTTAAAATCAAGAATCTGAAAGAGAAATACCAGAGCCAGGGATTTGTCTTTTACACCGTCTGGCCCGGTAAACTGTATACGGATACCGAAATCGGACAGTTTTTGACTAGCTATAAAGTGGATTTGCCGGAACTTCTTGACCCTGACTTTCTGCTCACAAACCGTTTTGAAGCAAGCGTTACACCCGAAGTGTTCGTCACAGATAAACGGGGCGGAATGCTCTATAGCGGACGCATTGATGACTGGGCATGGGATACAGGACAAAAAAAACTGAAAATCGAACACAATGACCTGGAAGATGCATTGGCTGGAATTGCGGGGAATGATTTCAGTTTCCAGAAAAAAACAAAAGCCATTGGCTGTCTGATTGAAAAGTAGCCGGAGGGTTGGATGAAGCATTCTGAATTTGAACCGACCACGAACCAGAATTTTTTAGAAATAAAAAAGAAATGAAAGCAGCTGCCGGACTTTTTTTTGTTGCCCTTTTCTTTCTTTGCTCATCCTGCGGATCCGGAAAGGTGGAACAGCAGGCGGTCGAAAAACCGGTATTCAGCGAAAATATCGCCCCGCTCATTTTCAAAAACTGTGTGCCCTGTCACCGCAAAGGCGGAGCCGGCCCGTTTCCACTGACCAATTATCAGGAAGTTTTTCGCAAGTCAAAAACCATTCTCAAAGTCACTTCCAAACATTATATGCCGCCCTGGCCGGCTGATCCTTCTTACTCACATTTTGTTGGCGAGAAAAAACTTCAGGAAGAACAGATCAGTCTCATCCGCAGATGGGTGGAGCAAGGCTGCCGCGAAGGAGACCCTTCCAGGATGCCCTCCTTACCGGTATTCCCGGATGGTTCGGTTTACGGGAAACCGGATCTGGTGCTTAAAATGCGCAATCCCTTTTTTATAAAAGGCGACAACACCGACCGTTTCCTGCTCATGAAATTCCCTTATGAATTGGAAAAAGATACCTTCATCCGCTTTATTGAATTTGTGCCCTGCAAGAAAAAGCTGGTTCATCATGTCAACGGATTCATTATCCAGTATTTTCAACCGGATAAAAAGAAAAATGTTTTTGAAGGCGATCCTGTCGAAGATACCCAGACAATGGATTTTCCGCAAGCCTATCAGAAAATGAAGCTGCCGAATGATGATGGTTCCTGGCCCATGCTTACACCCTCTGTGGTGAACTATCTGCCGGGTGTTGAGCCACCGGTGTATCCGGAAGGAATCGGGGGCTTCAGGATGAAGAAAAAAGGCGCGCTCTTTCTCAAAGACATTCATTACGGACCCTCCCCCAGGGATGAATACGACAGCTCGTATTTCAATGTCTTTTTTTCCGCCACGGCACCCAAGAGACAGCTCATGGAGTTTCAGATTGGCACGCTTGGAAAAACGCCTGTACAGCCCCCGCTGCTGGTGCCCCCCGATTCGGTAAAAACGTTCGTTACAGAATATGTGGTTCCCGAGGACTGGTCGCTCATCACCATCAATCCGCACATGCATCTGCTTGGAAAATCTTTCTGGGCCTTTGCCGTTCAGCCCGGAGGAGACACGATTCCGCTGATCCGGATTCCCAAATGGGATTTCCGCTGGCAATATTTGTATACGTTTACCAAAATGATCCGCATTCCTGCCGGCTCCAGGATCAAAGCCATTGCCGTTTACGACAATACCGCGAGAAACCCGCTCAATCCGTTTCATCCCCCGCGGCCCGTTGGCGAACGCAACGGCAGCATGCGGACAACCGATGAAATGTTTCAGTTCATCATCAATTATGTACCTTACCAGAAGGGAGATGAAAATCTTTCTCTGGAACCCAAATAGAACTCAAATGGCTTCCATATTCTCTAAAATAGTCGCGGGAGAAATCCCTTCATACAAAATCGCGGAAACAGAAAACTGTTTTGCATTCCTTGACATATTCCCTCTTGTAAAAGGGCATACACTCGTTATTCCTAAAAAGGAAGTGGATTATCTTTTCGACCTGGATGATGCATTGCTGTCGGAATTGAATGTATTTGCAAAAAAGATTGCCATAGCCATCGGAAAAGCCATGCCATGCAAACGGGTGGGGGCGGTCGTGCTCGGACTTGAAGTGCCCCATGCGCACATTCATCTGGTTCCCCTGCTTGCAGAAAGCGATATCAATTTTTCACGGCCCAAACTGAAGCTCGAGAGCAGCGAGATGCAGGAGATTGCTTTGGCGATCAGCAGGAATTTATAACAGGCCGAGCCGGTTTGTCAGATTTTTCTATCCGGATTTGCTCCCAGAAACGCTTTCCATCCCGAAAAACTTTTTCCGCTTTCGGGTTTCCCCTTTTGAAAATAATGACACATCGCCGCTGCCAGACCATCGGTGGCATCGAGGTATTTGGGCATTTCTTTGATTTCAAGAAGGCTTTTCAGCATGGCCGCTACCTGTTCCTTGGATGCATTCCCGCTGCCGGTAATGGACATTTTTATTTTCTTTGGCGAGTATTCAAAAATGGGAATGTTCCTGTAAAGTGCTGCTGCAATGGCTACACCCTGTGCACGCCCGAGTTTCAACATGCTTTGCACATTTTTTCCAAAAAAAGGCGCCTCCAGCGAGACCTCATCGGGATGGTAGTGATCGATTAATTCCAGGGTTCGTTCAAAAATCGTTTTCAGTTTGATCGGGTGGTCCTCCAGTTTGCTCATGTCGAGAACACCCAGCGTCAGCAATTTTGCTTTCCGGGCCTGAATATGAATAACCCCATAGCCCATGATATTGGTGCCGGGGTCAATACCCAAAATGACCTGATCTGTCTTCTTCAAACGGCTTTTTGATTATATTTAGAAACTGTTTTTTATTTTTAAAATGCGCTTTACAGTATCTGATGCAAGCATTGGGTGTTTTAATCAAATTGCGTTAGAAACTGTTTCTGTTTTTTAAAATGCTCTTTACAGTATCTGATGCATTCATCGGGTGTTTTATTCCGATATGATCTAAAAATTGTCCAAAACCTGATTTTTGGATACTGCATGCAAACTCTACAATCTCCGATTTTCCGTATTCTCAGCTGGCTGATAAAGATAGCAATTGTAATTGCAGCTGCTTTCTATATTTATCAAAAAGTATTTTTACGCAAGGATAGCCTGGTTTTTTCAGGGCACATACAGGCTTCTTTTCACGCGCACCGGTGGCTTTTTGTTTCGGCCTTTTTGCTTCTTTTTGTCAACTGGGCACTGGAAGCTTTCAAATGGAAATTGCTTCTGCGTAAAATTATTCCGATCACTTTCTTCAAATCCTTTCGTTCCATTCTGGCTGGAGTCACCACCGGTGTTTTTACTCCCAACCGGGCCGGAGAGTTTGGCGGAAGGGTATTCGATCTGGAAGAGGGGCACCGCATGGAAGCCGCCCTGCTGTCGTTTGCGGGCGGCCTCATTCAGCTTTCGGTAACCATTCTTGCGGCCTTGCCGGCCATTTTTATGGACCGCATGTCTTCCGTCTATCTGGGCGAACACATCCGGCTAAGTCTGCTCTTGCTGGTCATCACTTTGGGCCTGTGCGCTGTGCTTTGGTGCTTCAAAGACAGGATTGCCCCCAAAGCAAAACCCTTCTTCCGCTTGTTTCCGGCATATCCATGGCTTGTCTGGTTGAAGGTTTTTGTACTTTCTTTTTTTCGATATGCTGTTTTCTCTTTTCAGTTCTATTTGCTGCTGAAAGGTTTTGGAATTGAACTGAGCGCAGGGCAGGCCTGTCTGTCCATTCCACTTACTTTTTTTGCCGGCACCGTCATTCCGACTTTTGCCCTTTCCGAAATTGCGGTAAGGGGATCGGTTTCCGTGCTGTTTATCGGGGTGTATTCAGCCGACTCCCCGGCCATTCTGTCGGCTTCTTTTCTGCTTTGGATCATCAATATTGCTTTGCCTGCTCTTGCCGGAAGTATCTTTGTGCTGCGCATCAACCCATTCACAAAACTGGAATCGAAATGACGGCACTTCTTCATTTCATCCTTCAAGGCTGGAGCTGGTTTTTTACCGGGGTCATGGTCTTCTATTTGCTGCTCATGATTCTGCTCTGCCTCTCCTGGGTCAGAATGAAAAGGCATCGGGCAATCAGAAACCCTGACGTAAGGGTCAGTGTGATCATTCCGGCAAGGAATGAAGAAGGTCACATCCTTGCCTGTCTTCAAAGCCTTTCCGAACAGGATTACCCATCGGATTTGTTGCAGATCGTTTTGGTGGATGACGATTCGGATGATCAAACTCCTGAAATCATTGCAGAGTTTATCCGGCAACATTCCGAAATGAATATCCGTTTGCTCCGGCTGGAGCATGATGCAAGCGTAAAGGCCCATAAAAAAAGAGCGCTTACCCAGGGCATTGCGCATTCCGACGGAGAGTTGATTCTCACCACCGATGCAGATTGTATGGCCGGGCCGGAATGGATCCGGGCCATGGCTTCTTTTTATCAGGCAACAAAGCCTGCCTTGATTATTGGTCCTGTTGCTTTTCACAAGGAACACGGGTTGTTTGGCCGGATGCAAAGCCTTGAATATGCAGGCTTAATGATGGTCAGCGGAGCTTCGGCTGCTTTAAAGAATCCCCTGTTGTGCAGCGGAGCCAATCTGGCCTATCCGCGGCTTGTTTTTGATGCGGTGATGGGTTACAGCGGTGATGACGAGCCTTCGGGTGATGATGTGCTGCTGATGCAGAGAGTGCAAAAGATGTATCCCGATGGCATCCGTTTCCTGAAATCAGAAAAGGCCATTGTCTGGACTTCTCCTCAGGAAAATGTAATGGCGTTTATCAGCCAGCGCCGGCGCTGGTCGTCGAAATTGAAAAGGTACAGGCCGGGAGCCATAACGGCTACGGCCATTCTTGTGTTTCTTTGCAATGCCCTTATGCTGACCGGGGCATTGGTTTGCCTGATCCATCCGGCATTTGTCAGGCTTTATTTAATTCTTGCCGGAGGGAAGCTCATTATTGATTTTTTGTTCTTATTTTTAGGCATCTCATTCCTACACAGAAAAGCTTTGATATGGGTTTATTTGCCTGAACAGATTGTGTACTCTTTTTATGTGGTGGTATCGGTTTGTCTGGGCTTTAAAAAAGGATACTCCTGGAAAGGGAGAAAAGTATAAAGGAACTTGAGTATAAAAACCGACTCCTGAATTATATCGGTTTTGAATGTTTTAGGAATTTGATTCTTCAGCATGTACGATTCTGCACGGCTCTGGCTCTGTTGGCCAGGACCGGGCGGATCCTTAACCCGGCAGGGAATCAGTATTAGATGGGTTGGTATGCGAGCAACGAATGAGCATTATTCAAAGTCACTGTCTTATTTCGCCTGGCAACGCCTGAAGCGTGATAAACTCTCTGTCGTAGGGATGTTTGTCATTGGCCTTTCTATCGTTATTTCCATTCTGGGTTACCTGATCGTACCCGATACCACTCCCGATGCCAATATGCAGATTCTTCAGCTCGGTCTGAAACCTCCCGGATTCAGTATGCAGATGCTCATGATCAGAAAAAACAAAGCCTCTGAACACGTGAATTTCCTGTCGAAAATGGCCTCCGGCGAAATCAGCGATTTTGAAGTGCCCAAACCGATTCATCAGTACAGCTTTGAGGGAAACGATATTGTGGTTGAAGAGTACACCGGAAATACGCCCAACAACGGCGTTGAATTGCATTACAACGTGGCGGATGTCATTTACCCCATCAATTACAATCTTCCCGTGATCAATAAAGTGGATGAAGGGTATATCGAATTTTATGTGCTGGGCAGCAATCAAAAACTGAGAAAGAACATCAAGGAACTCCGTGCCGATCTCGAAAAAAACAACATCATCAAACGAAAGTATTTGCTTGGAACCGATCATGCCGGACGCGATATGCTGAGCCGGCTGATGATTGGTACACGCATCTCCCTTTTGGTGGGGCTGATTTCGGTGATCATTTCAATAGTCATTGGCCTGTTGCTCGGGGCCATTGGCGGATACTTCAGAGGATGGGTGGATGAAGTGATCATGTGGTTCATCAATGTGGTCTGGTCGATTCCAACATTGCTGCTTGTTATCGCCATTACCCTTGTTCTTGGAAAAGGCACCTGGCAGGTGTTTGTTGCCGTAGGACTCACCATGTGGGTGGATGTGGCCAGGGTGGTGCGGGGCCAGATCATGAGCCTGCGCGAACAGGAATTCATTGAAGCCGGACGGGCGCTGGGATATTCGCATTCGAGACTTATTTTCAGACATGTCATGCCCAATGTTATGGGACCGGTTATTGTGATTGCCGCATCCAATTTTGCATCGGCCATTCTCATTGAAGCCGGACTCAGCTTTTTGGGTATTGGTGCCCAGCCACCCACACCATCCTGGGGCGCGATGATTAATGAAAACAGGGGCTATATCCTTGTTGAAGGCGGTGCTTACCTGGCGATTCTTCCGGGGGTGGCGATCATGATCATGGTATTGGCTTTTATGCTTGTCGGAAACGGGTTGCGTGATGCTATCGATACCCGTGCCATTGATGAAGAACCCGTTGTCGAATACTGATTATTATCTGCACACAATTGCATGTATCCGGATTGTTTTTATGCATACAGGCAATCTGTCTTTTACCGAATGATCTTTGTTTTCAGGACAGGGCTGCCCGGTATAAAAAAAAGTTCGTCAGGTCGTTGGATTTTGTATTTTAGTAAACTAATTAACTCACCATGCACATAGCCATTGCCGGAAATATCGGATCAGGAAAAACAACCCTTACCACTTTACTGGCTAAACATTACGGATGGCAGGCTCATTTCGAAGATGCGGATGACAACCCGTATCTCAATGATTTTTACGAAGACATGCAACGCTGGTCTTTTAACCTGCAGATCTATTTCCTGAACAGCCGTTTCAGCCAGGTGCTGGATATCCGCAAAAGCGGAAAAAACGTGATTCAGGACAGGACCATTTTTGAAGATGCTCACATTTTCGCGCCCAACCTTCATGCCATGGGTTTAATGACCACGCGCGATTTCGAAAACTATTTCTCTTTGTACCGCCTCATGGAATCGCTCATTGCGGCTCCCGATCTGTTGATCTATCTGCGTGCCTCTGTTCCGACCTTGGTCAATAACATTCAAAAACGCGGCCGCGAATACGAAAACTCCATCCGCATCGATTACCTCAAGCGCCTTAACGAGCGCTACGAAGCCTGGATCTCAAATTACGAGCAGGGCAAAATGCTCATCATCGACATCGACGACAACAAATTCCCCGAAAACGCGGAAGACCTGGGTAAGGTGATCATGAAAATTGATGCTGAGATCAACGGGCTTTTTTAGACTTAGTGTGTATCGATTCATTCTCGGTTTTATCATTCGAATAATTTGGGCATGTCCCTGAAGTATGCGCTACGCTTTACTTCAGGGTCGGGCTTTCGCGACTCGCTTTTCGCTAAACAGCGAAAGAGCTCAAACAAAAATCGCTCTATCCCTCATGCAAAAAAAGGCCAAGTCAATTTCATGTTTAGTCTCTTTGGCTTTCTGTTGTTTTCGGGAATACTCTGCGCCCAGAATAAATCGGATTTTTCATTTACAGATCAGAAGGGAAATCAGATGGTGGTGGAAGATTTGAAATCGCTTCCTTCTTTTATGGATTCGGCTTTCTTGAAAAATGAATTGTATCCATATCTTTTTAAGAATCATAAAATGAAAGAAAACTCGGTGCCGGAGTGGGCTTCAGTAGAGATCTTTAAGATAAGGAAATGGCATTGTTACAAGATTATGGTATGTTATGGCCCCCTGATCAAACGGCCTAAAGTGGAGGATCTTCCAGAACTCTTGGGGCACCAGGGAGGTGGCACTCAAGGGAGAATGAAAATTAAACGGCATTTGAAAAGAAGATATTCAATCTCCTCGTTCGAATGGACTGGCGTATTTATCTGATCATTTCATGACATTAAAACAAAAAAGCCCTGAATCAAATCCGAAATTTATTTGATTTAATATTCAGATTTTTTTTGCGTGAAGGATTGAGGCATTTTTGTCTGNNTGCCGAAAGCCTGACCCTGAAGTAAAGCGTAGCGCATACTTCAGGGTCACGCCCAAATCCACAAAAGCATCATCGTAATAAAAAAAGCCCCGAATCAAATTCAGGGCTTTCTTTATGATCAAATATCAGAATCACAATTTCGTGGCAGGCTCTGCAGATATTTTAGACAATCCTTTGTATGTGCAAACAGAAGTGATGCCCTTTTCTTTTTCGAAAAAGAATGGAACAAATGTCAGGACTGTTTTGTTTTCAACCTTTGTTGAATTGTCGATAAAGCTGCTGGCCGGAGCCTCCACTTTAATTTCGGTGGCCGGTTTCACTTGTCCTGCACCGGATCCTGCCGCTGGTGGTGCCATAACATGCACGGCAATGTGCGGGGCGATAACCAGGGAAACAATCGACATTAATTTGATCAGAATGTTCATGGATGGTCCGGAAGTATCTTTGAAAGGGTCTCCTACTGTATCACCGGTAACCGAAGCTTTGTGCGGATCAGATCCTTTGTAATACATCTGTCCGTTGATCTCAACGCCTTTTTCAAAAGATTTTTTTGCATTGTCCCAGGCGCCACCGGCATTGGATTGGAACATACCCATCAGTACTCCCGAAACGGTAACACCTGCCAGCAATCCGCCCAGTACTTCCGGTCCGAAGATGAAACCGACAACAACCGGCGTAATCAGAGCGATAGCACCCGGAGCAATCATTTCGCGGATAGAGGCTTTTGTGGAGATCTCCACGCACTTTTCATATTCAGGTTTTGCCTTGTATTCCATAATGCCCGGAATTTCGCGGAACTGGCGGCGAACTTCTTCGACCATGGCCATGGCTGCACGGCCAACGGCTGCAATACAAAGTGAAGAGAAGATAAAAGGAATCATCGCGCCGACGAACAATCCGGCAAGGACATTCGCTTTGTAAATATCAATGTGCGAAATACCGGCGATACCTACGAAGGCTGCAAAAAGTGCAAGTGATGTAAGGGCTGCAGAAGCGATGGCGAATCCTTTTCCTGTTGCCGCGGTCGTGTTGCCCACTGCATCCAGATTGTCGGTGCGCTGACGGACTTCTTTGGGCAATCCGCTCATTTCGGCAATACCGCCTGCGTTGTCGGCAATCGGGCCGAAAGCATCAATGGCAAGCTGCATGGCCGTGGTGGCCATCATACCCGATGCGGCAATGGCCACACCGTACAAACCGGCAAAAGCAAAAGAACCGTAAATACCTGCTGCAAGCACAAGAATAGGAAGAACCGTCGACTCCATACCTACTGCCAGACCGGCAATGATATTTGTTGCATGACCCGTCGAACTCTGACGGATAATAGAATTCACCGGGCGCTTGCCCATGGCTGTGTAATATTCTGTGATCAGACTCATCAGGGTTCCGACAACAAGACCTACCCCGATTGCACCGAACACCTGCATCTTTGTAAAGGGAACACCTCTTTCAGGATTCACCCAGGTCAGTGTGTCGGGCAATAACCAGTTGACAAGGAAATAAGAAGCAATGGCAGTGAGGATAATGGAAGACCAGTTACCCATGTTCAGTGCGTTCTGCACACTGGATGTTTCGCCTTTGATGCGGACAAAAAATGTACCGATGATGGAGAACACAATTCCGGTGGCTGCAATGAGCATCGGAAGAAGCAGAGGGGCCATTCCGCCAAAATGGTCGTCAGAACGGATTTCCTGAGCCAGAACCATCGTGGCAAGAATCGTGGCCACATAGGAACCAAACAAATCGGCTCCCATACCAGCTACGTCACCCACGTTATCACCTACGTTATCGGCAATTGTAGCGGGGTTACGAACATCATCTTCAGGAATACCTGCTTCCACTTTACCAACTAAGTCAGCGCCAACATCGGCAGCTTTGGTATAAATACCACCGCCAACTCTTGCAAACAAAGCAATTGATTCAGCACCTAAAGAAAAACCTGTTAAAACTTCAATGGCAGTTTTTACAGTATTAGCACCTAAACCACTAAATATTTGTAAGAAGGCAATGAACAAACCGCCAAGACCTAATACTGCTAAACCTGCAACACCTAAGCCCATAACAGTTCCGCCGGTAAAAGAAACTTTTAAAGCTTTAGCTAAACTAGTCCGAGCAGCCTGTGTAGTACGAACGTTAGCTTTTGTAGCAAACTTCATTCCTATATAACCAGCCGTTGCAGAAAAAACTGCTCCAATTATAAAAGCAATTGAAATGATCCAGCTGGAATGAATTTCTTTACCATTAATTTCATGAACTGTTCCGGAATATGCTAATAACGCAGCTGCAAACACAACGAAAATACTTAGTACTTTCCATTCTGCTTTTAAAAATGCCATTGCTCCATCGGCAATATATCCGGCAAGTTCCTGCATTTTTGCATCACCTGCATCTTGCTTGCCTACCCAAGAGGATTTTACCGCCATTACTATCAATCCCAAAATCCCTAATGCGGGAGCCAAATAAATTACATATTCATTCATACTGTTTTTTTAATTATTAATTGTTTGTTGTTTTGTTTCTTGTTTTGTTGTTTGGTCATGCTGAACTTGTTTCAGCATCTATTTTGAGAACCTGAAACAAGTTCA